>CAYREA010000240.1:0-7068 GCA_964423075.1 uncultured Rubrivivax sp. | reverse complement strand
GTTGATCGACAGCGAGATCATCTACGTGCACAAGGTCGACAGCCGCCACATGCTGGGCATGTACTCGCGCGTGGGCCGGCGTGCGCCTTTGCACTGCACCGCCATCGGCAAGGTGCTGCTGGCCTGGGAAAACCCGGCACGGCGCGACAGCATCCTGAAGGGCTGTGACTTCAAGCGCTTCCGCGAGAAGACCATCACCCGCCGCGAAGACTTCGACGTCGAACTCGAGCGCACCCTGGCCCAGGGTTTCGGGCAGGACCGCGAAGAGTTCGACGACCACATCCGCTGCGCCGCCATTCCCATCTTCGACCGCCTCAACCAGGTGGTGGCCGGGCTGTCGGTGAGCTTCCCCACCTTCCGCTACGACACCGCGCGCGAGCCCGAACTGGTGGCCATGCTGCGCGAAGCCAGCCGCGACATTTCCCGCCAGCTGGGCTGCAGCAGCTTCCCGCTGGATGCGGCGGGCACAGCGCCACGGCGCTGAAGCCGGTGCAGGCGCTATCGTGCGCACCATCTGAACCAGGAGCCGCCATGAGAGAGAACCGCCTGCGCACCCTGTGGGCCGAGGACAAGGCGGCCGTCAACGGCTGGCTGGCCATTCCGAACGGCTTCTCGGCCGAGGTCATGGCCCACCAGGGCTGGGACACGCTGACCATCGACATGCAGCACGGCCTGATCGGCGAAGACGCGCTCATCCCCATGCTGCAGGCCATCAGCACCACGCCCACCGTGCCCATCGTGCGCGTGCCGTGGCTGGAGCCGGGCGTGCTGATGAAGGCGCTGGACGCCGGCGCCTACGGCGTGATCTGCCCGATGATCAACACGCGCGAAGACGCGCAGAAGCTCGTGGCCTACACGCACTACGCGCCCATGGGCACACGCAGCTTCGGCCCGGTGCGCGCGCTGCTCTACGGTGGTGCCGACTATCCGCAACACGCCAACAAGACCATCGTCACCTTCGCGATGATCGAAACCGCGCAGGCGCTGGACAACCTGGACGACATCCTCTCGGTGGAAGGCCTGGACGCCATCTACATCGGCCCTTCCGACTTGTCGCTCAGCCTGGGCTGCAAGCCGGTGTTCGACGACGTCGACCCGAAGGCGCAGCAGGCCATCGAGCACATCCTGGCGCGCGCCAAGGCGCACAAGGTCGTGGCCGGCATCCACAACGGCGTGCCGCGCGTGGCCAAGGCACGTGTGGACATGGGCTTTCGCTTCGTCACGCTGAGCAGCGACGCGCGGCTGATGATCGCCGGCTCGCAGGAACTGCTGGGCGCCATGCGCGGCTGATGCCAGCCGTCGACTTCGCCCTGCGCGGCGACTACATCACGCTGGACGCGCTGCTCAAGGCCACGGGCCTGGTGGGCAGCGGCGGCGAGGCCAAGGCCTTGATCGCCACCGGCGTGGTGCGCGTCAATGGCGAGACCGAGACCCGCCGCGGCCGCAAGCTGCGGCCGGGTGATAGCGTGGCGCTGCACGATGCGCAGGTGCTCGTGCAAGCCGGCTGAAAGACCCCCTTGGACTACCCCCGCTACAACCCGCAATCTCCCGTCACGCCGCTGCAGCCGGCCGAGCTGGAAGGGCTCGACCGCCTGTTGCAGGCCCTGCCCGCCGACGGCGCGATGTCGCTGGACGGTGTCGACGGATTCCTCACCGCCCTGCTGGCCGGCCCGCCCGAACTGCTCGCCACCTGGCCCACGGCCGACTGGCTGCCCTGGGTGTGGGGCGGCGACGGCCCGCTGGGCAACGCCGAGGCCACGCCGTTTGCCAGCAAGCGCCAGCGCAAGGACACCGTGGTGCTGCTGCTGCGCCACCTGCGCCACATCGCCGTGCAGATGGCCGGTGACGCGGCCGACTGGGAACCCGTGTTCGACCTCGCCGAACAAGGCCCCGACGAATGGGCCGACGCGCGCGGCTGGTGCGCCGGTTTCCTGCAGGCGGTGGACCTGCAGCCCGCGGCCTGGGCCGACGCCTTTGCCGCCGTCGACGCCGCGCCGCTGCTGGCGCTGGGCGGCGGGCTCGAAGGTGTCGATTGCGCCTTGCGCATCGAAGACGGCGACCTCGCCGCCGTCGACGAAGCCAGCCGCGCCGTGCCCGACGTGGTGCTGGCGCTGCGCGCGCAGATGCCGCCGCAAGGCGCCTGAGCAGCAGCGCGTGATGCCCGCGGTGACGCGGCGCGATACCGGCGCCGCCAGCGCCGACGTGCCGGGAGGGCGCTGCTAGAGTGCCCCGACTCAAGAGCCTGGGAGGGCCTGCACCGTGCCTGTGATTGCCATCGTGGTCGGCGTCTTCGCCGGCGCTGTCCTGGGCAACGGCGCCTTCGGGGCGATCGTCGGCGGCCTGCTCGCGTGGCTGCTGGTGCGCAGCCTGGCGCAGCAGCGCGAGATCGCCACGCTGCAAGACGCCATGAAGCAGTGGCGCGACGCCGCCATCGCGGCCGGCGCGCGGCGCGAGACGGTTGAAGACAGCGTCAAGCCCGCCCCGGTGCTCACGCCCCAGCCCGCGCCGACGCTGCCGCCCGTGGCGGCGCCGGTGCCCGCTGAACCGCGCACCGTTCCCGCACCGCTGCCGCCCGTGCAGGCGCCGCGTCCGCCGGCGCGCCCGGCCACACCCCGTGAACCCGATCTCTTCGACCAGGCCCGCGCCTGGCTGCTGGGCGGCAACACCATCGCCAAGGCCGGCATCGGCATCCTCTTCATCGGGCTGGCCTTCCTGGCCAAGTACGCCAGCGACCACGCGCTGCTGCCGGTGGAATTCCGCCTGGCCGGCATCGGCGCCGTGGCGCTGGTGCTGCTGGGCCTGGGCTGGCGCCTGCGTGTGTCCCGCCCGGCCTACGGCCAGGCCTTGCAGGGTGGCGCGGTGGCGGTGCTGTACCTCACGCTCTTCGTCGCCTTCCGCTACTACGGCGTGCTGTCCGCCGGGCCGGTGTTCGCGCTGATGGTCCTGGTGGCGGGCCTGGCCGCCGCGCTGGCGGTGCTGCAGGACGCACGCGGGCTTGCGCTCATCGGCGCTTTAGGCGGCTTCGCCACGCCGCTGCTGGTGTCCAGCGGCAGCGGCAACCACGTGGCGCTGTTCAGCTACTACCTGGTGCTGGACCTGGGCATCGCCGCCGTGGCCTGGTTCCGCAACTGGCGCCTGCTCAACGCGGTGGGCTTCGTCTTCACCTTCGGCGTGGCCGCGACCTGGGGTGTGCTGAAGTACGAGCCGGCGCACTACGCCGTGGCCCAAGGTTTCCTTGTCGCCTACTTCCTGCTCTTCAACGCCGTGCTGCTGATGCCGGTGCGCAGGCTCGGCGCCGAGCCGCCACGCAGCGACGCCTGGGTCAACGGCGGCCTGCTGTTCGGCGTGCCGACGCTGGCCTTCGCGCTGCAGCACGGCCTGATGCGCGACACCACCTACGGCACCGCGCTCTCGGCCCTGGTGCTGGCGGCTTTCTACGTCGCGCTGGCCACGCGCATGCGGCGCCATGCGGGGCTGGCGGTGCTGTTCGAAGCCACGCTGGCCATCGCCACCGTGTTCATCAGCCTCGTGATCCCCTTCGCGCTGGACGCGCGCAGCACCGGCGGCGCCTGGGCGCTGGAAGGCGCGGGCCTGCTGTGGCTGGGCTTCCGCCAGCAGCGGCGCCTGCCGCGGCTGTTCGGTTATGCGCTGCTGATGATCGCCGGCGTGACGCTGCTGCTGGCGCACCACTGGCACGGCGCGCCGACGGCGATCTTCAACGCCTGGTTCCTGAACGCGCTGCTGCTGGCCGTGGCTGCGCTGGCCGGCGCGTACTTCGTGCACCGCGGCACGGTGGGCTCGGATGGCGAAGCACCGGCCGAAGGGCTGCTCATCGGCTGGGGCCTGCTGTGGGCGCTGGCCGCGGCGGCGTTGCAGATCGATCTCTTCGCCACCGCGCGCCAGAGCGTCACCGCCTGGCTGCTGGCGCTGGCCGTGATCGCGCTGGCCTGCACTGCGGCCGCGCTGCGCCTGCGCTGGCGCAACCTGGGCCTGCCCTTGATGGGCCTGGCGCCGGCGCTGCTGCTGGCCGCACTCGCCTCGGTGGCCCTGCTCGACCACCCGGCGCAGGAAGGAGGCTGGTGGGCCTGGCCGCTGGCGCTGGCGGCGCAGTTGCTGCTGCTGCACCGCCTGGCCCCGGCGTGGCCTGGCCCCGCGCGCCAAGTGGTGCATGCCATCGGCCCGGTGCTGCTGGCCGTGCTGGGCGCGCAGGGCGGCGGCGAGCTCACGCGCAGCTGGGGCGACGCGGCCACCGCCTGGCCTTGGCTGGGCACGCTGGCCGTGCCGGCGCTGCTGCTCCTGCTGCTGCCGCGCCCCGGCACCGCGAGGCGCTGGCCGGTGAGCGCCGAACCCGCCGCCTACCAGGCCAGCGCCGGCGCGGTGCTCACGGTGGGCCTGCTGCTGTGGACGCTGCTGGCCAACTGGTGGTCCACCGGCGCCGCGCGTCCGCTGCCGCACGTGCCGCTGCTCAACCCGCTGGACCTGGGCGTGGCCACCGCGCTCATCGCCGTCTTCATGTGGCTGCAGCACGAAGCGGTGCGCACGCGCCTGGCGGCTGCGGGGCGCGCACCGCTGGCACTGCTGGCCGGCATCAGCTTCTTCTGGATCAACGCCATGCTGCTGCGCGCCTTCCACCACTGGGGCCACGTGCCTTACGCGCTGGATGAGTGGATGAACTCGCTGCCGGTGCAGACCGGCGTCACGCTGCTGTGGTCGGCCACGGCGCTGGCGCTGATGTGGCTGTCGGCGCGCCGCCTGCAGCGCACGGCGTGGATGGTGGGCGCGGCGCTGCTGGCCGCCGTGGTGGCCAAGCTGCTGCTGGTGGACCTGTCGGGCAGCGGCACCGTCACGCGCATCGTCTCCTTCATCGGCGTGGGCCTCTTGATGCTGGTCATCGCCTACGTCGCCCCCCTGCCTTCGAACGAGCCCGCCCGTGAAGCACCTTGAGATCGGCCTGGCCCTGCTGGCCTACGGTGCGGCCTTCGCCGCCGAACCCGCGCTGCGCTGGAACGCACCCATCACCGTGCAGCAGAACGCGGCCTTCGTGACCTTGCCGCTGCCCGCCAGCACCTACGGCCACAGCCTGGCGCAGGGCCTGGCCGACCTGCGCGTGGTGGACGCCGCCGGCCAGCGTGTGCCGCACGCCTGGCTGCCGCTGCGCGAGGCCGAGCAGCAGCGCCAGGAAGCGCTGCGCGACACCGTCGCCTACCCGCTGCCGCGCCGCACAGCGCCCGGCGCAGCGCTGGCCTCGCCGGTGGAAGTGCTGGTGCAGGGCGACAGCATCCGCGTGCGGCGCCTGAGCGGCGACCCGGCGGGCAAGGCCGATGCGCAATCGCCCGGCTGGCTGTTCGACCTGGGCGAGCGCAAGGCCGGCCAGCCCGCGCCGCAGTGGCTGCGCCTGGCCTGGGCCGGCCCGGCCGAGTTTGGCGCCGCTTTCGACATCGACACCAGCGACACCCTGCGCGAGTGGCGCAGCGCCGGCAGCGGCCAGGTGATGGCGCTGGCTTCGCCTTCCGGCCCGCTGGTGCAGCGCGAAGTGCCACTGCCCACCGACGTACCGCGCTTCGTGCGCCTGGTGTGGCGCGACAGGGCCAGCGCGCCGCAGCTCACCGGTGCCCAGGCCGTGACGCAGAAGCAGACGGCCCAGGCGCTGGACCTGCCCGAGACGCTGCAGATCAAGCCCAGCCCCGAGCCCGCGGGCAAGACGCCGCCACCGGCCAACGCCCTGCACTTCGACCTGGGCGGCAGCCTGCCCATCACCACGGTCGACCTGCAGCTGCCGCCCGGCACCCGCGTCGCCCCGCTGCGCCTGCAGGGCCGCCAGCGTGCCGACGAAGCCTGGCGCGAACTCGGCAGCTGGGTCAGCTACCGCATCGAGCGCGACGGCGCGGCGAGCCGCTCACCGGCCTTCGAACTGCAAACCACCGCGCGCTACCTGCGCGTGCTGCCCGACGAACGTGCGGGTGCGCTCGATGCGGCCAGCACGCAGCTGGTGGTGCAGGCGCATCTCGCGAAACTGGTGTTCGCCAGCCAGGGCCAGCCGCCCTACCGCCTGCTGGCCGGTGCGGCCGATGCGCCCAACGGCGCGCTGCCCATCGGCAGCCTGGTGCCGCAGCTCGACCAGGAACGCCCGCGCCTGGGCCGCGCCCAGCTCGGGGCCTGGGCCGAGGTGGCGGCCGTGGCGCAGGAGGCCGCGGCCGCCGAACTCAAGGCCGCGCTGCGCCCCTGGCTGCTGTGGGCCGTGCTGCTGGCCGGCGTGCTGCTGCTGGCTGCGATGGTGTGGAAACTCGCGCGCGGCGGCGCCGTCAAGGCCGACGCGGGCGCAGCGCCTTGAGCACGGCGTCGTTGTCCTGTCCCACGCTCGGTGCGTTGCGGCGGTGCCGCCCCGGCGTGCGCGACAGCTTGGGCACGATGCCCGGCACGGCCAGTTCGCTGCCGTCGGCCAGGGTCACCTTGTCGAGCATGCCGCGCGCGGCGTAGTGCGGGTCGGCCGCGATGTCGGCCACGCTGTAGATGCGGCCGGCCGGCACGTCGGCAGCGTCCAGCACGGCCAGCACCTCGGCCACGCGGCGGCTGGCCGTCCAGGCGCCGATGGCGGCGTCGATCTCCGCCACCCGCGCCACGCGGCCGGTGTTGTCCGCGAGTTGCGGGTCTCGCGCCAGGTCGTCGCGGCCGATGGCGGCCATCAGGCGCCGGAAGATGCTGTCGCCGTTGCCGGCAATCAGCACATGGCCGTCACTGCAGAGGTAGGCGTTGCTGGGCGCGATGCCGGGCAGCGCGCTGCCGGCGGGTTCACGCACCGCACCGAAGGCGCTGTACTCGGGCAGCAGGCTTTCCATGCAGTTGAAGACCGCCTCGTACAAGGCGACGTCGATCACCTGCCCCAGGCCGCTGCGCTGGCGCTCGTGCAGCGCGGTCAGCACGCCGATCACGCCGTGCAGCCCGGCCAGCGTGTCGCCGATGCTCACGCCCACGCGCACCGGCGTGCGGCCGGGCTCGGCGGTGAGATGGCGCATGCCGCCCATCGCCTCGGCCACCACGCCGAAGCCGGGTTTGTCGCGGTAGGGCCCG
>CAYREA010000239.1:0-7090 GCA_964423075.1 uncultured Rubrivivax sp. | reverse complement strand
ACGGCGAGAACGTGGCCGAACTGAAGGCGCGCAAGATCCTCGTCGACGGCAAGGCCGGCGAGCTGCTGCTGCAGATCTTCAGCGAGAACCAGCTCGGCCCCATCTTCTTCGAGTTCATCCAGCGCAAGGGCGACCAGGGTTTCGGCGAAGGAAACTTCAAGGCGCTGTTCGAGAGCATCGAGCTCGACCAGATGCGCCGCGGGGTGCTGGAGAAGGCGTGATGAAGGGCGTCAATGTCGGCGTGGCGCCGGTCACCTACGGCACCGGCGAGCGCCCGCCACGTGGCGACTACGGCCGCGCGCGAAGCGACTACACCTGCGCGCAGGACTACAGCCGGTACACGGCGGCAGACCACGACACCTACCGGCGCCTGTACGCGCGCCAGGTGCAGCAGTTGCCGGGGCTGGCCTGCGACGAGTTCATCCAGGCCGTGCAGCAGCTGGGCGCGCCCGAGCGCATCCCGCATTTCGACGCCATCAGCGAGCGGCTGATGAAAGCCACCGGCTGGCAGATCGTCGGCGTGCCGGGGCTGATTCCCGAGGAGGCCTTCTTCGCCCTGCTGGCCGAGCGCCGCTTCCCGGTGACCGACTGGATGCGCAAGCCCGAGGAGTTCGACTACGTCGTCGAGCCCGACGTCTTCCACGACCTGTTCGGCCATGTGCCGCTGCTCTTCAACCCCGTGTTCGCCGACTACATGCAGGCCTACGGCGCCGGCGGCATGAAGGCGAGCCGGCTCGACGCCTGCGAGCTGCTGGCGCGCCTCTACTGGTACACGGTGGAGTTCGGCCTGATCGCCACGCCCCAGGGCCTGCGCGCCTATGGCGCGGGCATCCTGAGCTCGGCGGGCGAGCTGCAGCACAGCATCCGCTCGCAGGAGCCGCGACGTGTGGCCTTCGAGCTGAAGCGGCTGATGCGCAGCCGTTACCGCATCGACACCTACCAGGCCACCTACTTCGTCATCGACTCGTTCCAGCAGCTCTTCGAGACCACGGCGCCCGACTTCACGCCGGTGTACCGCCAGGTGCGCGACACCATCGCGGCGCAGGGCGAGATCGAGGCCGGCGTGGTGCTGGCCGACGAGCGCGAGTTCGCGGTCTAGGTCTGCAGCGCGCGCTGCAGCGCCTGCCAGGGCTCGGGCCGGTCGGCCATGTGCACGTGGGGCTGGCCTTCCAGGTGGCGGTTGTCCGCACCCGGCAGCGTGGCCGTGGCGGGCGGGAACACGATGTTGTCGCAGTGGCTGTAGAAGCAGGTGAAGCGCTGTGCCCGCCCCGGTGGCTCGCGCGCCGCCAGCGTGGCCAGCCAGGGTGAGTGCTGCTGCATCTGGCGCGCGTTGCGCGACATCGCAAAGCGCGCCAGCCAGGTGCCGTGATGCGGCGTGCCGATGGTGATGGCGTGATGCACGCGGCCGTGGTCACCGTTCTCGGCCCACCAGCGCCGCAGCGCCAGGCCGCCCATGCTGTGCGCCACGACTACGGGCGCCTGGCCGGTGCAGCCTTCCAGCCGGCGCATCGCGTCTTCGATGGGGGCGATGTAGTCGTCGATGGAGCCGAATACAGGTTCCAGATTGACGGCGACGAAGGGGGTGCCTGCGGCGTGGAGCTGCTCGAGCCAGGGATTCCACAGGCCGCGGTTGCAGACGAAGCCGTGAACAAGGAGCACGCCGCGGCGGCCTTGCGCCGCCGGTGGCAGGTGGTCGGGAATGCGGCGGCTGTGAAAGGGCTGGCGCCAGCAGAAGACACGCGGCGCGGCGCACACCTCCATCCACCAGGCGGCGAAGCGCTGGGCCGCAGTGGCGCGCGGCGTCGGGTCGTTGGTGCCATGGGCCAGGCCCAGGAACACGAACTCCAGCGCCAGCACGAGCGCGTAGCCGCCGACGATCAGCGCCGCGCCGCCCAGCGCCCAGGCCGCATGCCCGGCGCGCCAGCACAACACGGCCCAGGTCAGCGCCAGCAGCAGGCCGCCGAGGGTGGTGAACTGCTGCAGCCGAGCGAGCATCGAGGCCGGGTCAGGCCAGGCGCACGTCGCGCCCGCTGAGCGAACGGGCCAGGCCCGTGGCCAGCCGGTTCACGATGCCGTAGATCGACAGTTGCGGATTGGCGCCGATGCTGGTGGGAAACACCGACCCATCATGCACCGATAGATTGGCCAGCTGCCAGTGCCGGCCATCGGGCCGCACCACGCCGAGTTCGGGCCGCCCGGCCATGCCGCAGCCGCCCATCACATGGGCACTCATCACGCGCGTCAGGTGCGGCACGATGGGCAGGGCATTGATGGCCAATCTGGCTTCCTGCCAGCTGCCGTAGGGGCGGGCCAGCTCGTGCACCGGTGTGACGCGGCGTGCGCCGGCGGCGAACTGGATCTCGGCCATGCTCAGCAACGCGCGCCGCGCGCCTTCGAGCACGAAGGGGGTGAGCGGGTAGTCGAGCAGCGGCGAGCCGTCGTCGCGCAGCGCCACCGTGCCGCCAGGTGCTTCTTCGTGGAAACCGTCGCGCAGCAGTGCCAGCAGCGCGTGCGTGTGGGGAAAGGCCTTCAGCGCCTCGGCCTGCTCGGCGCCGAAGCCCGGGATCGTGGACGACGCGATCACCGGATGAAGCGGCGGCGCCTCCAGCTTGTAGCCGATGGGCCCGTCGACCGGGTGCTGTTCGAGGAAGTGGTCCGTATACATCGTCTGTGGCGCACCCTGCCAGCCTTCGATGCGTTCGTCGAACACAGCCAGCGACACCACCACCGGGTGCAGGAAGGTGCGGCGGCCCAGGCGGCGGTGCGGGTCGGGCGCCTTGGATCGCAGCAGCAGCGCCGGCGAGTTGATGGCGCCGCCGGCCACCACCACGTGGCGGGCATGGACGCGCGTGGCCGCTGCGCCCGACGCGTGCCCGTTGAGTGCCACCGGCACGCACCACAGACCCGTGACGCGGCCTGCTTCGATATCCAGGCGCTCCACACGCGCCTGCACCAGCAGCGTGGCGCCGCGGTCGAGCGCGGCCGGGATCGTCGTCACCAGCATCGACTGCTTGGCGTTGGTGGGGCAGCCCAGGCCGCAGGAGCCCAGGTTCCAGCAGGCCTTGACGTTGCGCTGTATCGCGGCCGCCGGTATGCCCAGCCGCGCCGCGCCCAGCTGAAGGCGCTGGTTGTTGGCATTGGGTGGTACGAGCCAAGGGCCGATGGACAGCCGCTGCTCGGCCTGCAGGAACCACGGCGACAGGGCGTCGTCGTTCATGTCGGGCAGCTCGAAGCGCTCGCGCCAGTGTTTGAGCGTGCTCGATGGCGTGCGGAAGGAGCTGGTCCAGTTCACGGTGGTGGACCCGCCGACGCAGCGGCCCTGCAGGATGCCGATGGCCTTGTCAGCGGTCTTGCGGCTGGCGCTTTCCTGGTACAGCGCGGGATAGGCCTCGGCTTCGACCTGGCGGAAGTCGCTGCTGCTCTTCAGCGGCCCTTCTTCGATGAGTACAACCTGCAGGCCGGCGGCCGTGAGCAGTTCGGCCGTGATCCCGGCGCCTGCGCCGCTGCCGACGATGGCCACATCGCAGTGCAATTCAGCGGGTAGTGCGGAGCGGGTACCACCGAACACGCGCCACCCGCGGGCGAGCCCTTCGTGGATGGGGTCGGGAATGCTGGCTTCGGACATGGCGTGGGACGGGCGTCAGACGGCACGGGGCCCGGGATAGCCGAGCACGGCCCAGGTGTCGGGATCGGCGAAGTAGACCGCGTTGGTCAGGTCGCGCAGGGCGTGGAAGACCTGTTGGCGCAATGCCAGCTGCGAAGTGCGCAATGCCTGCATGGCCTGTTGCAGCTCGGCCACGCGGGCTTGCTCCCACGGGGACGGCAGGCCGAGCAGCAGGCTTCGTCCAGGCGGTGCCAGCAGCAGCGTGAAGAGCTGGTCGACTTCGGCCTGCAGTGCCGGCGGCATACCGGCGACCGTCGCTTCCAGGCGCGCGAGATGCTTGCTTAGCGCCTGGGCGCGCAGGTCCGGCTCGGCCGGCAGCAGGGTGTCGAGAACCGCTTCTGCCACGCGTGACAGCATCACCTGTGCCTCAAGCTGCAGGCGCCCATCGACACGTGCGGGTCGCCACCAGATGGCGGCCGTGCCCGCCACGGCCAGCAGCGTTGCGGCGGCACCGCCCACGGCGAGCAAGTGGCGTCGTTTCATGGCTTCAGTGTTGCATCATTGCGGCGAGCCCCCTTAGAGGCGCCTGACTAGCCACGGCCCGTTCACCGGTGCACAGTTGCCTGCAAGGCCCACCGAACGTGAACCCGGAAGCACAAGAGATCCTGCAGAACCTGCGCGAGGTTGCCGCCGAGCGGCTGGCGCGTTCCGACGACGCGGCCCTCGACGCGCGTGTGGCCGCCATCAAGGGCTACCAGCACGCTCGTTTCACCCATACCTACGCCGACCTGCTGTCCGGGGGGCGCTACGCGGGCGCGGCGCAGTTCTTCCTGGACGATCTCTACGGCCCCGGCGACTTCACGCGGCGCGATGAGCAGTTCGCGCGTGTGGTGCCGGGCATGTCGCGCGTGTTCCCGCACGAGGTTTGCCGCACTGTGTTGCTGCTGTCGGAACTGCATGCGCTGTCTGAGCGCATGGACACGGCAATGGCCCGGATGCACGCGGCAGGGCCGGTAAGCGGAGCTTCGTATGCTGTGGCGTGGCGCGCGGTGGGACATCCGGAGTTGCGCGAGCGACAAATTGTTCTGATGCTGGCCGTGGGCCGTGCGCTGGACGGCTACACACGCAGCGCGCTGCTGCGCCACAGCCTGCGGCTGCTGCGCGGGCCCGCACACGCGGCGGGGCTCGGTTCTCTGCAGGAGTTTCTTGAGCGGGGTTTCGACACCTTTCGCGCGATGAAAGGCGCGGAGGGCTTCTTGTCGCTGGTCGCCGAGCGCGAGCGCGATATGGCCGCCCGCTTGTTTGCTGGCGATGCGGCGCCGTTGCTGCGGGCCTAGGAGAAGCACCAACGGCGGGCCGCGGCGCGTCGGGTGAGGATGCGGGCCCATCCCTGCCGAACAGCCCTTCAACGTGACGCATCCCTGGCTTCTTCAGTATCCCCCTGGCGTTCCTGCCCAGGCCGACATTGGCGCCTACGGGTCGCTGGCCGAACTGCTGGAGTCGGCCTTTCGCCGATACCCGCAGCGCGACGCGGCCTGCTGCATGGAAGCGCGCCTGAAGTACCGTGAGGTGGACGAGCTAAGCCAGAATCTGGCTGCGTGGTTGCAATCACTGGGCTTGGCACCCGGTGCGCGCGTCGCGCTGATGATGCCGAACATTCCCCAGTACCTGGTGGCGATGGCCGGCGTGCTGCGCGGCGGCTTCGTTGTCGTCAACGTCAATCCGCTGTACACGGCGCGGGAGTTGTTGCACCAGCTCAATGACTCCGGTGCCGAGGCGATTATCGTGCTCGAGAACTTCGCACACACGCTGGAGGAGGTGATCCGCGAGTGCGGCGTCAAGCATGTGGCCTTGGCCGCTATGGGCGATCTGCTGGGGCCGTGGCGCGGGCGTTGGATCAACTTTGGAGTGCGCCACTTGCGCCGCATGGTTCCGGAGTTTGCCCTGCCACTGGACGGTGGACGCAGCGTGACCCGGTTCGGCGACGCTCTGGTGTTGGGTGGCAAGCTGCCGTTCAAGCGGCCCGTCATCTCGGGCAACGATGTAGCGTTCCTGCAATACACCGGCGGTACGACGGGCGTGTCCAAGGGCGCCACGCTGCTGCATCGGAACGTGGTTGCAAACATCATGCAGTGCGAGGCTTGGTTCAGGCCCGTGCTCGAACAGGTGGGTGCCCAGCAATTGACTGTCGTGTGCGCGCTTCCCCTGTATCACATCTTCGCGCTCACCATCTGCGCCTTGATGGGCGCGCACTTCGGTGCGATGAATCTGCTGATTCCGAACCCGCGCGACATTGCTGGGCTGGTTCGGACGCTGTCGGCGCACCGGGTGAATATGTTCCCGGCGGTGAACACGCTGTTCAACGCACTCGCCCATGACCCCGAGTTCGCCCGGCTCGACTTCTCGGGGCTCGTGGTTTCGAATGGCGGCGGCATGGCAGTGCAGCGCGCCACGGCAGAGAAGTGGCTGCAGGTTACCGGCTGCCCGGTGGTCGAGGGTTACGGCCTGTCTGAGACCTCGCCCGTTGCCACCAGCAATCGACTGGATAGTCGGGAGTTCACGGGGACGATCGGCCTTCCATTCCCTTCGACGGAGATCGTGATTCGGGACGAGTCTGGTGAGAATCTGCCGGCCGGCTCGCCCGGGGAGATCTGCATTCGGGGTCCGCAAGTGATGGCGGGATACTGGAACCGCCCGGACGAGACCACAAGCGTCATGTCGCCCGATGGGTTCTTCAAGTCTGGCGATGTCGGCGTGATGGACGAGCGCGGGTATGTTCGGATCGTCGATCGCAAGAAGGACATGATCCTGGTGTCGGGCTTCAATGTCTATCCGAACGAAATCGAGCAGGTGGTCAGTCTGCACCCGGGTGTACTGGAGTGCGCCGCCATCGGCATAGCAGACGAGAAGTCCGGCGAGGCCGTCAAGCTCTTCGTGGTCAAGTCGGACCCGACGCTGAGCGAGGACGATATCTCGAGCTATTGCCGAGAGAACTTCACCGCCTACAAGCGGCCGAAGTACATCGAGTTTCGGGACGAGTTGCCCAAGAGCAATGTCGGCAAGATACTTCGCCGCGAGTTGCGCTTGGCGCGATGATAGTCGACCGAGCAAAGCAAAAGGGCCCGGTCAATTGACCGGGCCCTTCGCTTAGTAATTAGCCTGACAATGTCCTACTTTCACACGGGAATCCGCACTATCATCGGCGCAAAGGCGTTTCACTGTCCTGTTCGGGATGGGAAGGAGTGGGACCACCTTGCTATGGTCATCAGGCTTGACGGGTCGCCATGTTGTTCCTGGAACAACACAGCCAATTCATAGAGTCTTAATCAGTAGATTGCGTCTAACTTGGCATAACCCGATTGACTCAATCGTCAAAGTTATAGGGTCAAGCCTCACGAGCAATTAGTACCGGTCAGCTTAACGGATTACTCCGCTTCCACACCCGGCCTATCAACGTCCTGGTCTCGAACGACTCTTCAGGGGGCT
>CAYREA010000238.1:0-7132 GCA_964423075.1 uncultured Rubrivivax sp. | reverse complement strand
CCGAATGCACCGGCACGCCGGCCATCACCACCGGCTCGCCGGCGCTCTGGCCGCGCTGCGTGAGCGTGATGTCGAGCAGGCGGTTGGCCTTGCGCGCGTCGTCGAAGAAGAGCTCGTAGAAATCGCCCATCCGGTAGAAGACGAGCGTGTGCGGGAACTCGGCCTTGATGCGCAGGTACTGCTGCATCATGGGCGTGTGGCCGGAGAGGTCGCGGAGCGTGGCGTCGGTCATGGGACCGACGATCTTAGGCGAGCGCGCCGTCGTTACTGCGCCCGGCCGGGCAGCGCGAAGTCCAGCGCCGCCGCCTTCACCGTGCCGTGCGTGCGGCCGGGGTATTCGAGCCACTTCATCGTGAGGTTCAGGTCGGCAATCACGCTGGCCGCCTCGATGGTGGGCCCGCCTTCCAGCACCATCGTTTCGGTGGTGTGGGCGTCGCTCACCAGCGTGAGGTCGTAGCCGCGGTCGAGCGCGCCGTAGGCGGTGGCGCGGATGCACCAGTTGGTGGCGGCGCCGGCCAGCACGACGTGGGTGGCGCCCAGGTGGGCGAGATGCGCCTCGAGTTCGGTGTCCTCGAACGAGGAGTTGTAGCGCTTGTGGATGCGGGCCTCGCCGGCGGCCGGCACCAGCTCGGGCACCCACTGCCAGGGCGGGCTGTCCAGCGGCAGCTCGTGGTTCGAATGCTGCACCCAGACCACCGGCACGCCGGCCTGGCGCGCGCGCTCGACGGCCGCCGCCACGTTGGCGATGACGCGCGGCGCGTCCCAGGCCTGCGCCATCACGCCGACCTGCACGTCCACCACCACCAGAACGGCCTTGTGGCCTTCACGCACCGTTGCCATGCCTCGTTCTCCGATCAGCAGCTGCCGAGCACATAGTAGTTCGGGCCGGTCTGCTTCAGCGTCGTCACCACGAAGACGTTCCACAGGCCCAGGTTCTGGTTCGAGCCGTTGGCCAGCGCCCAGCCGCCGCCCACGTGGGCGCGGCGTGCCGTGGTGTGGGCGTAGTTCGAAGCGGTGAAGCACACCGCAGGCGGGCCGCCGGTGGTGGTGCCGCTGGCCGGCGCCGACAGCGCCCCCTGCAGACCACCGGCGTCCACCGCGGCCACGGTCCAGCTGTAGGTGGTGGCCGGGGCCAGGCCGGTGTCGGTGAAGCTGGTGGCCGTGACCGTCGAGGCATTGACCTTCGCGCCGTTGCGGTAGACGTTGTAGCCCGCGGCGCCGCTCACCGCGCCCCAGGCGAGCACCATGCTGCTGGCCGTGGCGCCCGAGGTGCCGAGGCCAGCCGGCGCGGGCAGCGCGCCGCCACCCCCGCCGCCGCCCGTGGAGCCCGATGCCAGCCGGTCGACCATCGCCTTGATCGCCGCGGCCTGCGTGCCGGCGCGCTGCGCGAAGTTGCTGCCGTACCAGCCCACCCAGTCCCAGCAGCCGTTCGGGTTCGGCAGCGAGCCGCTGGCGGCGGTGCTGCGGCTGGTGCTGTCCACCCGCGTCTGCGGAAACAG
This sequence comes from uncultured Rubrivivax sp., assembly GCA_964423075.1. Taxonomy (GTDB): domain Bacteria; phylum Pseudomonadota; class Gammaproteobacteria; order Burkholderiales; family Burkholderiaceae_C; genus Rubrivivax. The sequence continues at coordinate 5,633 of CAYREA010000238.1, read as the reverse complement.
CACCACGATGCCGTTGCTGTCGGCCCAGCGCGTGTAGCCGGTGTTCTTCACGAAGCGGTCACCGAGGGTGGCGGCGTTCTGCTGGCAGCCGTGCAGTGCCACGTGCAGCCGGCACGCGGCACCGGCCGCGCAGTTCGCCGGCACGTAGAGCCAGCCCGTGGCGGCCATGCCCGGGTTGGACGTGAAAGCGGCCTGGTCGAACTCCACGTAGTTGGCCGCGGCCGGCGCGTTGTTGCGCGGGTTGAGCGTGCCGTAGAACTTCGCCAGCGCGGCGCCGGCGCCGTCATAGCCGCAGTTGCTGATGTAGGGCGAAGCCGAACTGCCGCAGGCGTTGTTGCCGCTGCTGTCGAAGTCGGTGGGGAAGGTGTGCGCGGTGCCGCTGCGCTGCACGTAGCTGCGGTTGGCGGCCGGCACGCCGTTGTTCTGGTACTGCGTGTTCGCGCCGTTCATCGGGTTCGGGCCAACGGTGTAGTCACTCGTGCCGACGAACAGGTAGACCTTCTGCGCCGCGACGTTCACCTTGTCGTCGATGGCGGTGCCGCTCCAGTTGTTGATGTCGGCCTGCATCGTGCTCAGCATGCCGGCGCTGATGGTGGCGCCGTACATGCAGGCCGTGTAGTTGCTGTGGCCGGCGCACATGTAGGGGCCGCCCGCGAACACACCCACGCCCATGAAGGTGGCGGAGTAGGCATAACCCAGCTGGTTGGCCATGAAGCCGCCCGACGACAGGCCCGACACGCTGATCTGGCTCTTGTCGATGTTCAACGCGGGCAGCGCGGCGGCGGCTTGCGCCGCGCCGGCGGCCAGCAGCAGCGCCGCGGCCGCCGCGCGCGCCAGCAGGCGAGCGCGGTTCACGACTTGCGCCCCGCCTTGAGCCGCTCGATCTCGGCCATCTGGGCCTCGAAAGCCCAGATCGTCTTCTTCTCGGCGTCGTCCAGCACGGCTGGGTCCAGGTGCTTCAGCAGCACGGCCAGCGCTTCGCCCAAACGGCCGAGCTGGCGGCCGTAGCTGCCCACCTCGTCGAGGATCTGTTGCTCCAGCGCCGGGTCGGCGCTCTTGCCGACGTTGATGTTGACCAGGCCGAACTGGCCGCCCACCGAGCTGAGGTACCAGCTCCAGGGGTTGATCGACTGCATCACATCGCCGGACAGCGGCAGGCGGACATCGGGCATCGCAGGCTCCCTGGGCGTCAAGATGTGCGGATGATCGCCGATCTGGCGCGGGCCTGGTCCACGCCCATGCAGGTGGACAGGATCGGCACCCTGCGCACGGCCAGGAAGACGAGCACGCAGCCGAGTGCCGTCAGCGCCACCAGCAGCGCCGCTTCCAGGCCCTGGTGCAGGCCCTGGCGCGCCAGCCAGGGCGCGGCAATCACGATGATCGTCTGGTGCGCGATGTAGAACGGGAACACCGCCTGCGTCAACCAGCGCCGCGCCGGGCCGTCGCGCCCGGCCAGGTGGGCGCGCGCGAAGCCGAGGGCAGCGATGATCGGTGCCCATTGGCGCATCGCATTGACGGTGCGCAGGGCCATGGTCAGGCTGTCGGGCACGTCGGCCTGGCCGTCCAGGGCCCGCCACATGGCCATCATGAAGAGCTGCGCCGCCACCGCCGCACCCAGCGCCCACCAGCGCAGGCACAGTGCGGCGGCCCAGGCGCCGTGGCGGTCGTCGCGCTGGCCGAACAGCGCGGCGCCCAGCACGAACACCGTGGCGTAGAGGGCGTGGTTGTAGAAGTCGTGCACCAGGTCGTTGCTGGGCGGAAAGTGGTGCAGCAGCTGCTGGCGCCACACGGCCAGCAGCAGCCAGGGCACCCACAGCAGGCGCGCGCCGCGGGTGAGCTGGGCCCAGCCCGGCGCCTGGGTCCAGCCGCCGGCGCAACGCCAGAGCAGGGCCGCCAGCAGCGTGTAGAGCCACAGGTAGACCACGAACCACAGGTGGTTCCAGGTCGGCAGGTCCAGGCAGCGGCCGTCGCGGCAGAAGCCGTGGTAAGCGGTGAAATACAGGCGCAGGAAGTCGGCATAGCTGCCCGCGTACTGCCATTGCTCCACCACCTGCAGGTAGGCCTGCGGCGGCACCACCACCGCCATGCCGAAGACGATGGCTGGCAGCAGGCGGCGGCTGCGCGGGCCGGCCAGGCGCCTGTCACCGGACGGGCCGGCCAGCAGCGCGAGGGCGGCACCTGAGATCAGGAACAGCAGCGGCAGCCGCCAGGGGTTGAGCCACTGCATCCAGGTCTCCAGCGCCGGTACCGGGTGCGGCGTCTTGACGTGCCAGTCCCAGCGCACGTAGTACATGCCCACGTGGTACACGATCAGCAGGCCGAAGGCCAGGATGCGCAGCCAGTCCAGCTCGGTGAGGCGCTCTTTCGATAGGTTTGGGGTTGGGTTCATGGCGGCACGGTGCCGCCGGCCGGGGCTCTTGCGGTGACGAAGTGACGAACCGTGGCCGCCCGGTGACCAGCCGTTGCCATCCCGGGGCCGGAACCGCGGCCCCCTGCCTACACTGCCGCCCGTGCCGACGCCCCCACCCGACCTGCTGCAGCGCTACCTGGCCCACCGCCGCCCCTTCGAAGTGGGCGCCTGGATGCTCGCCACGGTCGTCCAGATCGTGGCCAATACCACCACCACCTGGCTCGACGTGCAACGCAACCGGCTCGGCTTCGAGTGGTGGGAGGTGGCGAGCTGGGAGCTCAGCAGCAACATGGTCTGGCTGGCGCTGGTGCCAGTGATCCTGGCCGCGCTGCGGCGCTGGCCGCTTCATTGGGGCCTGCTGCGCCGCAACCTGCCGCGCCACCTGGCGGCCAGCCTGGTGGTGAGCGGGGTGCACGTGGTGGCGATGGTGCTGATCCGAAAGGCCCTCTACGCCACGCAAGGCCAGAGCTATGACTTCGGCCCCTGGTGGGTGGAGTGGCCCTACGAGGCGCTGAAGGACGTGCGCACCTACGCACTAGTCAGCATCATCGCGCTCGGCTACCGGCTGCTGCTGTGGCGCCTGCAGGGCGAGGCCAGCCTGCTGCAGCCGGCCGACGACCCGCCGTCACCGCAGGCCGAGCCCGAACCGGAAGCCGCCGAACGTTTCCTGGTGCGCAAGCTGGGCAAGGAATTCCTGCTGCCGGCGGCCGAAATCGAGTGGGTGCAGGCCTGCGGCAACTACGTCAACCTGCACCGGCGTGGGCACGACTACCCGCTGCGCTCGACCCTGGCCGCCATCGAGAAGCGCCTGGACACGCGCTTCGTGCGCGTGCACCGCAGCTGGGTGGTGAACCTGGCGCTGGTGGACGCCATCGAGCCCACCGAAGCCGGTGACGCGCGCGTGCGCATGAAGGACGGCGCGGCCGTGCCCTGCAGCCGCACCCACCTGGACGGGCTGCGACAGCGGCTGCGCTGAAGGCTCACATCGGGGCGTCTTCGCGCCCGGGCTTGCGGATCCGCACGGCGGCCTTTTTCGCCTGTGCTGCCGGCGCCGCCGGTGCGGCGGCCTCGACGAAGGCCTGCGTCGCATCAGTCTCTGCCGCGCCTTCGTGCGCTGCGCTGGCCGCATCGTCCTTGATCACCCGTGTGTAGGGCGCCAGCAGTTGCACCAGCTGCCCATACACCTTCGGGTTGCCGGCCACCACCTCGCGCTGGTAGAGGAAGTCGCTCTCGCCGGTGAAGTTGCCGATCAGGCCACCAGCTTCCGTGATCATCAGCGAGCCGGCGGCGGCGTCCCAGGGCTGCAGGCCGGTCTCGAAGAAGCCGTCGTAGTAGCCGGCGGCCACGTAACACAGGTCCAGCGCGGCGGCGCCGGGGCGGCGCAGGCCGGCGCAGCTCTGCATCACCTCTTCGAACATCTTCACATAACGCTTGAAGTTGTCGCCCTTGCGGAAGGGGAAGCCGGTGCCGATGAGCGCGTCGGACAGGCGCGTGCGCTTGCTCACGCGCAGGCGGCGATCATTCAGGAAGGCGCCGCGGCCCTTGCTGGCGAAAAAGAGGTCGTTGCGCGTGGGGTCGTACACCACCGCCTGCTGCACCTGGCCGCGGTAGGCCAGCGCGATGCTGACGGCGTAGACCGGAAAGCCGTGCAGGAAGTTGGTGGTGCCGTCCAGCGGGTCGATGATCCAGACGTATTCGCTGTTCTTGGCCCCATGTTCGCGGCCCGACTCTTCGGCCAGGATGCCGTGGCCCGGGTAGGCCTCCAGCAGGGTGTTGATGATCACCTGCTCGGCGGCCCGGTCGACCTCGCTGACGAAGTCGTTGGGGCCCTTGACGCCGACCTTCAGCACCTCCAGGTCGAGCGCGGCGCGGTTGATGATGGAACCCGCGCTGCGTGCCGCCTTGATGGCGATGTTGAGCATGGGGTGCAAAGCTTGCGACATGGGTGACCTGAATTTCTGGCTTGAAGGGGGTAAAGAGCGGCGCGGCGACAATGCCCGCGAGATGTTGCGAGTTTACCGGCGATGACCCTGCCTTCCGGCACCGACCCGACCCGCTTCGTGCTGGTCGGCACGAGCCACGCCGGCAACGTGGGCGCCACGGCGCGCGCCATGAAGGTGATGGGCTTCTGTGACCTGGTGCTGGTGCAGCCGCGCTTTGCCGACGTGCTGGGCCACGCCGAGGCGCTGGCGATGGCCAGCGGTGCCACCGACGTGCTGGCCAACGCCCGCGTCGTGCCGACCCTGGCCGAGGCGCTGGACGGCATCACCTGGGCCTGCGCCACCGCGATGACACCGCGCGACTTCGGCCCGCCCACCTTCACGCCGCGCGAGCACTTCGAAACGCTGGCCGCGAGCGAGCACCGCGTGGCCATCGTCTTCGGCCCCGAGCGCACGGGCATGAGCAACGACGATGTCTACCGCTGTCACGCCTGCCTGTCGATCCCCACGCATCCGGAATACGGCTCGCTCAACCTGGCCCAGGCGGTGCAGCTGATTGCCTACGACTGGCGCCAGGCCCTGGGCGGCTTCGGCGTGCAGGCGCGCACCGCACCGCGCGAACTGGCCGACGCCGCGGCCGTGGCCGGCGTGCTGGCGCACTGGGAAGACGCGCTGGTGCAGATCGGCTTCCTCGACCCGGCCGCGCCCAAGAAGCTGATGCCGCGCCTGAACCAGCTGCTCAACCGGGCGCAGCTGGGCACGGAAGAGGTGCACATCCTGCGTGGCATCGCCCGCGCCATGGTGGGCCGGCGCGGCCCGAAGCAGGATTGAGAAGCCGCGGCTACACTGCGTCGCACTATGTTTGCACGCCTGCGCGAAGACATCGCCTGCATCCTGGAACGTGACCCGGCCGCACGCTCGGTGCTGGAGGTGCTCACCTGTTACCCGGGCCTGCATGCGCTGGTGCTGCACCGGCGCGCCAAGTGGTGCTGGACCCACGGATTCCGCTGGCTGGCGCGCTTCATCTCGCACATCGCGCGTTTCCTCACCGGCATCGAGATCCACCCCGGCGCCACCATCGGCCGGCGTGTCTTCATCGACCACGGCATGGGCGTGGTGGTGGGCGAAACGGCCGAGATCGGCGACGAGTGCACCATCTACCAGGGCGTCACGCTCGGCGGCACCTCGCTTTCCAAGGGTGCCAAGCGGCACCCGACACTGGGCAAGGGCGTGATCGTCGGCGCCAACTCGCAGGTGCTGGGCGGCTTCACGGTGGGCGATGG
>CAYREA010000237.1:0-7144 GCA_964423075.1 uncultured Rubrivivax sp. | reverse complement strand
AGCGCGTCGGGCTCCTCGCCCAGGCTCCAGAAGACCATCAGCACGATGATCTTCACGTCTTCCAGGTCCATCGGGCCGTTGCCCACGGCCATGGCGCGGTCGATCACCATCTCGCGCATCGGCGCCGGCAGCACGCCGGCCGATTCCAGGAAGGCGATGAAGCCGATCGAGGTGTCGCCCAGCACGTCGCGCTCGGCGTCGGTGTAGATGCGGATGCTGCCCTTGACCGGACTGCCGGTGACGGATTCGGCGCTGCTGGCCAGGCCGTCGAGCCAGCTCAGGGCGTCCTGGATCTCGTCGGCTTCAAAGCCCACGGCCGACAGCTTGCGCGACAGCTGTTTCGGGTCAGGACACGCGTCCGGACGCCAGTAGTTCTCGTAGAGATAGACCAGTACGTCGAACATCAACCCACTATACCCCGAGCGCCAGGGGCACAAACATCAGCTGGTGTGACGACGTTGGTACAGACCACCGGGCAGTCGGGCCACCCGGTCTTCGAGTTCCAGTTCCAGCAGGCGCGCCGTCAGTTCCGACACCGGCCAGCCGGTGCGGGCCAGCAGCGCGTCCAGCGTCACCGGGTCGTGGCCAAGGGCGTCCAGCAGCGGGTCGGCCGGGGCGTCGGCCTGCAGCGGCAGCGCCGCCTGGCGTGGCGTGCCGGCCTGCAGTTCCTCCAGAATGTCGTCCACGCCCTCCACCAGCTTGGCGCCCTGCTTGATGAGGGCGTGGCAGCCCTGTGCCTGCGGCGCATGGATGGACCCGGGAATCGCGAACACCTCACGCCCGGCCTCGCTGGCCAGCCGGGCCGTGATGAGGGAGCCCGAGCGCAGCGCGGCTTCCACCACCAGCGTGCCCAGCGTGAGGCCCGCGATGATGCGGTTGCGCTGCGGGAAGTGTTCGGGCAGCGCGGGTGTGCCGGGGGCGTACTCGCTCAGCAGCACGCCGTCGGCGGCGATGCGCTGCGCCAGCGCCCGGTGGCGCGCCGGGTAGATGCGGTCGGGGCCGGTGCCCATCACGGCCACCGTGCAGGCGCCGGCCTGCAACGCGCCTTCGTGCGCCGCGGCGTCGATGCCCAGCGCCAGGCCCGAGACGATGCCGTAGCCCCGTTCGCCGAGTGCCCGCGCCAGGGCGCGCGCGTTGTCCAGCCCCTGCGCGCTGGGCTGACGGCTGCCGACGATGGCCACGCTGCGTGCACTCAGGCGCTCGGGCGGGCCTTGCACGTACAGCAGCAGCGGTGGATCGGCCGTCTGCAGCAGCAAGGGCGGGAAGTGGCTGTCGCCGGGCGTCAGCACATGGCGCTCGGGGCCACCTTCGAGCCAGGCCTGCGCGGCGCGCAGACGTTCGGCAAAGGTAGGCGGCTCCTGGCGCAGCGCGCTGGCGATGCCGGGGCCGGCCAGTTCGCGCAGAGTCTCGTCGCTGCTGCCGAAGACCGCGGCGGGCGCGCCGCAGGCAGCCAGCAGGCGCCGTGCCGCGTCGCGGCCGACGCCCGGGGTTTCAAGCAGCCTGAACCAGGCGGCGAAGTCCTCGCTGCCGGCCACGGCTGGCGCTGCGGGGCGTCAGGGCTGGCTGAAGCGGTCGCCGGCGCGTACCGGCTCCTGCACGCTGAGGATCAGCGCGTAGGACACGCGGTCGAAGGTGCGGAAGACGAACAGCGTGCCGTGCTTTTCGTCGGGCAGGCGCATGGCCTCGCGCTTGGGGCCGGTCTTGTCGACCGCGTCGGCGCCGGCGCGCCACAGCGCCAGCACATGGCCGCGCTCGATGCCGTCGCGGCGGCCCTTGTTGATGGACACCACCTGGTTCTGGCCGGCGCGCAGGCCGTCGCCATAGAGGGCGACGATGCGCCCTTCCACCGGGCTGCTGGGCGCGTGCGGCACGTAGGCCACCAGTTCCTGCTGGGGCACCGGCGACAGCCGGTCGCCGACCGCGGCCTCCAGACGGCTGTTGGTGATGCGGAAGGTGTCGGGCACGATCACCGCTTCCTTGGACGCGCTGGCCAGCAGCGTGTCGCCGGTCTGCACGTGCACGGCGGTGCCGACGTAGCGGCCCTCGTAGCCCAGCACTTCCTTCGTGCCGGGGTCGATCAGGGGCTTGAGCTCGCGGAACAGGCGGAAGTCGCGCGCGCCGCCGAGGTCGCCGCGCACATAGGCCGTTTCGCCGCGCGACAGCATCACGCGGCCTTCCTGCGTGGCGACGATGCGCGGGGCGGTGTCGAGCTCGTTGGTGTCGAAGACGGCGGCTTCGGTGAGGAAGGGGCCGATCAGGTGCACCGGGATGGAGGCGATGGCGCCGTTGTCCAGGGTCTGGCTGCGCACGCGCGGCGACAGCTTCACGGTGCCGGTGGCGGCTTCGTCGCCCTGGGCGAACTTCAGGGTGGCGCGGCCGTCCCGCTTTTCCAGGTACAGCACCTGGCCGGGGAAGATGAGGTGCGGGTTCTTGATCTGCTCGAGGTTCATGCCCCAGAGCTCGGGCCAGCGCCACGGCGTCTTGAGGAAGAGCCCCGAGATGCCCCATAGCGTGTCGCCGGGCTGCACGGTATGCGAATCGGGAGCGTTGGGTGACAGGTCTTCCAGCGGCACGCCGGCCTGGGCCACGCGGTTGGCAGTGTCGCGCCATTCGGGCGTGACGGGCATGCGGCTGGGCTGCGCGAGGGCGCTGCCGGCCATGCCACCGAGGGCCAGGGCACAAACCAGGGTGGACAGACCGGACAGGGCCCGTGACGTGCGGCGGTTGACGCGGATGCTCATGGCGCTGGGTTCTCCGGGCGGGCTGCCCAGCCGGTGCAAAATTGCGCCGCGGACTGGGTGAATGGTCGTCCCGGTCCACAAGGGCCGGGGGCATTGACGACAATGCTCATATGCTTTCACAAATTCTGCCCGTAAACCCTTGATATCGCAAACAAACTCCCGCGGCGTGCAGTAGCCCACAGAGGCCCTTCCGGCCCCTCGTTGCGCACCATCCACAGCTGTTGCCGTCTGTTTCGCCACCACCGATTTCGTATCTTTCCGACATGGCCCGCCTCCCCATCCTGCGTTATCCCGACCCCCGCCTGCACACCGTGGCCAAACCGGTGGCGGCCGTCGACGAGCGCATCCGGCGCCTGGCCGACGACATGCTGGAGACCATGTACGCCAACGATGGCGTCGGCCTGGCAGCCACCCAGGTGGACGTGCACGAGCGCCTGATCGTGATGGACACCTCCGAGCAGCACAACCAGCCGGTGGTGCTGATCAACCCGGAGATCGTCAAGCGCAGCGAGGAGATGGCGCTCAACGAAGAAGGCTGCCTGTCGGTGCCGCAGATCTACGACCGCGTCGAGCGCCACGCCCGCGTGACCGTGCGGGCGCTGGACCGCGAGGGCCAGACCTTCGACATTGACGCCGAGGGCCTCACCGCCGTGTGCGTGCAGCACGAGATGGACCACCTGCTGGGCAAGGTGTTCGTCGAATACCTGAGCCTGCTCAAGCGCGACCGCATCCGCACCAAGATGCTGAAGAAGACACGCGAAGAGCAGCGTGGTCAGTGAGGTTCTGAGGGTCGGCTACGCCGGCACACCCGAGTTCGCGCGCACGGCACTGGCGGCCATCGTCGACGCCGGCTACGCCGTGCCGCTGGTGCTGACCCAGCCCGACCGCCCGGCTGGCCGCGGCATGAAGCTGCAGGCCTCGCCGGTGAAGCAGCTGGCGCTGGAACGAGGCCTGCCGCTGGCCCAGCCGCGCAGCCTGCGCCTGGACGGCAAGTTCCCCGACGAGGCCGCCGCCGCCCGCAGCGCGTTGCTGGCAGCCCGGCTCGACGTGATGGTGGTGGCCGCCTACGGCCTGATCCTGCCCGAGTGGGTGCTCACCACACCGCGCCTGGGCTGCCTCAACATCCACGGCTCGCTGCTGCCGCACTGGCGCGGCGCGGCGCCAATCCAGCGCGCCATCGAGGCCGGCGACGAAGAGACCGGCATCACCATCATGCAGATGGACGAAGGCCTGGACACCGGCCCGATGCTGCTCACCGAGGGCACGCCCATCGGTGCCGACGACACCAGCGCCAGCCTGCACGAGCGCCTGGCCGCCATCGGCGCCCGGCTGATCGTGCAAGCGCTGGCACGGCTGCAGGCCGGCGCGCTGCCGGCCGCGCCACAACCCGAAGCAGGCGCCAACTACGCCCGCAAGATCGACAAGTCGGAAGCGGCCATCGACTGGCGCCTGCCGGCTGCCGTGCTCGAGAGGCGCATCCGCGCCTTCGATCCCTTCCCCGGCTGCACGGCTGCACTCTTTGGCCAGAACACGAAGATCTGGCGCGCCCGCCTCGCGGCGGGCAGCGGCACACCGGGCCAGGTGCTGGCTGCGGCCGACGGCCGGCTGGTGCTGGCCTGCGGCGAGGGCGCGCTGGCGCTGACTGAACTGCAGCTGCCGGGCGGCCGGCGCATCGGTGTGCGCGAATTCCTGCAGCGTGCCGCGCCCGGCTGAGCCCGAGCGCACTCAAGCCCGGCCCGCCCGGCGCCGATATCCCGGGCAGACCCCTGCTGCCCCCCATGCACCGCTTCCGCCCCTTCCTGCTCGCCGGCCTGATCACGCTGGCCGGCTGCGACCTGCTCGGCATCGAATCGCCCGCGGCCGTGGCCGCGCAGCGCGAAGCCGAGGGCAAGGCCATCGGCGCCGGTTGCCGCCATGCGGCGCGCTCGGTGGAGGCCTGCTACGGCATCAACAAACGCGCCGACAAGGCAGCCATCTTCGCCGGCTGGCGCGAGATGAACGACTACATGCGCGAGAACAAGCTCGAAGCCATGCCCGCCGCCGACGAGCCCCCTGAGCCCACCGCGGCCGAGGGTGAGGCCGAGCCGGCCAAGGTGGCCGATGCCGGTGATGCCAAGCCCGAGGGCAAGGCCACCAAGACGGCCAAGGCCGGCAAGCCCGCCAAGGCCCACTGATCCCCGCCGGCGCCTCGCTGCGCGGCGCTGCCAGCTTGCAGTTCGTCGCGGCCAACTGCATCGCGTCACCTTGCGCTGGCCCGTCGCCACGCGCAGCGGCACATTGCGGCACCCTGATCCATGGAGAGCCGCATGAACCCCGTCAGCCTGGCGCGCCGCGCCGCCTTCTTCACCCCGCTGCTGTGCGCCCTGGCCGCCCTGCCGGTGCTGTTGCCCGCCCAGGCGCTGGCCGCCACATCGGGCTCGGGCAAGACCGCCACCGAGACCCGCAGCGTCGGCGAGTTCCAGGCCATCAAGTCGGCCGGCTCGATGAACATCACCGTCAAGCAGGGCGCGCAGACCTCGGTGCAGGTCAGCGCCGACGACAACCTGCTGCCGCTGCTGGAAACCAGCGTTGAAGGCAGCGGCGACAGCGCCACGCTGCTGGTGCGCTGGAAGCGCGGCGAGAACATCCACCACCGCAGCGACGTGAAGATCAACATCGTCACACCGCGCCTGACGCTGGTCTCGGCGTCGGGCTCGGGCGACATCCAGGTCGACGGCTTCCAGACCCCGGCGCTGCAGGTGGCGGTGGCCGGCTCGGGCAACGCCAGGCTGGACCAGCTGAACACCGAAGACCTGGGCATCCGCATCAGCGGCAGCGGCGACGTGGCCGGCCAGGGTCGCGCGGCGAAGATGAAGGTCAGCATCGCCGGCAGCGGCTCGGTGAAGCTCACCGAGCTGAAGTCCGACGACGTGAGCGTCAGCATCGCCGGCAGCGGCGACGCCGCGGTGAACGCGCAGAAGACGCTGTCGGTGAGCATCGCGGGCAGCGGCGATGTGGTCTACACCGGCGACGCCATGGTGAAGAGCTCGGTGGCCGGCAGCGGCAGCGTGAAGCGCAGGTAAGGCCCCGCGTGGTGCCATCGCGACAGGCGGTGGCGACAATCAAGGGGTGACAGCCGCCACCCTCACGCCGACCTGGCGCCACCCCGAATTCGCCCGCGGCGCCCGCGAGATGCTGGGCACCGCCCTGGGCATCGCCGCCTGGGGCCTGATCACGGGCGTGGCCATGGGCAAGAGCGGCCTGCCGCTGGTCGTGGTGGTGCTGATGTCGCTGCTGGTGTTTGCGGGCAGCGCGCAGCTGGCGGTGCTGCCCTTGATGAGCAGCGGCGCCCCGCTGTGGGTGGTGTGGGCCACGGCGCTGTGCGTCAACCTGCGCTTCATGATCTTCAGCGCGATGTGGCGGCCCTATTTCGTGGGCTACACGCTGATGCACAGGCTGCGGCTGGCCTACCTGACGGCGGACCTGAACTACGTGATGTTCATGCGCCGCTTCCCCGAGCCCAAACCGGCGCCCGAACAACTGCCCTATTTCTGGGGCGGCATCGCCGCCAACTGGATCGCGTGGCAAGTGCCGTCGCTGATCGGCATCTTCGCCGCCGACGCCGTGCCCGTGCACTGGGGCATGGGCTTCGCCGGCACGCTGGCGCTGCTCGGTGTGGGCCTGTCGCTACTGACCGACCGCGCCACCGCCGTGGCCGGCGGCGTGGCGGCCTGCGCGGCGGTGGCGGCCTTCGCGCTGCCTTTCAAGCTGAATATCGTGGTGGCCATCGCCGCCGCGGTGGCTCTGGGTCTCTTGATCGACCACAGCACGCCGCGCGAGGCCAAGCCGGTGGATGACCGCACATGAGCCTGCCGATGTCCGCCACCGAGGGTGTCATCGCCGTCATCGGCCTGACCGCCATCACCGTCATCACGCGAGGCTTCTTCTTCCTGAGCAAGCGCGAGATCCCGATCCCGACCTGGCTGCGCCAGGGCCTGCGCTACGCCCCGCTGGCCGCGATGGCCGCCGTGGTGCTGCCCGAGATCGTGATGCAGAACGGCCAACTCATCAGCACCTGGCGCGACGCGCGCCTGTTCGCCGCCGCCGCGGGCGCGGCCTGGTTCTTCTGGCGCCGCGGCATCCTGGGCACCATCATCGTCGGCATGGCCGTGCTGCTGCCGCTGAAGCTGGGCCTGGGCTGGTAGCCGCAAGTCACACCATTCCTCCACTCGACCGCAAGGGCATCACCATGAACGTCATCCGTCTGGCCGATCTCATCGCCAAGGGCCAGGTCAAGGGCAAGCGCGTCTTCATCCGCGCTGATCTGAACGTGCCGCAGGACGACAGCGGCAGGATCACCGAAGACACCCGCATCCGCGCCAGCGTGCCCTGCATCCGCATGGCGCTGGACGCCGGCGCGGCGG
>CAYREA010000236.1:0-7225 GCA_964423075.1 uncultured Rubrivivax sp. | reverse complement strand
TCTGCCTGATGGTGGGCACGGCCGCGCTGCCGCACATCCTGATGCGCTACTACACCACGCCCTCGGTGAAGGACGCGCGCAGTTCGGTGACCTGGTCGCTGTTCTTCATCTTCCTGCTGTACTTCACGGCCCCGGCCCTGGCCGTGCTGGTGAAGTACGAGATCTTCACCGTGCTGGTGGGCACGCCCTTCGACAAGCTGCCTGACTGGATAGCGGCCTGGCAGCGGGTCGACCCGGCCCTGCTGTCGGTGGTGGACGTCAACAAGGACGGCATCTTCCAGCTGGGTGAGATGAGGATCGGCGGCGACATCATCGTGCTGGCCACGCCGGCCATCGGCGGGCTGCCGTACGTCATCTCCGGGCTGGTGGCCGCCGGCGGCCTGGCTGCGGCGCTGTCCACCGCCGACGGCCTGCTGCTGACCATCGCCAACGCGCTGTCGCACGACCTGTACTACAAGATGATCGACCCCAACGCGCCCACCGCGCGCCGGGTGATGATCTCCAAGGTGCTGCTGCTGGTGGTGGCCCTGATGGCGGCCTTCGTGGCGGCGCAGAAGCCGGCGGACATCCTGTTCCTGGTGTCGGCGGCCTTCTCGTTCGCGGCGGCGGCCTTCTTCCCGGCGCTGGTGCTGGGCGTGTTCTGGAAGCGCGCCAACAAGTGGGGCGCCATCCTGGGCATGACCTCGGGCCTGGGCATCACCTTCTACTACATGGTGATGACGCAGCCTTGGCTGCGCGGCGTGTTCGGCGTGACGTCGCCGATCGAGCTGTGGTGGGGCATCCTGCCGATCTCGGCCGGCCTGTTCGGCGTGCCGCTGGGCTTCGCGGTGATCATCATCGTGAGCCTGCTCACACCGGCCCCGAAGCCGGATGTGCAGGAACTGGTGGAGCATGTGCGCTACCCGAACCTGAACACCTCGCGCGCCTGACCCAAGGCGCTCTGGCAGCAGGGGCCGCGTCCGCAAGGGCGCGGCCCTTTTCCTTGCCTCGAGCCTTCTTGATCCAGGTCAGCCGCGCGGCCGCACCGGGTGCGGCACCGGGCTCTAACATCGGCGCACCGAGCTTTCCGGACCCCCGCATGGCCGAAGCGCAGACGCCCCCCACCGGCAGGCCTTCCGGCAGCCTGCTGCAGAACCTGCGCAGCGAGCTGGCGCTGTCTCTGCCTTTCTCGCAGATGGCGCCTGCGCACGTGGAGCAGTTCGTGGCCGGGGCCACGCAGGTGTACTACGCCCCCGGCGAGACCGTGCTCGAACCCGGCAGCGGGCCGGTTGAGGCGCTGTGGTGCATACGCCGCGGCAGCATCACCGGCCGGCATGGCGTGGCCGAGATGACCGGCCCCTTCGAATACCAGGCCGGCGACCTGTTTCCCGTGAGCGCCATGCTCGGCCGCCGCCCCGTGACCGCCACCTACACCGCCAACGAGGACAGCTTCTGCCTGATGCTGCCGGCCGAGCAGGTGCAGAGCCTGGCCGCCGACAGCGCACCGTTTGCCGATTTCCTGCAGCGCCGCGTGCTGCACTTCCTGGAGCTGTCGCGGCGTGCCGTGCAGGCCACCTGGGCCTCGAGCACGCTGGCGCACCAGTCGCTGGACTCGCGCCTGTCGACCCTGCCGCGCAAGGAGCCGCTGTGCTGCACGGCAGACACGCCGCTGTCCGACGCGCTGGCGCGCATGCACGAACGCCGTGTCGGCTCGGTGCTGGTGGTGGACGAGGCCCACGCGCCGCAAGGCATCCTGACGCGGCACGACATCCTGGGCCGCGTCACGCTGCCGCAGCGCCCGCTGCATACGCCCATCTCGGCCGTGATGAGCACGCCGATCCACGCGCTGACGCTCGAACACACCTTGCAGGATGCGGCGCTGGCCATGTCGCGCCATGGCATCCGCCACCTGCCGGTGACGGACGGCGGTCGCGTCGTGAACATCGTCTCCGAACGTGACCTGTTCGCGCTGCAGCGCCTGTCGCTGAAGCAGCTGAGCACGCAGATCCGGGCCGCGGCCGACCTGCCGACGCTGCAGCACCTGGCCGGGCAGATTCGCCAGTTCGCGCGCAACTTGCTGGGGCAGGGCGTGCAGTCGCGCCAGCTCACCGAACTCATCAGCCATCTCAACGACGTGCTCACCGAACGCCTGGTGCACTTGGTGGCGGTGCGGCGCGGTTTGGACCTGGGCGCCGCCTGCTGGCTGGCCTTCGGCTCCGAAGGCCGCAGCGAGCAGACCGTGGCCACCGACCAGGACAACGGCCTGGTCTTCTCGAGCGACGACGCGGCGGCCGACCGGCCGCGCTGGCTGGCGCTGGCGCTGGAGGTCAACGAGGCGCTCGACGCCTGCGGCTACCCGCTGTGCAAGGGCCAGGTGATGGCCAGCAACCCGGCCTGCTGCCTGACCGTGGCTGAATGGCAGCAGCGCTTTGCCGACTGGATCGAGCATGGCGCTCCCGAAGACCTGCTCAACGCCAGCATCTACTTCGACCTGCGCCCGCTGTGCGGCAACCTGGCGCTGGCCCAGCCGCTGCGCGAGATGCCCGCGCGCGAAGCGGCGCGCGTGCCGCGCTTCCTGAAGCAGATGGCCGAGAACGCCTTGCGCAACCGGGTGCCGCTGAACTGGCGCGGGGCGATCGAGACCCAGGGCAACGACGGCCACCAGTGGCTGGATCTCAAACTGCATGGCACGGCGATCTTCGTCGACGCGGCCCGCCTGTTCGCTTTGGCCGCCGGCTTGCCGGCGCTGGGCACGCGCGCGCGCCTGGAAGCCGCGGCGCCGGCCTTGCGCGTGGCGGCGCAGGAGAGCGAGGCCTGGGTGACGGCCTTCGAGTTCCTGCAGATGCTGCGTCTGCAGGTGCAGATCGGGGCCGCTCAGACAGCGGAGAACCCGAACCTGATCGACGTCGCCAGCCTCAACGAGATCGACCGCCGCATGCTCAAGGAGACGGTGCGCATCGCGCGCCGCCTGCAGCAGCGCATCGAGCTTGACTACCGGCGCTGAGCGCCGGCAGCGCGGCCATGTTTGAGACCCTGCGGCGCTGGCTCGGCCCGCCCCGGGCGCTGGATGAAGGCCGCTGGCTGGTGCTGGACGTCGAGTCCAGCGGCCTGGACGTGCGGCGCGACCGCCTGCTGGCCATCGCGGCGGTGGCCGTGCGTACCGACGGGGCACGGCCGGCCATCGATCTGGGCGACAGCTTCGAGCTGGTGTTGCGCCAGCCCGAAGCCGAGTCGCCCCCCGACAAGGCCAACATCCTGCTGCACGGCATCGGCGTCGGCAGCCAGCGTGCGGGCCAGGACCGTGTGACGGCGCTGCAGGCCTTCGCGCGTTTTGCCGGCACCTCGCCGCTGCTGGCCTTCCACGCCGCTTTCGACCGCGGCATGATCGAACGCGCCCTGCGTGCCGAGCAGCTGCCGCCGCTGCCCAACCCCTGGCTCGACATCGAGCCCCTGGCCGCCGTGCTGCACCCGCAGGTGCTGGCGCGTTCGCTCGACGAGTGGATGGCGCACTTCGACATCCGCTGCCCCGTGCGCCACCAGGCCGCGGCCGACACCCTGGCCACTGCCGAGCTGCTGCTCAGGCTGTGGCCGGCGCTGCGCGCCGAACTCAAGCCGCCGGGCTTTGCGGCCACCGCCGCGCTGGCCGCGCAACGCCGCTGGCTGCAGCGCTGAGGGCCGGCCCCGAGGCGGGCCGCGGGTTTGATGACCGAGAATGTTCCGCATGAGCGACGACCAGCACGGCATGTTCGCCGCGCGCACCTTTTCCGGCCGCATGGCGCTGCGGTACGCATGGTTCGTCGGCCTGTTCGTCCTGATGCTGGGGATGATGTCGCTGGCCGAGCGCCTGGGGCTGTCGCGCAGCTGGATCGGCGCGTCCTTCCTGGTGCTGACGGTGGCGGCCTACGCCATCATCGGCTTCGTCGGCCGCACTTCGGACGAGGTCGAGTACTTCGTCGCCGGGCGCCGCGTGCCGGCGGTCTTCAACGGCCTGGCCACCGCGGCCGACTGGATGTCGGCCGCCTCCTTCATCGGCACCGCCGGCGTGTTGTACCTGCAGGGCTTCGGCGGCCTGGCCTACATACTGGGCTGGACCGGCGGCTTCTGCCTGGTGGCGCTGCTGCTGGCGCCCTACCTGCGCCGCTTCGGCGGCTACACCATCCCCGACTTCCTGGGTGCGCGCTACGGCGGCCATCTGCCGCGGCTCATCGGCGCCGGCTCTGCGATCACGGTGTCGTTCGTGTACCTGGTGGTGCAAATCTACGGCGTGGGCCTGATCACGTCGCACCTCACCGGTTTCGGCTTCGAGCTGGGCATCTTCGTCGGGCTGGGTGGCGTGCTGGTGTGCTCCTTCCTCGGCGGCATGCGCGCCGTCACCTGGACGCAGGTGGCGCAGTACCTGGTGCTGATCATCTCGTTCCTGGTGCTGCTGACCTGGTTGTCGGTCAAGCAGTCGGGCAGTGTGCTGCCGGTGCTGACCTACGGCCAGCAGCTGGCCCAGGTGCAGAAGCGCGAGGCCCAGCTGGCGACCGACCCGGCCGAACTCGACGTGGCCCGGCTGCTGCGCCTGCGCGCCGCCGAGGCCGACCGCAAGCTGCAGGACGTGCGCGCGGCGATGGCCGCCGACGCGCAGGCGCAGCTGCGCCGCATTGCCGAGCTGCGTGCCGAGAACGCGCCGCTGGCCAAGATCCAGCTGGCCGAACGCGACCATCTGCGCCGGCCGCGCACCGAAGCCCAGGCCCAGGCCAGCTACCTGCGCGAGCGCGAGCAATCATTGGCGCAGGCCCGGCAACTGGCCGGCCTGCCGCCGCATGCGCTGCCTTTTGCGGCAGGCAACCCGGCCGGCAGCCCGGCCGAGCAGGCACGTTTCGACAACGCACGCCTGAACTTCGTCGCCCTGGTGCTGTGCCTGATGGTGGGCACGGCCGCCATGCCCCATGTGCTGACGCGCTACTACACCACCACCTCGCCGGCGCAGGCGCGCGCCTCGGTGGGCTGGTCGCTGCTGTTCATCACGCTGCTGTACATGGCCGCGCCCGCACTGGCGGTGCTGGTGAAGTTCGAGGTGCTGCACAACCTGGTGGGCCAGCCCCTGGACCAGCTGCCCCAGTGGGTGAACCGGTGGGCCCGGCTCGACCCGAACCTGGTGAGCGTGCGCGACATCAACGGCGACGGCATCCTGCAACTGGGCGAGTTGCTGCTGGGCGGCGACATCATCGTGCTGGCCGCGCCCGAGATCGGCGGGCTGCCGTACTGGGTGACCTGCCTGGTGGCTGCCGGCGGGCTGGCCGCCGCGCTGTCGACGGCAGACGGCCTGCTGCTGACCATCGCCAATGCCTTGTCGCACGACATCTACTTCCGCACCGTCAACCCCGGCGCCTCGGCGGCCGGCCGGGTGATCGCATCCAAGGTGCTGGTGATGGCGGTGGCGTTCCTCACGGCGCTGATCGCGGCGCTCAAGTTCGCCGACATCCTGCAGTTCGTCTCGGCGGCGTTCTCGCTGGCCGCCGCGGCCTTCTTTCCGGCACTGGTGCTGGGCATCTTCTGGCGCCGGGCTAACGGCGCCGGCGCGGTGGCCGGCATGCTGGCCGGGCTGGGCGTGTGCGCCTGGTACATGGGCACCAACCTGCCGCTGCTGCGCAAGCTCTTCGGCGTGACACGGCCGCTGGCCGAATGCCAGTGGTTCGGCATCGAGCCGGTGGCCGCCGGCGTCTTCGGCGTGCCGGCCGGGTTGCTGGTGATGGCGGTGGTCAGTCTGCTGACGAAGGCGCCCGGCGCAGAAACGCAGGCGCTCATCGACCGCATGCGCTACCCGCAGCCCGGCGAGCGCTGACCGGCCTGCTATACTGTTCGGCTTTCCTTGCCGCACCCGCCATGTTGACGCATCGGGGCGGCTTCCACCGCATCACCCGGCCCCGGGTGACGGGAATCCACAAGGAGACCTCATGCGTCACTATGAGATCGTGCTGCTGATCCACCCGGATCAGAGCGAACAGGTTCCGGCCATGCTGGAACGCTACAAGACCCTGGTCACCGCCGCCGGCGGCAAGGTTCACCGGGTTGAAGACTGGGGCCGGCGCCAGCTGGCCTACATGATCCAGAAGCTGGTCAAGGCGCACTACCTGTGCCTGAACATCGAGTGCAGCATCGCCACGCTGACCGAGATCGAAACCGGCTTCCGCTTCAACGACGCCGTGCTGCGCCACCTGACGGTGGCCAAGAGCAAGGCCGAGACCACCCCTTCGATCATGATGAAGGCCGTGGAACGCGAGGAAGCTCGCAAGGAACGCCAGGAGGCCACGGCCTGACAAGGCCGGGCGCGTCCGCATCGGCGGCGCTGCGATGAACCGGCTGGTTCTCGCGGCAACGCTGGTGGAACGGGCAGCGCTGCGTTACACCCCCGCCGGCCTGCCGGCCCTGGACCTGATGCTCAAGCACGAGTCCGAGGTCAGCGAAGACGGCCAGCCGCGCAAGGTCTCGATGGAGATGAAGGCGGTGGCGATCGGGGCGATCACGCAAACGCTGCGCGCGCTGGCGCTGGGTTCGATGGGCCACTACGGCGGTTTCATCACCAGCGCCCGCAATGGACGAGGCCTGATGTTCCATATCACGTCGGTGGAGCCGCAAGACACCACCGAATCATCCGGATCGAATTGAATCAAGTAGGAGCTTCATATGCCCCCGCCCCGTGGTAAAGGTCGTTTTTCCAAGGACAAGCGCCCCAAGCGCAACAACCAGTCGCTGCTGTTCCGCCGCAAGCGCTTCTGCCGCTTCACCGTCGCCAAGGTCGAAGAGATCGACTACAAGGAGATCGACGTGCTGCGCGATTTCATCGGCGAGAACGGCAAGATCACGCCGGCCCGCCTGACCGGCACGCGCGCTTTCTACCAGCGCCAGCTGACCACCGCCATCAAGCGCGCGCGCTTCCTGGCGCTGCTGCCGTACTCTGACCAGCACAAGGTCTGAGGAGAACACCATGCAAGTCATTCTTCTGGAGAAGGTCGGCAAGCTCGGTGACCTGGGCGACGTCGTCAAGGTCAAGCAGGGTTACGCCCGCAACTTCCTGATCCCGTCCAGGCTGGCGCGCCGCGCCACCGAAGCCGCGATCAAGGAATTCGAAGGCCGCCGTGCCGAACTTGAAAAGGCCGCTGCTGCGAAGCTGGCCGCCGCACAGTCGCTGGGCGAACAGCTCAGCGGCAAGACGGTGCGCATCGCGCAGAAGGCCGGCGTCGACGGCCGCCTGTTCGGC
>CAYREA010000235.1:0-7244 GCA_964423075.1 uncultured Rubrivivax sp. | reverse complement strand
CGAAGAAGATCAGCATGAGCGACACCGTGGCGGTGATGACCGGCGCGATGGCGCCTGAACAGATTCCAGCCGAATGCCTTGCAGCATAACGAACCATGGACACTGACAGTGCCGAAGCCCAACGCCTGCGCCCGCGCGGCAGCAGCCAGGGCGGGCTGCGCCAGTACAACGAACGCGTGGTGCTGCAGGCGGTGCGCCTGCACGGTGCGCTGCCCGGCGCCGAGATCGCGCGCATCACCGGGCTCACGGCGCAGACCGTCTCGCTCATCACCAAGCGCCTGCTCGAAGACGGCCTGCTGGCCAAGGGCGAGCCGCAGCGCGGCAAGGTGGGCCAGCCTTCGGTGCCGCTGTCGCTGAACCCCGATGGCGCCTTTGCCATCGGCGTGAAGCTGGGCCGGCGCAGCATGGACGTGGTGCTGGTCGACTTCACCGGTGCCGTGCGCCAGCGTCACACGCTCGAATACGGACATGCCGATCCCGAACAGCTGCTGCCGGAGATCGCGGCGCGGTTGAAGGACTTCCGCCGCAAGCTCGGCCCCACGCGGCGCGACGCGCTGCAGGGCATCGGCATCGCCGCGCCGTTGAACCTGGGCGGCTGGCAGTCGCTGCTGGGGCTGCCGCCTGCGGTGGCCGCCAAGTGGCAGCGGCTCGACCTGGCGCAGGCGGTGGCGCGCCTGAGCGAGCTGCCCGTCACGTTGGTGAAGGACACGGCCGCCGCCACCGTGGCCGAACTCGTGGCCGGCCGCGGCCGCAGCGTGAAGAGCTTTCTCTACGTTTTCGTCGACACCTTCATCGGCGGCGGCCTGGTGCTGGACAGCCACCTGCGCGGCGGCCTGAACGGCAATGCCGGCGCCATCGGCTCGCTGCCCTTGTGGACGGCCACGCCACGCAGCGATGAGAAACCGGCGCAGCTGCTCAGCGTGGCCTCGCTGCTGACGCTGGAGCGCGCCTACGCCGCCGCCGGGCTCGACACCGCGGCCGCGGCTGACGAACGCGCGCTGCAGCCGCCCTGGCTGCCGCACACCCGCGCCTGGCTGGCCGAAGCCGCCGCCGCCATCGCCCAGGCCGTGCAGGGCGCGGCCTGCCTGCTGGACCTGGAAGGCGCCATCCTCGACGGCAGCTTCAGCCGCGAGCTGCTGGCCGCGCTGCTGGCCGAGACCACGCTGGCGCTGGACCGCTACGACTGGGAAGGTGTCTCGCGTCCGCAGCTGCTGGCCGGCACCATCGGCAGCGATGCACGCGCACTGGGCGGCGCCTGGCTGCCCTTGCACGCCAACTTCGCGCCCGACCGCGAGCTTTTCCTGAAGGTGGTGCAGGGCTAGCCGGGCAAAATTCGCGCGTCGAACTATCTGCTGCCGCGCGTGATGAACACCACCGAGCTCTACCTGGTTGCCATGCTGGTGGTCTTCACGCTGCCCTATGCCGTGTGGCGGCTGGGCCGCACCGAGTACTGGGCGCCGCTGGTGGTGGTGCAGATCGTCACCGGCATCCTGCTCGGCCCCGGCGTGCTGGGTGCAGCCTGGCCGCAGGCCTACGCCACGGTGTTCACGCCGGCGGTGATCACCGCGCTCAACGGCGTGGCCTGGTGGGCGGTGATGCTGTTCGTCTTCATCGCCGGGGTCGAACTCGATCTGGGCCAGGCCTGGAAGCACCGGCGCGAGAGCGCCGTCACCGCCGGCCTGGCCCTGGGCATGCCGCTGGCCTTCGGCTGCCTGGCGGCGCTGCCCATGCTGGCGCAGGCCGGCTGGATGGGGCCTGGCGCGCAGAGCTGGCAGTTCGTGCTGGGCGTGGGCATGTCCTGCGCAGTGACGGCGCTGCCCATCCTGATCCTCTTCATGGAGAAGCTCGACATCCTGCGCCAGCCGCTGGGCCAGCGCATCCTGCGCTACGCCAGCCTGGACGACATCGCCATCTGGGGCGTGCTGGCGCTGATCCTGATGGACTGGACGCGCGTGGGCCGGCAGCTGCTGTTCCTGGCTGTCTTCGCGCTGGCAGCCTGGCTGCTGCGCCGCCTGATGCTGGCCGTGCCCGAGCGCGACCGCTGGTACCTGGCTCTGATATGGCTGGCCGCCTGCGGGCTGGGGGCTGACTGGTCGGGCCTGCACTTCATGGTGGGCGCGTTCCTGGCCGGCGCGGTGTGCGACGCACGCTGGTTCGAGCAGAAGCAGATGGACCTGCTGCGCCACCACGTGCTGCTGGTGGTGATGCCCGTGTTCTTCCTCAGCACCGGCCTGCGCACGCAGTGGACGCTGGGTGGCGCCGCCGTGTTCGTGGCCGCGGCCTGGCTGCTGCTGGCCAGCGTGGCCGGCAAGCTGGCGGGGCTTCAGATCGCCGGGCGCGTGCTGGGCTGGGCGCCGGGCGAGGCCTCGTTGATCGGCTGGCTGCTGCAGACCAAGGCGCTGATCATGATCATCTTTGCCAACGTGCTGCTGGACAAGGCCGTCATCACCAGCGACAGCTTCACCGCGCTGCTGCTGATGGCGGTGGCCAGCACCATGCTCACGGTGCCGGTGGTGACACCGATGCTGGCTCGGCTGCAGGCGCTGCGGCTGCGGCCGGACTGAACGCCCCGTCCAGCTGCGCCGCTTCTTCGCGCAGCAGCGTGGTCAGGCGTTCGGCCAGCGGCGGCACGAAGGCACCTCGGCGCTGCAGCACGGCCATCTGGCGCCGCAAGTCCAGACCACGCACCTCGAGCCGGCCCAGGCCCATCTCGGACACCGCACGCAGCGTCCAGTCGCTGCAGATGCCCAGCATCCGCGTGCCGCGCAGCAGCTGGAACTGCACGTGCGTCAGCGAGTCGGCCTCCACGCGCACGTTCAGCGGGGGCAGGCCGGCGCGCGCCAGCACTTCGTCGATCTCGCGCCGCAGCGGGCCGGGCGCGGCCGACAAGAGCCAGGGCTCGGCCTGCACCTGGGCCAGCGACAGCACGCCGCGGCGCTGCAGCGTGTGGCTGGCGCAAGCCACCACGTTGAGCCGGCTCACGTGCAGCGGTGTGGCCATCAGCGTGCCGGCCAGCGCGCCCTGCACCGGGCCGATGACCAGGTCGAGCTCGGCCTGCTCCAGCTGCCGCAGCAGCTCGGTGGTGAGGCGTTCCACCAGCAGCAGTTGCGTGGCCGGACGCTCCAGGATCAGGCGGCGCACGGCGGCGGCGAGCAGGTCCTTGTCGACGCTGGGGCTGCAGCCCACGCGCAGCAGGCCCAGCTGACCGGCCTTCATCTGGTGCAACTCGCGCAGCGCGTCTTCGTAGGCCGCCAGCATCTGTTGCGCGCGCTGGACGAACACCTGGCCGGCGGCCGTGGGCTCCACGCCACGCGGGTGGCGTGCGAACAGGCGCTGCCCGGCCACGGCCTCGAGCCGCGCCACGGCGCGCGTCAGCGCCGGCTGGGTCAGGCCCAGCGCCTCGGCCGCGCGCCCGATGTTGCGATAGCGGGCAATCGTCACGAGGTAGTGCATTTCGTCGGTCGTCATTACACAAATTTATGCCAATTGACCTTTCAGTGCATGGTGGTATCCACCGCCACGCGGAACACTAGACCTTCCGCTGGCAACGTTTGCAAGATTCAGCCGTGCAAAACATCAGAGTCTTTGTCGTCGACGACCATCCCATCTGCCGCCGTGGCCTGGCGGCCATGATCGAAAACTTCCCCGCCTACCAGCTGGCGGGCGAGGCCGGCAGCGGCCCCGAACTGGAGGCCGCCATTGCCGCGGCGGAGCCGCACGTGGTGGTGCTGGACATGTCCATCCCCGGCACGGACAGCCTGGCCACCCTGCAGACGCTGGCGGCGCGCTGGCCGGCACTGCGCTGGGTGCTGCTGGCAGAGACGGCCGACGTGCCGCTGGCGCGCCAGGGCCTGGCCCTGGGTGCCAGCGCGGTGCTGCTGAAGTCGGCTTCGCAGCAGGATGTCCTGGACGGACTGCAGGCCGCGGCGCAGGGCCGGACCATGTGCTCGGCGGCGCTGCACGCCGCGCTGGTGACCCCCACCCAGGCCGACGAGCCCGGCGCCGACCTGACCCAGCGCGAACGCGAGCTGCTCGCCCTCCTGGCGCGCGGGCTGGGCAACGGCGACATCTCGGCGCGCCTGGCCATCGCGGTGCCGACGGTGAAGTTCCACATCACCAACATCATGTCCAAGCTGCAGGCGGCCAACCGCACGGCGGCGGTGCTGGTGGCGCTGCGGCACAACATCGTGCGCCTCGACTGAGATCAATCTAGGGGCCTGCCTCCCGCGAACGCCCAGTCGACGCGGCGCGCCGGCCCGCCAAGAATCGCCTGCAGCCCGCCTCGGGCCTGCGAAAGGCGACGATGAGCCCCATGCACACCGGATTCAGCATCGCCTGCGCCTGCGCGCTGGCCGGGGCCGCCCATGCCGCAGGCCCGGGCACCGCGGTGCAGTTCAGCCGCTGCGCCGAGTTCGTCGGCGTGGCCGCAGCCGATGCGGCCGGCGTGCGCGCCCTGGTGCCCTTGCGCTACACGCCCGTTGTCGATGGCGCCGGCGCCAAGCTGGTGGTGCGCGTGGCCGACTGCGAGGCCGTGCGCGTGGGCGGCCTGCCGGCGCGGCCGGGGCGGGTGGCGCAGATCGGCGTGATCATCTTCTCGCCCGACGGCACCGGCACCGACCCCAACACGTCCATCAACAACTACACGCTCAGCTACGCCACCGACTCGGCCGCGCTGGCCCTGCTGCTGCGCGCGGCGGGCGTGCCGGCGGCGCTGGACCCGGGGCTCACCATCGAGTCGACGCCAGCCGGTGCGGCCAACGAGTTCTACGCCGCGGTCAGCCCCGACCTCGACGCCGGCTCGCCCACCTGGTTCCTGCACGGCACGGTGAACACGCCGGTGGTGGGCTCGCCCTTCCTGGCCAACTGGTGGCGCTACGGCAACGGGCGCGAGACCAAGATGGCCACCGACATTCCTTTCATCGCCTTCGACTTCGGCTCGGTGATGGCCTTCACCACCTCGCGCCACAACCTGGTCGGGCGGCTGCTGCCGGGCAACCAGGTGAACAACTTCCAGATCACCTTCCGCGGCGTCTTCGCCGAGGGCCGGATGACCGTCACGACGGCGCACTGAGCCCGCGCACCAGCGCCTCGCGCGCAGCGCGGGTGTGCACCGGCAGCACCAGCACGTCACCCGCCCGGGCCCAGGCCAGCAGGGAACGGGCGGCGGTTTCTTCGTCGTCGATGCGCTCGATGGCGCTGGCCGCCAGCCCGGCCGACAGCAGGCCACGCTGCAGCAGCGCCGGCACTTCGCCCGGCGCGCGGCCGCGCAGCATGGCGGGCAGTTCCTTGATCACGACACGGTCGGGCCGCGCGGCCGCGGCGGTGGCGGCCAGCGTGGTGATGGCGGCGTCGTCGCGGTTGCCGGCCTGCCCGAGCAGCAGGCCCAGGCGCCGCGGCCGCAGCGCCTGGGCCACGTGCAGCAGCTGCGCCAGGCCGTCGGGGTTGTGTGCATAGTCCAGCAGCACGGTCGCGCCGTGGTGGGTCCAGCGTTCCAGGCGGCCGGGGTTGTCCTGCGGGTGTTCGCCGAAGCGCGACAGCGTGTCGCGAATGGCCTGCAGCGGCAGCCCCAGGCCATGTGCCGCCAGGGCGGCCGCGGCGGCGTTCTGCACGTTGTGCTGCGCCGAACCGCCGAAAGTGAGTGGCATGGCGGCGATGGCGCCGAGGTCTTCGTCGCCCAGCAGCAGCCGGCCCTGGTGTGCACCGCACACCAGGCCGCCGCGGGCCCGGTGCGCCTGCAGCGCCGGGTGTTCGGCATTGGCCGCGAACAGCACCTGGCGCGCCGCCGCGGCGTGCGGCAGGCGCGCGGCCGCGGCCATCAGCACGGGGTCGGCGCCGTTCAGCACCAGCGCGCCCCCCGGCCGCAGGGCGCGCGCCACGGCCAGCTTCACCTCGGCCAGGTCGGCGGCGCTCTCGATGGCGTATTCACCCAGGTGATCGGCCTGCACGTTGGTCACCAAAGCCACGTCG
Source organism: uncultured Rubrivivax sp. (assembly GCA_964423075.1). Classification (GTDB taxonomy): domain Bacteria; phylum Pseudomonadota; class Gammaproteobacteria; order Burkholderiales; family Burkholderiaceae_C; genus Rubrivivax. Next base: position 1,277 of record CAYREA010000235.1, on the reverse strand, counting down.
GCATGTGGCACCGCCAGGCCGCGGCGCAGGATGCCGCCGCGCGCGGTTTCCAGAACGGCCAGCTGCACGCCGGGGTGGCGCAGCACGCTGCGCGCGCCGGCCGGGCCGCTGTAGTCGCCACTCTGCACGGCCGCGCCGGCGACGTACACGCCTTCGGTGCAGCAGTAGCCCGCGGCACGGCCGGCGGCGCCGGCCATGGCGGCCAGCAGGCGTACGCAGGTGGTCTTGCCGTTGCTGCCGGTGACCAGCGCGGTGGGCACGTCGTGCAACGCGGCCCAGGGCACCTCGGCCACGGCCGGCAGCGCGTCGCGCGGCCAGGTGCGGCTGCCGGCGCCGGCGCCGACGGAGACGGCTTCGTCGTCCTCCAGCAGCGGCAGAGCATGGGCCAGGGCGGCGGCGCGAAGGGCCACCAGCGCGGGCCTGCGTTCGGCCGCGGCGCGCGCGGTGAAGACCACGATCGGATCCTCGCCCAGGTCCTGCGCCAGGTCGAAACCGCGCTCGCCGGCTGCGGCCGCGCTGCGCTCCCAGGCCCATTCGTTGATCTCGGTGGCGGTGAAGAGCAGGTCGGCGGGCGCCGCAAACATCAGCATCGGTTCGGTGGCGTGCGGCACCACGCGCGGCTGCGCGTCGGGCCAGCCGAGCGCCGCGCAGACGCTTCGCACGCGCGCCGCCCAGGCCGCGTGCGCGGCCGGGTCTTGCGCCGCCCGGCCCAGGGGCGTGAGCGTCACCGCGCTGCCGCTGTACCAGCGGCTGTGGCCCGTGAGCCGACGCGAATCGTCGAAGCCGTGGTTCGGCTCGACCGCTTCTTCAGTCATTGGCCTCGCCGACGAAGCGCAGGCCGCGTTCGTCGCGCACGAAGCCGGCGGCCAGCGGGGCGTCGTCGCGGATCGAGCGCTCGACCGTTTCGTCCATCACCTCGGCCTTGGGCTTGGCGGCCTCGCGCACCGCCACCGCGGCCGTGCCCTCGGGCTTGAACTTGATCACCTGCTTCCACGAGCGCGTGAGTGCATCGGCGAAGATCAGCAGCAGGTCGCCCAGCTGGCCCATGCGCAGCGCGGCGTCGATGGCCAGCTGCTCGTCGGGGATGATGGTGATGGCCGCTTCGGGCACGCCCTTTTCGCGCAGCACCGCGGCGATCATGTTCGGCACCTCGTCGCCGGCACGCCCGCGCAGCCCGTCGTCGCGGCGGCAGATGTAGTGGTCGAAACGGCCGGCCACCGCGAGCGCGATGTCGCGGATGTCCTCGTCGCGCCGGTCGCCCGGGCCGGCCACCACCA
>CAYREA010000234.1:0-7276 GCA_964423075.1 uncultured Rubrivivax sp. | reverse complement strand
GCCCTGCGTGCTGCTGATCGACGAGATCGACCGCGCCGACGAGGCCTTCGAGGCCTTCCTGCTCGAAGTGCTGGCCGACTGGCAGATCACCGTGCCCGAACTCGGCACGCTGAAGGCGCGCCATGTGCCGGCCGTGCTGCTGACCAGCAACGGCACGCGCGAACTCAGCGACGCGCTGCGCCGGCGTTGCCTGTACCACTGGCTCGACTACCCGACGCTGGCGCGCGAGATCGCCATCGTGCGCAGCACCTTGCCGGATGCCGAGAGCGCGCTGGTCGAACAGGCCGTGGCCTTCGTGCAGCGCCTGCGCCACGAAGACCTGGGCAAGACCCCGGGCGTGGCCGAAACGCTGGACTGGGTGCGTGCGCTGCACCGCCTGGGCCATGCCACGCTGCCGACCGAGCCACAGGCGCTGACGCACACCCTGGCCTGCCTGCTGAAGACGCGGGAGGACCGTTTCCAGTTCGGCCCCGAGAAGGTGCTGCAGCTGCTGGAAGGCCGGCGCCACGAGGGTGTGGCCATCAAGAGCGGGCAGGCCGCATGAAGCTGCCGCAGGCCGAACCGCTGCAGGCCATCGCCGGCTTTGCGGCCTTGCTGCGTGAGCACGGCCTGCAGGTGGGCATCGCCGAACAGCGCGACTTCGTGCAGGCCGCGCTGGCGCTGCCGGTGGAACGGTCCGCGAAGCTCGACGCCGCCTGGCGCGCCATCGCCTGCCGCGACGCGCGCGATTGGCGTCGCTGGCCCGAGCTGTTCGAACGTTACTGGCTGCCGCACAAACTGAAGGGCACGGTGCGCAGCAGCGGCCAGACCCGCCCCACGCGCGACCTGCGCCAGATCGTGCAGCAGCTGCACGAGAGCCTGGACGCGCCGCCGCGGCCCGCCGCAGCGCCGGGCCTGGACACGGCGCTGGACGCCGGCACCCGCACCGACCCGAACGAGCCCGGCGCGCCGCGCAAGCAAGGCGGCGCCAGCGCGGTGGAGGCCCTGCACGACCGCAGCCTGTCGCTGTGGCTGCCGCAAGACCTGGCGCAGCTGGAACAACTCGCCGAACGCATCGCGCGCCGCCTGCGCGAACGCCTGACGCGCCGCTGGCGCGACCACCCTCGCGGCGCGCGCCTGGACCTGCGCCGCACCCTGCGCGCCAGCCTCAAGACCGGCGGCCTACCGCTGGCCCCGGCCTGGCGCCGGCCGCGGCGCGAGAAGCCGCGCCTGTTCATCCTGGTGGACGTGAGCCGCTCGATGGAAACGCATGCGCAGCTCTTCCTGCGCATCGCACGCGCCTTCGTCGGCGCGGCGCAGGCGCGGGTGTTCGTGTTCCACACCCGGCTGGCCGAAGTGACGCCGCTCTTGCAGCGCGATTCGGCCGCGGTGCAGGAGAAGGTCAACGCCGTCACCGCCGGCTTCGGCGGCGGCACCCGCATCGCCACCAGCCTGGCCGACTTCCAGCGTGTGCACGCCCGTGCCCAGCTGAACCGCAGCGCGCGCGTGTGGATCCTGTCCGACGGCTTCGATGCCGACGAGCCGCAGCGCCTGGCCGAAGAACTGGCGGCCCTGCGCGGCCGCGGCGCGCGCGTCAGCTGGTGGCATCCGGGCGAACGCCGGCCGGCCTCGGGCGCCGTGACGGCCGCTTTGCCGCTGATCGAACGTTTCATCCGCCTGAACAGCCTGCGCGACCTGGCGCAAGCCGCCGCGCTGCTGCATTGAAAGGACCTGCCATGAACGCCACTTCCCCGCTCGACGTGCTGGACACCGCCCATCGCCTTCAGCAACAGGACCAGCCCTACGCCCTGGTGAGCGTGCTGCGGGTGCAGGCGCCGGCCTCGGCCAAGCCGGGCGACAAGGCGATCGTCACCGCCGACGGCATCGTCAGCGGCTGGATCGGCGGTGGCTGCGCCCAGCCGGCCGTGATGCGCACGGTGCGCACGGCCTTGCTCGACGGCCAGGCGCGGATGATCCGCATCGCCCCGGCCGAAGAAGGCACGATGCGCCAGCTCGACGACGTGCTCGAGTTCGGCATGGCCTGCCATTCCGGCGGCACGCTGGAACTCTTCGTCGACCCCATGCTGCCGCGTGCCCGTCTTACCGTGATCGGCGACACGCCGCTGGCCGCGGCCCTGGCCGGCCTGGCGCCGCGCGTGGGCCTGCCGGTGACGGTGCTGACCAGCGACGAAGCGCCCACGGTGGCGCCAGGCAGCTTCGTGGTCGTGGCCACCCAGGGCCGGCGCGACGTGCAGGGCCTGCGCGCGGCGCTGGCGATCCAGCCGCGCCAGGTGTTCTTCGTGGCCAGCGCGCGCAAGGCGCAGGTGCTGAAGGCCTCGCTGGTGGAGTCGGGCAGCGACCCCGCGGCGGTGGCCGCCATCGTGGCGCCGGCCGGCCAGGCCATCGGGGCGCAGACGCCGGAGGAGATCGCGCTGTCGGTGCTGGTGGCGGTGGTGGCGGCGCGGCGTGGGGCGGTGCCTGTCGAACAGCCGGCCGCGACCTTCAAGCCCGTGCCCCTACCCGAGATGCCCGCCGTCGGCGGCTCCTGCTGCGGCGGCGGAAAGGCCTGAGATGGGCTGCATCCTCAAGGGCGGTGGTGGTCTTTACAGCCGCGTGGTGGTGGGCGCGGTGCTGCTGGCCGCGGGCGCCGGTTCGCGCATCGGCCACCGGCCCAAGTGCTTGCTGGAACTGGGCGGCGTGCCGCTGATCCGGCGCCAGCTGATCGCGCTGTCGGGCGCGGGTGTCGACGAGGTGGTGGTGGTGCTGGGCCACCATGTCGAGCTGATCGAACCGGTGGTGCAGACCTTCCCCGTCACTCTGGTGCGCAACCCGAACCCCGACGAGGGCCAGGTCTCGTCGCAGCGCCTGGGCCTGGCCGCGCTGGCCGGCAAGCTCGACGCGGTGATCGTGGCCCTGGCCGACCAGCCGTTGCTCAGCGCGCAGGACATCACCGCGCTGATCGGCGCGTTCAAGAAGCGGCCGAACGGTGCGCAGGTGGTGTTCCCCGAAGTCAACGGCGAGCGCGGCAACCCGGTGATGTTCAGTGCCGAGGTGCGCGAGCAGATCCTCGCCGGCGACTTGCAGTTCGGCTGCCGCCAGTGGCAGGCCGCGCATGCCGAGGCCGTGGCGCCCTTTGTCAGCGACAACCGGCGCTACCGGGTGGACATCGACACGCCCGAAGACCTGGCGCGTTTCGAAGCCGACACCGGCCACGTGCTGCGCTGGCCGGCCGCGGTGCATGCCTGACGGCCTGCGCCTGCTGCTGGCGCGCGCGGCGGCCTGGGCGCTGTTCGTGTGCGCCTGGCTGCAACTGGGCCAGGCCGGGCAGGCGCAGTTGCCGTTGTGGGCCGGCGGCCTGCTGCCGCTCGCGCTGTGGATGGCCTTGTGGCCGGCGGGCATGAGCCTGTTCCTGCCGGGCCTGGCGCCCGCCGCGCTGCGCGCCGCCTTGTTGGCCGCCGCCGGCCTCGCGGCCTGCGGCCTGGCGCTGCAGACGGCGCCCGGTGTGCTGCTGGCCGCCGCGGCCTGGGCGGTGCTGGTGGTGGCCGCGTCGCACACGGTGCGCCGGCTGCGGCCGGCGGGCCGCGCTGCGTCGCCGCTGCTGCCGGCCACGCTGGGCGTGGCGGCGGCGGGCGGGCTGTCGCACGCGCCGGGCTGGCTCGGCGTGCTGATGGGCGGCCTGCTGCTGGCCCTGCTGGTGCCGCCCTTCGTGCCGGCCGGCGCCCGGCCCGGTGGTTGCCGCCGTGGCCTCTTCGACGGCCTGTGGCCTGGGGAGGCCGGCCCGGTGGTGTTGTGGCCCCTGGCCGCGGCGCGCTGGACCATGCTGCCGATGATGGCCATGCTGCCGCTGCTGGGCCAGTGGTGCAGTGCCGCGGGCATCGCGCCAGCGGCCATGCTGGCGCTGCACCTGGCGGCCATGCTCGCGCCGGCCTGGCTGCTGCGCCACGCGCGGCCCACCGCCGGCTTCCACCCACGCGCCTGCGCCGCGCTGCTGCTGTTGGGCGCGGTCGCCGCCTGGGCCTGGCCGGGCTTGATGGGCCTGATGGCCGCTTCACTGCTGCACACGCTGGCCTGGGGCCTGGCCTGGGTCGCCGACACCGCAGCGCGCCCGCTGGCCCCGCTGCCCGCGGCCCAGGGCGCGGCGGTCGCCCTGCTGCCGGCCCTGCTGTTGCTGGTTCTGGGCACGGCCCTGGCCCTGTTCGGCCCGAGTGCGCTGTTGCTGCTGCACGCGCTGCTGGCGTTGCCCGCGGCGCTGGCCTTGCGCAGCCTGCGGCGCGGGCCGCAAGCCCTGGGCAGCCGCTGACCCCGGGCCTGAAGGCGGCGGCGACTTGGCTTATCGTGCCCGTCCCCTCCCACTCCACCGCCCCGATGACCAAGCCCACCCTGTGCGGCGGCGCAGCAGCCACCCTGCTGCCCTTGCTCGCCGCTCTGGCCGCTGCGCCCACCCTCGCGCAGACGCAGCCCGGCCCCTTGCCCTACCCGGGCGAGATCGCGCTGCGCGTCGACGCCACCGACCTCGACCACAAGGTGCTGCGCGTGCAGCAGACGCTGCCCGTCAAGCCCGGCCCGCTGAAGCTGTACTTCCCGCGCTGGCTGCCCGGCCAGCACGCGCCCAACGGCGACGTCAATCTGCTCGCCGGGCTGAAGGCCAGCGCCGGCGGCAAACCCGTCACCTGGCTGCGCGACCCGCTGGACACCCACGCCTTCAAGCTCGAGGTGCCCGCCGGCGCCAGCACGCTGAACCTGGCGTTCGAACACCTGGGCCCGGTGGGCGGCATGAGCGGCCGCGTCACCGTCACGCGCGAGATGCTCAATGTGCAGTGGAACAGCGTCGTGCTGTACCCGGCTGGCTACAACCCGCGCAACATCCAGGTGCAGCCCACGCTGGTGCTGCCCGCCGGCTGGCAGGCGGGCACCGCGCTGCGGCCGGCGAAGCAGGATGGCGGCACGATCCAGTTCAAGCCGGTGTCGCTGGAGATGCTGGTCGATTCGCCGGTCTTCGCCGGTCGCAACTTCCGCCGCATCGAGCTCGACCCGCCCGGCACGCCGCGCCCCGTGGTGCTGAACCTGGTGGCCGACAACGCCGACAAGCTCAACCCGACGGAAGCGCAGATCGAAGCCCACCGCGAGCTGGTGCGCCAGGCCGACAAGGTCTTCGCCTCGCGCCACTACAACCACTACGACTTCCTGCTGGCCATCACCGAAGAGATGGGCGCCATCGGCCTGGAACACCACCAGAGCAGCGAAAACGGCGTGCGCCCGAACTACTGGGACGGCTGGGAACGCCGCATCGGCTCGCGCGAACTGCTGCCGCACGAGTACGCCCATTCGTGGAACGGCAAGTTCCGCCGCCCGGCCGACCTGAACACGCCCGACTTCAACCTGCCCATGCAGAACAGCCTGATGTGGCTGTACGAAGGGCAGACCGAGTTCTGGGGCTGGGTGCTGGCCGCGCGCAGCGGCCTTTCCACGCCGCAGCAGGCGCGCGACCGCCTGGCGCGCACCGCTGCCAACTACGAGACCCAGCCCGGCCGCGCCTGGCGCAACCTGCAGGACACCACCAACGACAACATCATGTCGCGCGGCCGCGGCAGCAAGGACTGGAGCAACTGGCAGCGCACCGGCGGTGACTACTACGGCGAGATGCTGCTGGTATGGCTGGACGCCGATTCGCTCATCCGCGAAAAGAGCGGCGGCCAGAAGTCCATCGACGATTTCGCCAAGGCCTTCTTCGGCGTGCGCGACGGTGAACTGGGCCCGCTGCCCTACCGCTTCGACGACATCGTCGCGGCCCTGAGCGGCGTGGTGGCGCACGACTGGGCCGCCTTCCTGCGCCAGCGCCTGGACAGCCACGGCCCCGGCGCCCCGCTCGACGGCCTGGCCCGTTCGGGCTGGAAGCTGGTCTACGCCGAAACGCCCAGCGACACCGCGCGCGCCGACGAAGCCGAAGAGCGCTACGTCGACCTGAGCCATTCGCTGGGCCTCACGGTGGGCTCGCCGCGCGGCGGCTCGTTCGCCATGCCGGGCGCCGACGCGCGCATCGGCAGCGTCATCTGGGGCGGCTACGCCTTCCAGGCCGGCCTGGCGCCGGGCGTGACGCTGGTGGCGGTGAACAACCGCGCCTACAAGCCCGAGCTGCTGAAGGCCGCCGTCACCGCCAACAAGGACGGCAAGGCCCCCATCGAGCTGCTGCTGCGTGAAGGCGAGAACTTCCGCACCCTGAAGCTCGACTACCGCGGCGGCCTGCGCTACCCGAAGCTGGAGCGCATCGCCGGCACCGAAGACCGCCTGGCCGGCACACTGGGCAAACGCTGAGGAACACAAGCACCATGGGCAACAAGAACGGCACGGCCAAGAAGATGGGCAAGAGCGAGTACCTTGAGAAGCTCGCGGTGCTGGAGCTGGAACTTAACGACGTGGCGCGCTGGCTGCAGCACACCGGCAAGCGCCTGCTGGTGGTGGTGGAAGGGCGCGACACGGCGGGCAAGGGCGGTGTCATATCGGCCATCGCCGGCACGCTGAACCCGCGCCAGTGCCGCGTGGTGGCGCTGCCCAAGCCCACCGAGCGCGAGCGCACGCAGTGGTACTTCCAGCGTTACGTGCCGCACCTGCCGGCGGCCGGCGAGGTGGTTCTGTTCGACCGCAGCTGGTACAACCGCGCCGGCGTCGAGCGCGTGATGGGCTGGTGCACCGAAGAGCAGGCGCAGGACTTCCTGGCCCAGGCCCCGGTGTTCGAGAAGATGCTGGTCGACGACGGCATCCTGCTCTTCAAGTACTGGCTGACGGTGGACCAGGCGCAGCAGGAAGAGCGTTTCGCCGAACGGCGCGCCGACCCGCTCAAGCGCTGGAAGCTGAGCCCGGTGGACCTGGAATCGCGCACGCGCTATGCCGATTACACCAAGGCGCGGGCTTCGATGCTGGAGGCCACGCACACCAAGCGGGCGCCCTGGGCGCTGGTGGACTTCAATGACCAGCGGCGCGGGCGGCTGGCCTTGATACGGCACCTGCTGGATGCGATTCCCGAGCACAAGGTGCCGGAGACCTTGATCGAGTTTCCGCCGCTGGGGCATGAGCCTTTGAAGGAGCGGTTCAAGGGGTTGAAACCCATTTGACCTGATGCGTGCCCCGACCGCCTGGCGATGGCCGGCGGCCGCCCTGGCCCTGACCCTGGCCGGCGGCCTGGCCCTCGTGCGCTGGGACATCAATCAGCGCCGTGAGGCCTTCCAGGCCGACGCGCGCGCCGCACACCGCCTGCTGAGCCAGCGCGCCGCGCAGCACGAAGCCATCCTCGCCACGCTGG
>CAYREA010000233.1:0-7279 GCA_964423075.1 uncultured Rubrivivax sp. | reverse complement strand
GGCGCTGGCATCACCGCCGCGGCAACGCTCGACCAGCGCCGCATCGTCTTCCGGGGTTCCGTGGGTCGTCATGGGGGCCCGCATGGTAGCCCGGCACTTCGGGCCTCGACTTCAGGCGGGCAGGGTCGAGGACTCGGATCCCACAGCAGAAAAGCCGCATGGGAGACCGGCGCTTCGATGGCCGATCAGTGGGCCAGTTGGGGGGTCATGAAGCTGACGCGAGGCCAAGCGGGTTGGCGTGGCGCGGAGATGGACACCGCCTCGCCGTCTGGTCACCGCAGCGGGCGCTGCGGACGCGCCTGGAAAGGCCGCGAATCAGCTTTCGGCGTCGGCGCCGTCGTCTTCGTCATCCGTCGCCACTTCGACAACGGCTGCACCGGTGGTGGCCGGAACCGGGCGGTCCAGCGGGCGGCACAGGTGACGGTTCAACTTGCCCAGCCGCTCGGACTTCTCAACGGCAGCGAGCACGACCTCAGGGCTGATCATCAACATGAACGGGTTGCGCTCGGCAGCTTGTTGCGGCATGACGGCTCCTTCGGGGGCTGGGACAGTGAAGCGACTCTACGCCCGGGTTCCGTGGCTGTTCAGTCCGTGCAGCACCAAAGCCCGTGTCGGATGACTTCTGACACGCTTGCTGCGGCGCCCGGCGCCTTGCCCGTCAGCGTTCGGCCTTCAGCAGCCGCGCGGCCAGCGACTCGCGCCCGCCCAAACGTGCGAAATCAACGGCACCCAGGCCGAGATCGTTGCGCAGCGCCAGGCTGGCGCCGCGCGCCAGCAGCAGGTCCACGGTGGGCTCGGGCGCATAACGCGCCGCCAGCATGAGCGCCGTGCTGCGGTTGGCCGACGGTGCGTCGATGCGCGCCCCACGCTCCAGCAGCAGGGCCACTGCGCCCGTGCCTTCACCGCTGGCGGCATAGTGCAGCGGCGTCCAGCCTTCGCGCTCGAGTGCGGCGCCGCGGTCCAGCAGGCGACGCACCCAGTCGACGTGGCCGCGCAGCGCGGCCATCATCAGCGCGGTTTCGCCGGCGCCATTGGCGGCGTCGACGCGCAAGCCCGGCTGCGCCAGCAGCACCTCGGCCACCTTGAACGACGCTTCACGCATGGCCAGGAAAAGCGGGTACTGGCCCTTCTCGCTGAGCGTGTTGGGATCCAGGCCCTTGTCGAGCAGCTCGCGCACCGTGATGGCGTTGTCGACGTTGACGGCCCGGAAGAAAAGCACCGCGTCTTCGAGTTGAGCTCTGGAAACGCCATGTGCAGCAACCAGATAGGCCACAAACATCAAGTAGCTTCTACGTTTCACGGTGTCCCTTCCAACAGGCTGGGAAGGCTGAACAGGGCCGCGGCATTGGCACTGGTGGCGCGCGCCACTTCGCCCAGCGTCAGGCCCTTGGCCTGGGCCAGCGCTTCGGCCACGTGACGCACCCAGGCCGGCTGGTTGGTCTTGCCGCGGAAAGGCACCGGCGCCAGGTAGGGGCTGTCGGTCTCGATCAGGCAGCGCTCCAGCGGCACTGCGCGTGCCACCTCGCGCAAGTCGGCGGCATTGCGGAAGCTGAGGATGCCGGAGAAGGAGATGTGAAAGCCCATCTCCAGCGCCGCCATCGCCACTTCCATGGTCTCGGTGAAGCAGTGGAAGACACCGCGCACGCTGCCCTGCCCTTCGTCGCGCAGCACGGCCAGGGTGTCGGCGCTGGCGCTGCGCGTGTGCACCACCAGCGGCAGCCCGGTGGCACGCGCGGCGCGGATGTGCACCGCGAAGCGCTCGCGCTGCCACGCCATGTCGGCGACGCTGCGGCCGTTGAGGCGGTAGTAGTCGAGCCCGGTTTCGCCGATGGCCACGATGCGCGGCAGGCGCGCGCGGCTGAGCAGGTCTTCGAGCGTGGGCTCCTGCACACCTTCGTTGTCGGGATGCACGCCCACGGTGGCCCAGAAGTTGTCGTGCGCGGTGGCCAGCGCGTGCACCACCGGGAACTCTTTCAGCGTGGTGCAGATGCACACGGCGCGGTCCACCTGCGCCGCGGCCATCTCGCGGCGGATCTCAGGCAGCCGCTCGTGCAGCCCGGGGAAGCTCAGGTGGCAATGGGAATCGACGAACATGCCGTGCGGCAGGCAGGAGGAAGGCGCGCCGGGCGGCGCGCTACAGCGTCTGGGTGGGCTTGGACGACGAGATGCTGGTGCCCAGCACCTCTTCGATCTTCACCTTGAGCTGGCGCGACTTGTCGTCGTTCGGAAAGCGCACGCCCACGCCCTGGGTGCGGCCGCCCGAGGCATTGGGTGGCGTGAGCCAGGCCACCTTGCCGGCCACCGGGAAGCGTTGCGGGTCATCGGGCAGCGACAGCAAGAGGTAGATGTCTTCGCCCAGCTTGTACTCGCGCGTGGTGGGTACGAACAGGCCGCCCTCGGCGAAGACCGAGATGTACGCGGCGTAGAGCGCGCCCTTTTCGCGGAACACGAGTTGAATGACGCTGGGCCGGCTCGCGGGCCCGCCGGCACCGGCGGGGCTGATCGGCGGCCCGAGGCCACCGACGCGACTGGGCAGGGGATCACTCATGGGCGCAGTGTATCGGAGCCCCGTGCGCCGGCCCGCGGTTGCACACGTGCGGATTGCAGGGCTTCGCTGCCCGCGCGCACCAGCGCTTCGACCAGCAGGCCTTCGTTCCACGGATGTTCGGCGTGGCGAGCCACGCGGGCCAGTTCCTTGGACCAATCGGCCAGCCGCGCCGCCTGGCCTTGCGACAGCGCCTTGTCGGGGGGAAAGTAGCGCGGCGTGGCGCCGCCGGCCACGGCCAGGGCGTCGTGGCACAGCTTGTACAGCGCGTCCAGCACACGCGGCACGGGCCAGCCCGACAAGGCGGCGGCACGGCCCTGCGCCACGGCCGCGGGCAGTGCCGCCCAACTGCGTGCGTCCACGCCGGCCTGCAGCAGCGCCAGTGCATCCAGCGGCCGGCCACTGCAGGCTGCGAGCAGCACGCGCGCATCGGCCGCGTCGGCGATGCCCTGCGTCGCCAGCCAGGCCACGGCGGTTTCGGCAGCGGGCGTGGGCAGCCGCATCAGCTGGCAGCGACTGCGCACCGTGGGCAGCAGCCGCGCGGGTTCGGCCGTGCCCAGCAGCAGGCGCGTGCCGGGTGCGGGTTCTTCCAGCGTCTTCAGCAGCGCATTGGCCGCCTGCAGGTTCAGCACGTCGGCCGGAAACACCAGGGCCACCTTGCCACGGCCGCGCGCGCTGGTGCGGGTGACGCGGTCGATCAGGTGGCGCACGTCATCGACGCGGATCTGCTTGCTCGGCTTGCGTTCGCTGTCGATCTTGTCGTCGGGCAGCGGCCATTCGAGTTCGCGGCGCAGGGTCTCGGGCAGCAGCACCGTCAGGTCCGGGTGGCCATGCGCCTGCACCAGGTGGCAGCTGCCGCAACGACCGCAGGGCCGCGTGCCCGACGCGGCCTCGCACAACCAGGCCTGCGCCAGCGTGAAGGCCAGCTGCAGCGCGCCGTCACCCGGTGCCGCGTGCAGCAGCAGGGCGTGGCCGCGGTGGCCGTCCAGCGCATCGGCCAGCGGCTGCTGCAACCAGGGCAGCGGCAGGGTGCCGGTGGCGTCGACGAGCATGGTGCCGCCTTCAGGCCCAGGGCCGCGCCAGCAGCGCGGCCTGCACCTGGGCCCAGACGCCGGCAATGTCGCGCCCCGCGTCGAGCCGTGCGAAGCGCTGCGGGTCGGCCGCGCAGCGCGCCGCGTAGCCGGCGCTGACGCGTTCGAAGAAGGCGCTGTCCTGCGTTTCGAAACGATCCGGTGCGCGCGCCGCGGCGCGGCGCTCGGCGGCGATGGCCGGTGCCACGTCGAACCACAGCGTCAGGTCGGGCTGGCGGCCCTGTTGCACCCAGGTCTCGAGTTGCGTGAGCACGGTCTTGTCGAAGCCGCGGCCGCCGCCCTGGTAGGCGAAGGTGGCATCGGTGAAACGGTCGCACAGCACCACGGCGCCACGCGCCAGCGCGGGTTCGATGTGGTGCACGAGATGGTCGCGCCGCGCCGCAAAGACCAGCAGCGCTTCGGTCAGGGCGTCCATCGGCGCGTGCAGCACCAGTTCACGCAGGCGCTCGGCCAGCATGGTGCCGCCGGGTTCGCGCGTCACCACCACCTCGTGGCCGCGCGCGCGCAGCCAGGCCGCCAGGGTCTCGATGTGCGAGCTCTTGCCGGCGCCGTCGATGCCTTCGAAAGTGATGAAGCGGCCCGGGCCGGTGGCTGGGCCCGTCATCGTCCGCGCTGGTACTTGTTCACCGCGCGATTATGGTCGGCCAGGTTGTTGCTGAATTCGCTGCTGCCGTCACCACGCGCCACGAAGTACAGCGCGGGGCTGCGCTCGGGCCGCACGGCGGCACGCAAGGAAGCCAGCCCCGGCAGCGCGATGGGGGTTGGCGGCAGGCCGGGGCGTGTGTAGGTGTTGTAGGGCGTGTCGGCCAGCAGGTCGCGCTTGCGCAGGTTCCCGTCGAAGTTCGTACCCAGGCCGTAGATTACGGTCGGGTCGGTCTGCAGCGGCATGCCGATGCGCAGCCGGTTGGCGAACACCGCCGCCACCAGGCCGCGCTCGCCGGCCTGGCCGGTTTCCTTCTCGACGATGGAGGCCAGGATCAGGGCTTCGTCGACGCTCTTCAGCGGCGTGTCGGGAGCCCGTTCGGCCCAGGCAGCGTCCAGGTGGCGTGCCATCGCCTTGTGGGCGCGCCTGAGCACGGCCAGGTCGCTGACGTTGCGGCTGTAGGCGTAGGTGTCGGGAAAGAAACGGCCTTCGGCGGCCTGGCCGGGCGCACCGATGGCGGCCATCAGCTCGGCGTCGCTCATCGCGGCGGTGGCGGGCTTGAGGCTGGGCGCCTTGGCCAGGGCGGCGCGCAGTTGGCGCAGCGTCCAGCCTTCGATCACACGCACATGCTCCAGCGCTTCGTCGCCCTGCACCATCTTTTCCAGCAGGCGGCGTGGCGAGGTGCCGGCTTCGATCTCGTAGGTGCCGGCCTTGATGCGCCGCGCCTGCCCCGACCAGCGGAACCAGGCGTAGAGCAGGCGCGGCGAGGTCTGCACGCCGGCGTCGACCCAGCCTTGCGCGATGTCACGCGGCGTGGTGCCGGGTTCGACGGACAACTCGGCTGACACGCCCGACAGCGGCAGCGGCTTGCCCAGCCACCACCACGCGCCACCGGCCAGCACGGCGGCAGCCACGAGCAGCAGGCCGGCCAGCAGCCCCCACAGGCCCAACCCCAGAGAGCGCTTCGACATGGCCGGTGATCATAATGAGCCGATGAGCGACGCCCTCACAACCACGGCCCTGCCCCACGGCGCACTGCGCCTGCCCGACTGGGGCGTGATCCGCGCCAGCGGCGCTGACGCCGCGAAGTTCCTGCACGGCCAGCTGACGCAGGACGTCGAACACCTGCCCGAAGGCCAGGCGCGCCCCGCCGGCTACTGCTCGGCCAAGGGCCGGCTGCTGGCCACCTTCATCCTCTGGCGCGCCGGCGCCGACATCCTGCTGGCCTGCAGCGCCGACCTGCTGCCCGCCGTGTTGAAGCGCCTGTCGATGTTCGTGCTGCGCGCACAGTGCAAGCTGGTGGATGCCAGCGCCGAGCTGCCGCTGTGGGGCGTGGCCGGTGGTGCCGAAGGCAGCGCCTGGGCGCTGGCCGGCACGCCGGGGGCGCAGAGCATCCAGCTGCCGCCCGCCGTGGTCGACGGCCGGCCCGTGGCGCGGCAGCTGCAGGTGGGTGGCACCGCACCCGACGCGCCCACTCTGGACACCGAGGCCTGGCAATGGCTCGAAGTGCACAGCGGCGTGGCCCGCATCGTGGCGGCCACGGTCGAGCAGTTCGTGCCGCAGATGATCAACCTGGAACTGGTGGGCGGTGTGAACTTCGGCAAGGGCTGCTACCCGGGCCAGGAGGTGGTGGCGCGCAGCCAGTACCGCGGCACGCTGAAGCGCCGCGCGCAGGTCGTGCACAGCCCAACAGCGCTGGCACCGGGCGGCGAGATCTTCCACAGCGCCGACCCCGGCCAGCCCGCCGGCATGGTGGTGCTGGCCGGCAGTTGGGCCGGCGCGCATGCGGCGCTGGTGGAAGTGAAGCTGGCGGCCCTGGCCGGCGGCACGCTGCATGCGGGTTCGGCCGACGGCGCTCTGCTCACGCCCAGCGCCCTGCCCTACGTGATCCCGGCTGAAGCGGCCTGAGTCCGCAGCGCAGCGCATGCGCGAACTCTACGTCTACTGGAAGGCGCCGCAGGCCAGCGCCGCGGCTGTCGTTGCAGAGGTGGGCCATGCCTTGCTCGGCCTGATGCAGCAACACCCGGGCCTGCGGGCCCGCTTGCTGCGACGCGCCGAAGACAGCGGCGATATGCTCACCTGGATGGAGACCTACGCCGCCCCTGGCGGCATAACGCCCATCCTGCAGGCGCAGATCGAAGCCACGCTGGCCCCGCTGCTGATGCGCCTGCAGGCCGGCCCGCGCCACACCGAAGTCTTCGAAGCCGCGGGCTGAAGGCTCAAGGCGCGCGCCGCATCGCCTGGTGCGGAATGCCGGCCTCCTCGAACACCGCGCCCTGGCGCTGGAAGCCGAGCCTTTCGTAGAACGACACCGCGCTGGCCTGCGCGTTCAGCATCACCTGCGCATCACCACGCTCGCGCGCCGCCGTCAGCAGTGCCTGCAACACGCCCTGCCCCAGGTGCGCGCCCCGCATCGAGGCCAGCGTGGCCATGCGGCCGATCTTCCCCACGCCGCCTTGCGCCGGCAGCAAGCGCCCCGCGGCCAGCGCCAGGCCGAGGCGGTTGCGCGCCACCGCATGCAGCGCCCGCTCGTCCGCGGCATCCACCACCAGCTCGGCCGCTATGCGCTGCTCGTCGACGAACACTGCCTGCCGGATCGCGCGCGCCTCACTGCCCAACGTGGCCCAGTCGCCCCGCTGCACCTCGAACATGGTGGCACCGTCCTCGTAGGCCTGGAACCAGGCCCGCAAGACGTCGGGCACCGGCTTGCTGGTCTGCGTGGCGGGGTCGGCGAAGACGTAGACCAGTTCGCCATGCACCAGGCGCTGCTCGCCGCGGAACACCGCGGCCGCGAACACCAGCGAAGACTTGCCGATGCGCGCGCAGCGCACGCCCACGGCCAGTTGCTCGTCGTAACGCGCCGAGGCTTCGTACTCCAGCGTGGCCTTGCGCACGAACATGTCGCCCTGCAGTGCCTCCATGGTCTCGTGGTAGGGCATGGCCAGCGCGCGCCAGTAGCCGGCCACCGCGGTGTCGAAGTACATCAGGTAGTGGCCGTTG
>CAYREA010000232.1:0-7292 GCA_964423075.1 uncultured Rubrivivax sp. | reverse complement strand
TCGTTGTTGAAGTACTTCACCGTCTCGTAGTTCAGCAGCGAGTCGATGGCGCGGCTGTGCGCCGAGCTGTCGAGCTCGTTCATCGTCTTGCGGAACTGGGTGCGCCACTCGGTCACCGTGATGGTGAAGGCGATGTAGAACACCAGCGCCACCACGGTGATGCCGGCGAACCAGACGTCGAACTTCACCGCCAGCAGCGTGAGCACGAGCGTCACTTCGATCAGCGTCGGGAAGATGCTGTAGAGCGAGTACGAGATCAGCGAGTGCACGGCACGCGTGCCGCGCTCGATGTCGCGCGTCATGCCGCCGGTCTGGCGTTCCAGGTGGAAGCGCAGGCTCAGGGCGTGCAGGTGGCGGAACACCTGCAGGCTGATGCTGCGCGCGGTGCCTTCGGTGGCCTTGGCGAAGATCAGCTCGCGCAGTTCGGTGAAGAACGAGGTCGACAGGCGCAGCGCGCCATAGGCCACCACGATGCCTACCGGCACCACCAGCAGCGCACTCGGGTCGCCCGGCTTGATGGCCAGCGAGTCGACCAGGTTCTTCAGCAGCAAGGGCACGCCGACGTTGGCCACCTTGGCCGCGATCAGGAATAGCAGCGCGATGCCCACGCGCCATCGGTAGCGCCATAGGTAGGGCAGCAGCTTGGCGAGCGTGGCCCAGTCGGAGCGCGGGGCCGGGCTCTCGGCGGCCGCGGGCGGCGCCGGCATGCGTTGCGCGCGGGAACTCATGAAGCCGCCTTGCGCAGAACGATCTCGCGGTAACCGAGCAGGCCCATCGCCACCGTGGGGTAGAGCAGGTAGCCCGACAGCACGTTGCGGCTGCGTGCCGGTGCGCGGCGCGCCAGCGCACGGCGGGCCAGCCAGGGCACGCGGATGATGGCGCCCACCAGGCGGTCGAGCCGGCGCAGGTTGGGCAGCACCTGGCGGTCAAGTGCCTCGATCTGTTCCAGCGCCAAGCCCTGCGTCGCGGCCGCGGCGATCAGCTCGTCGGGGATCTGCCAGCGGTCCACCGCGGCGCCGCGAGCGGCCAGCTGCACGGCCTTGGCGCCGTCTTCGTCCAGCTCGCTGAAAGGCCGCAGCTGGTAGCCGTCGAAGAGCGTGAAGCGACCGCCGGGCCGCAGCACACGCGCCACTTCAGCGAGCGCGCGCACCAGATCGGGCGCGTGGCAGAAGGCCTCGATGGCGAAGACCTCGTCGATGCTGGCGTCGGCCTGCGGCAGTTGCAGCATGTTGCCCAGCACCAGATTGACATTGCGAGTGCCGCTGGCCTGCATGCGCTGCTGCGCCAGCGCCAGATGGTCGGGTGTGAGGTCGATGCCGTGGAACTGCGTGCGCGGATGCCGCGGCGCCAGCCAGCCCAGGTTGAAGCCCTGGCCAAAGCCGAGCTCCAGCACGTCCTGCGGCGCTTTCTGCACCCAGCGCGCCTCGATGCGGCGCAGGTGCTCGCGGAAACCGTCTGGGTCGAAACGGCCGCCCTCGTTCAGCGCCATGTGCGTGGCGCCTTCGCTGGAATGGTGCTTGCGATAGGCCGCGTGGCACTCGCTGTAGTAGGCCTGCACCTTCTGCGCATCGAGCTGCTCGGCCAGGATGTCGTGCAGCGGGAACAGGCGCTCCAGCTTGCGCAGGCGGCGCGAGAGATCGCGTTGGGATTGAAGGGGCGTGTTGGCGCTGCGCGTCCAGAACATCGAAGGATTATCACTGCCGCTACAGTTCGGCGCTGACCCAAGGACACCCGATGAGCCCGAGCAACGAAGCACCCCTGCAGATGGCCCCGCTCGAACTGCCAGGCGACCGCCAGCTCGTGCTGCGCGTGATGCCGCTGCCGGCCGACGTCAATGCCAACGGCGATATCTTCGGCGGCTGGATCATGGCGCAGGTCGACCTGGCCGGTGCCGTGCTGCCGGCGCGCATCGCCAAGGGCCGCATCGCCACGGTGGCGGTGAACCAGTTCGTGTTCAAGCAGCCGGTGAGCCTGGGTGACCTGCTCAGCTTCTACGCCAGCGTCACGCGCATCGGCAACACGTCGATCAGCGTGCACGTGGAGGTGTACGCCGAGCGCAACCCGGCCAACCTGCAGGTGGTGAAGGTGACCGAGGCCGACCTGACCTACGTGGCCATCGACGACGCGGGCAAGCCGCGCAAGGTGCAGCCCTAGGGTTTCGAGCTCGCCGCCGCGGTGGGTGCCGAAGCGGGCATCGATGCCGGCGTGCTCTGCGCCAGCCGCGCCACCAGGTCGTCGATGTAGGGCCGGTCTTTCGCGCCACTGCGGCTGCTGGGGAACAGCAGCAGCACGAGGCGCGCCGTGCCGCCATCGTCCGTGGGTTTGTAGCGGTCCAGCACCAGGGAAAAACGTTCGCTGCGCGAGACCCGGCTGAAGTTGGTGAGCGGGAAGTCGTAGGGGTCGACCCAGAAGCTGGTGCTCTGCGTGGCACCGCCTTCGGCGGCGCCGAAGTTCACGGCCACCAGCAGGCGGCGGTGCTTGAGGTCGTGGCTGAGCACCGTCACCGAGAACTCGCGCTCGGCCGGCACATCGGCCGCGGCCTCGGCGGCCACGTTGCGCAGGCGGAAACTCTTGCTCTGCGGCGCCAGGCCTTCGCCGATGAAGCCCAGTTCCACCTGCATGGTGGCGCGCACGCCGTCGACTTCCAGCGCCGAGGCCTGGCGGTTCTTCACCTGCGAAGCCACGCGGTCCAGCTGCAGCTGGTATTCCTCGTTCGACGGATGTTTGGGCCGCGCCGCGATCTGGCGGTCGAGTTCCCAGAACAGCGGGCTCAGGTTGAGCGTGTCGTGGAAGTTCAGCGACAGCAGTTCCAGCGCCACCAGGCGCTTGTCGACGTCACCGGGCTTGGGGTCGAGGTAGCTGCCGACGAGCTTGTCGAAGAGGCCGCGGCGCACCGTGGTGTCGGCCTCTTCGCGCTTGCTCATCAGGTCGGTGTACAGGCGGAACTGCTGCTCGGCCTGTTCGCGGCGCTGGTTCTCGGCCGCGGTCCTGGCCGACATCTCGCCGGCTTTCCACTGGTACAGCAGCGGCAGCGATACCAGGGCCAAAGGCATCGCCAGCGTCTGCAGCGCCCACTTCACGCCTTCCAGCGGGGGCTTGGACTCGGTGGCCATGCCGGCTACAGCGACTTCAGCGGGCCGTCACCCGCCGGCACGTCGAAGTCGAAGCGTGTCGGCTCGGCACCCAGCGTCAGCGTGGTGGCCTTGCCGTCGACGGTGAGGTTGCAGCTGCCCGTGCCGGCCACGGCGATGCTGTAGTTGCCGCGCGCATCGGCCTGGCCCGCGCTGAAGGTCTTGCCGCAGACCAGCGTCAGCGCCACGCCCGGCAGCGGCTTGCCGCCGCGCTTGAGTGAACCGAAGATGGTGGCGGCCCCGGCGGGCAGCGTGGTGGCGAAGGCGGCGGCGAGCAGCAGCGCGCGGAAGGAAGCAGAAGAGGTCATGGGCAGCCGTGCAAATGGGTCGCGGCCAGTCTCGGCCATGCCGCGAACAATTGCAAGGCGCAGCGGCCGTCTTCAGTCGACGAAGAAATCGGGGATGAAATTCTTGTTGCCCGGTGTCACGGCGTACTTGTCCAGATCGGTGATGCCGTGTTCGCCCAGCAGCGTGTCGTCGATGAAGAAGTTGCCCGTCGTTGCCTTCGATTCGCTGGTGAGGATGAGATAGGCCGCATCGGCCAGGATTTCTGGCGTGCGGCACAGCGCCAGGTCGATGCCCGGGATCATCTGCAGCGCCGCGGTGGCAATCGCCGTGCGCGGCCACAGGCTGTTGACGGCGATGCCATGCGGCTTGAACTCGGCCGCGTGGCCCAGCGTGCACTCGCTCATGCCGTACTTGGCCATCGTGTAGGCCACATGGCCCTTGAACCAGTGCGCCTTCATGGACAGCGGCGGGCTCATGTTCAGCACATGCGGGTTGCGGCCGGCCTGCGCGCTCTTGATCAGCTCGGACAGGCAGGCCTGCGTGCAGCAGTAGGTGCCGCGCACGTTCACGCCGAACATCAGGTCGAAGCGCTTCATCGGCGTCATCGGCGTGGGCGTGAGGCTGATGGCGCTGGCGTTGTTGACGAGGATGTCGATGCCGCCGAAACGCGCCACGGCCGCCTGCACCGCCGCGGCGACGGCGTTCTCGTCGCGGATGTCGGTCTGCACCGCCAGGGCCTGGCCGCCGGCTGCTTCCACCTCGGCCGCGGCACTGGCGAGTGTGCCGGGCAGCTTGGGATTCGGGTCCACCGTCTTGGCCAGCAGCACGATGTTGGCGCCGTCGGCCGCCGCGCGCTTGGCAATCGCCAGGCCGATGCCGCGGCTGGCGCCGGTGATCACGAGGGTCTGGCCCTTCAGGTTGCGCGTCATGTCTTTGTCTCCGTTCGTGGAAGTTGCGGCCACACCTGGGCCGCGATGTGTTCGGCCAGCACCGACGCGCAATAGCGGTAGACCGGTTCGCCGGGATGGAAACCGTCGGCCGCCAGCACGCCGCGGTTCAGGGGCATCTGCATGTCGACCGACGACACGTCGCTGCGTGTCGCGGCCCAGCGTTTGAGCGCGCCGTTGTGGCGCTTGGCGTCGGCGCCCGATACCCAGCGCAGCGGCTGCGGCAGGCCGGGCAGGTGGTGGATGGGCGGCAGCGGCGCGAACACCACGTGGTGCACACCCTGCGCATTGCGCAGGTGGTTGGCGATGGTCTCGCGCGCCGACACGGCGTGGTGCGAAGGCACCTGGTCCACCACGTCGTTGACGCCGGTGAGCACCACCGCCACGTCGAAGACCCCGCTCGCTTCGCGGCGCAGCAGCTCCAAGGTCTGCGCGGTGTTGAGGCCTGTGCGAGCCACGAGCCGCCATTGAACCCGGGCCTCGCACAGTTGCGCCAGGCGCTGCGTCATCTGTCCCGCCAGCGCATCACGCTGCGACACCACGCCCACGCCGGCGGCCGAAGAGTCACCGGTGATCAGCAGCCGCAGCAGCGGCCCCTGGCCGACTTCGCCGTGGCGTTCACCGGCCGCTTCGGGCAGGCGCGGCATGCGCTTGCGCGTCACCGCCGCCTGCACGATCAGCAGCGGCAGCAGCACCAGCTTGGCGGCCAGCGACATGGGAGGCCGCCCTCAGAACTTCGAGAAGTCGGGCTTGCGCTTCTGGAAGAAGGCCTGGAAGGCTTCCATCGCCTCGGGGCTCTTCAGGCGCTGGGCGAAGATCGCGCCTTCGGTCTGCGTGGTCTTGAGGATCAGCTCGGCCTGGGGCGCGCGCATCAGCGCCTTGGCCTGGCGCACGGCACCAGGGGGCAGCGCGTTGAAGCGCTCGGCCATGCGGCGTGCGTGGTTCACCACCTCGCCGGCGGGCAGCACGGCATTGGCGATGCCGCACTCCACCGCCTGCTCGGGCGTGAAGGGGTCGCCCAGCAGCAGCTTCTCGGCCGCGCGGCGGTGGCCCATCAGTTGCGGCACCACGAGGCTCGATGCGAACTCGGGCACCAGACCCAGGGCCACAAAAGGCATGGCCAGGCGCGCTTCGTCGCTGACGTAGACGAAGTCGCAGTGCAGCAGCATCGTGGTGCCGATGCCGATGGCCGCACCGGTGACAGCCGCCACCACGGGCTTGTCGCAGTCCAGCAGCGCGCGCATGAAGCGGAACACCGGCGAGTCCATCGCTTCGCTGCCCTGCCCCGGCGCCCGCGTCATGAAGTCCTCGATGTCGTTGCCCGAGGTGAAGATGCCGGGCTGGCCGGTGATCAGCACGGCACGCACCGCGGGGTCGGCCTTGGCGGCCACCAGCGCGTCGTGCATGGCCTGGTACATGTCCACGGTGAGCGCGTTCTTCTTCTCGGGGCGCGCGATCTCGATGGTGGCCACGCCGTTCAGCGTCGCGGTCTTGATGCTCATGGTGGGAACTCCCTCAAAGCGCTTCGATGATGCCGGCGGCGCCCTGCCCCATGCCGACGCACATGGTGACCATGCCGTACCTCAGCTTGTGGCGGCGCAGCGCGTGCACCACGGTGGCCGCGCGGATGGCGCCGGTGGCGCCCAGCGGGTGGCCCAGCGCGATGGCGCCGCCCATCGGGTTGACCTTGCCCGGGTCCAGCCCCACGGTGTTGATGACGGCCAGGGCCTGGGCGGCGAAGGCTTCGTTGAGCTCGATCCAGCCCAGGTCGTCCAGCTTCAGCCCGGCGTAGCGCAGCGCGGCGGGGATGGCCTCGATGGGGCCGATGCCCATGATCTCGGGCGGCACGCCGCGTGCGGCGTAGCTGACGAAGCGCGCCAGCGGCTTCAGGTCGAACTGGTTGACGGCCTTCTCGCTGGCCAGGATGAGCGCGCCCGCGCCGTCGCTGGTCTGGCTGCTGTTGCCGGCCGTGACGCTGCCCTTGGCCGCGAACACGGGGCGCAGCTTGGCCAGGCCTTCCAGGCTGGTGTCGGGACGTGCGCCTTCGTCGAGGTTGACTGTGCGGGTCTTGGTGCCGGTCTGGCCGGTGGCGAGATCGGGGTAGCGGTCGAGGATGGTGACGGCCGTCATCTCGTCGGTGAACTCACCCGCCGCCTGCGCCTTCAGCGCCTTCTGGTGCGAAGCCAGCGCGAAGGCGTCCTGCGCCTCGCGGCTCACCTTCCACTGTGCCGCCACCTTCTCGGCCGTCAGGCCCATGCCGTAGGCGATGCCGACGTTCTCGTCGCGGGCGAAGATCTCGGGGTTGAAGCTGGGCTTGTTGCCGCCCATGGGCACCATGCTCATGCTCTCGGCGCCGCCGGCGATCATCACGTCGGCCTCGCCGACGCGGATGCGGTCGGCCGCCATCTGCAGCGCCGTCAGGCCGCTGGCGCAGAAGCGGTTGACGGTGACACCGCCCACCGTGTGCGGCAGCCCGGCCAGCACCATCGCCACGCGGGCCATGTTGATGCCCGACTCGGCTTCAGGAAAGCTGCAGCCGATGATGGCATCTTCGATCGCCTTCGGGTCGAGGCTCGGCACCTGCGCCAGCGCGCTCTTCACCGCGGCCACCAGCAGGTCGTCGGGCCGCGTGTTGCGGAAGAAGCCGCGCGGGGCCTTGCCGATGGGCGTGCGCGTGGCGGCGACGATGTAGGCTTCTTGAACTTGTCTGCTCATGATCAGTTCCTCACCGGCTTGCCGGTCTGCAGCATGCCCATGATGCGTTCCTGGGACTTGGGGTGTTCGAGCAAGGCGCAGAAGCGGTCGCGCTCCATCGCCATCAGGTACTCCTCGGTGACCAGCGAGCCGGCGTCCACGTCACCACCGCACACCACTTCGGCGATCAGCGTGCTGATGTGGAAGTCGTGCGCGCTGATGAAGCCGCCGT
>CAYREA010000231.1:0-7398 GCA_964423075.1 uncultured Rubrivivax sp. | reverse complement strand
CTGCAGCTGTACCGCGAGGAAGGCTGGTACCTGGAGCGCACGGTGCACTACGTCAGCCGCGTCGGCCTGGACTACGTGAAGAAGAAGATCCTCGAAGACGCCGAAGGCCGCAAGCGCCTGTGGCAGCGGCTGCAGTTCAGCCTGGACGGCGAACCCGACCCCTGGTTCGAGTTCGACAAGGCGCGGGTCGACACGCGCCAGTTCACCGCGCTGGAGGCCCGCTGACATGAGCACCTGGACCCTGATCTGCCGCCTCGACGACATCCCCGTGCTCGGCTCGCGCCGCATCGCCCGCCCGCGTGGCGGCGCCGTGGCCGTGTTCCGCACCGCCGACGACCGCGTCTTCGCGCTGCTCGACCGCTGCCCGCACAAGGGCGGCCCGCTGAGCCAGGGCATCGTGTTCGGCGACAGCGTGGCCTGCCCGCTGCACAACTGGACCATCGGCCTTTCCGACGGCGAAGCCCGCGCGCCCGACCACGGCTGCACCGCGCGCTTCACCGTGAAGCTGGAAGGGCGTGAGGTCTTCCTCGACGCCGACGAGCTGGCCACACGCGCGGTCGAAACCGCGTCGGCGTGAACGCCACACGCGAGACCCGCTCCACCTGCCCCTACTGCGGGGTGGGCTGCGGCGTGCTGATCGAAAGCGACGGCGCGCAGATCACCGGCGTGCGCGGCGACCCCGAGCACCCGGCCAACTTCGGCCGCCTGTGCACCAAGGGGCAGACGCTGCACCTCACCGCCAGCGCGCCGATCACGCTGCACCAGCGCCTGCGTGTGCCGCTGCTCGGTGGCCGCGAGGTGGGCTGGGACGAGGCGCTGGACACCGCGGCCGATCGCTTCGGTGCCATCGCCGCCGAGCACGGCGCCGACGCCCTCGGCTTCTACATCTCGGGCCAGCTGCTGACCGAGGACTACTACGTCTTCAACAAGCTGGCCAAGGGCCTGCTCGGCACCAACAACGTCGACACCAACTCGCGCCTGTGCATGAGCAGCGCGGTGGCCGGCTACAAGCTCACGCTGGGCGCCGACGCACCGCCGGCCTGCTACGACGACGTGAACCATGCCGAGTTGCTGTTCATCGCGGGCAGCAACACGGCCTGGGCGCACCCGGTGCTGTACCGCCGCATCGAAGACGCCAAGCGCGCCAACCCGAAGCTGAAGATCGTCGTCGCCGACCCGCGCCGCACCGAGACCGCGGCGATGGCCGACCTGCACCTGCCGCTGCTGCCCGGCACCGATGTGGCGCTGTTCCACGCCATGCTGCACGTGCTGCTGTGGGAAGGCCTGACTGACGCCCGCTACATCGCCGCCCACACCAGCGGCTTCGAGGCGCTGCGTGACCGCGTGCGCGAGTTCACGCCGCGCGAGGCCGCTCGCATCACGGGGCTGAAGGAAGCCGACATCGTCACCGCCGCGCGCTGGTTCGGTAGCAGTGCGGCCACGCTCAGCCTGTACTGCCAGGGCCTGAACCAGAGCAGCAGCGGCACGGCGAAAAACGCCGCACTCATCAACCTGCACCTGGCCACGGGCCAGATCGGCCGGCCCGGCGCCGGGCCCTTCTCGCTGACGGGCCAGCCCAACGCGATGGGCGGGCGCGAAGTGGGCGGGCTGGCGAATCTGCTGTCCGCGCATCGCGACCTCACCAACCCCGAGCATCGCGCCGAAGTGGCGCGGCTGTGGGGCGTCGACGAGGTGCCCTCGAAACCCGGCAAGACCGCGGTGGAGATGTTCCAGGCCGCGGCCGACGGCGAGATCCGAGCGCTCTGGATCGCCTGCACCAACCCGGCCCAGAGCCTGCCTGACCAGGCCACCGTGCAGCGCGCGCTGCAACGCGCCGAGTTCGTGGTGCTGCAGGAAGCCTTTGCCGGCACCGCCACCGCGCGCTACGCGCACCTGCTGCTGCCGGCCGCGTCCTGGGGCGAAAAGGAGGGCACGGTCACCAACAGCGAGCGGCGCATCAGCCGCGTGCGCGCGGCCGTAGCCGCACCGGGCCAGGCGCGCGCCGACTGGGCCATCGCCTGCGACTTCGCCCGCAGGCTGGAAACGCGCCTGCGGCCCGGCAAGCCCACCCTCTTCCCCTACGACGGCCCCGAGGCGATCTGGAACGAACACCGCGAGTCCACCCGCGGCCGCGATCTCGACATCACCGGCCTCAGCTGGCCGCAGCTTGAGGCCGGTGCGCAGTGCTGGCCCTTCCCGGCCGGCGCCATCTCGGGCACCGAACGCCTCTACGCCGACGGCCGCTTCCCCACCGACGACGGCCGCGCGAAGTTCGCCGACGTGCCCTACCGCCCCGTGGCCGAGCCGCGCGACGCCCGTTTCCCCTTCGCACTCAACACCGGCCGCCTGCGCGACCAATGGCACGGCATGAGCCGCACCGGCACGCTGGGCCGCCTGTTCGGCCATGCGCCCGAACCCACGCTCGACCTGCACCCGCAGGACATGGCGCGCCTGCGCCTGGCCGATGGCGACCTGGCGCGCGTGAGTTCGCGCCGCGGCCAGTTGCTGCTGCCGGCACGCGCCAGCGAAGACATGGCCCCGGCCCAGGCCTTCATCGCCATGCACTGGGGCGAGGAGCACCTGCGCGGCGGCGTGAACGTACTGGCCTCGCCGGCCTTCTGCCCGCAGTCGAAGCAGCCCGAGTTGAAGCATGCCGCCGTGCATATCGCACGCGCCGATCTGCCCTGGCGCCTGGTGGCACTCGCGTGGTGCGATCAAACACAGGCCCTGCAGTTGCGCGCTGCACTGCGGCCCTTCTTCGAACACTTCGAGTTCGCCGCCTGCGTGCCCTTCGGGCGTGATCGCCACGGCGTGCTGTTCCGCGCGGCGGCGGCCGAGCCGGCAGCGGCCGACGTGGTGGCGCAGATCGCCACGCTCTTCGACCTGCAGGGCGCCCACGCGCTGCACTATGCCGATGCCCGCCGCGGCCAGCGCCGCAGCCTGCGCCTGGCGGGCGAGCCCGGCGCCGAACAGTTCCTGCAAGCCTTCCTGCTGGCCGGCGACACGCGCGCCGAAAGCTGGATTGCGCCGTTGCTGCAGCAGCAGCTGCCCGCGCAGGCCTACGGCCGCCAGATGCTGCTGCCCGGTGCCGCACCGCCCGGCGCCGCACCGCAACGCGCCCGCCAGGTGTGCAGCTGCTTCGACGTGGCCGAGCCGCGCATCGTGCAGGTGCTGGCCGGCTGCGCGGGCAGCGAAGTTGAGCGCCTGGCCGCGCTGCAGGGCACTTTGCGCTGCGGCACACAATGCGGATCCTGCCTGCCGGAACTGAAGCGGCTGGTCGCGTCGCAACCGGTTGCGGCCTGAGCCCCTAACCTGCAAAGTGCCGCGCGGCCCGGAACTTGCGATCCCGGGGTTACGGAGACCCCTGCAGATGAGCATCGCCGTCTATCTCAAGGACATCGGCCGCGGCGCCGCAGGCGCACGCGCCCTGTCGGTGGCCGCCGCCGCCGACGCCATGGGCCAGGTGCTCGACGGTGCAGCCGGCGAGGCCGAGACCGGCGCCTTCCTGATGGCCATGCGCATGAAGGGCGAGACGCTGGACGAACTCACCGGCTTCCTGCAGGCCGTGCACGCGCGCTGCGTGCCGGTGCAGGCCACGCGGCCGGTGGTGCTGCTGCCGTCCTACAACGGCTCGCGCAAGCTGCCCAATCTCACGCCGCTGCTGGCGATGTGGCTGGCGCGCGAAGGCATCGCCGTGCTGGTGCACGGCCCGCTGGCCGACCCCAACCGCGTGACCAGCGCCAGCATCCTGTCCGACCTGGGCCTGCTGCCCATCACCTGCCCCGCAGACATCGAACAGGCCTGGTCCCGCCGCGAGCCCGCCTTCGTGCCCACGGCCGTGTTGTGCCCGCCCCTGCAGCACCTGCTCAACTTCCGGCGGCGCCTGGGCGTGCGCGGCCCCGGCCACACGGTGGCCAAGATGCTGAACCCGATCCAGGGCGCGCCGGCGCTGCGCCTGGTGAACCACACCCACCCGGAGTTCGGCGCGCTCATGTCAGCCTGGGCACAGCGCGAGGCCATCCACGCCATGCTGCTGCGCGGCACCGAAGGCGAGCCCGTGGCCGACCCGCGCCGCCAGCCGCGTTTCGACACCTTCCTGGCCGGCGCGCTGCGGCCCGAGCTGTCGCTGCCGGCGCAGGAGGGCGTGCTCACCGAACTGCCGCTGCTGCCGCGCGCCACTGACGCTGCCAGCACTGCCGTGTACCTTCAGGAGGTGCTGAGCGGCATGCGCCCCGTCCCGCCGCCGCTGGCGCGGCAGGCCGCCTTGATCGTCGATGCCGTGGCCGCGCTGCAGGCGCGCCAGCCGGCGCTGGAACTGCTCGCATGACCTGCAAGACCAAACCCTGGTGCGCCCTGGTCGGCGCCGGCCCGGGCGACCCCGAACTGCTGACGCTGAAGGCCCTGCGCACCATGCGCAAGGCCACCGTGCTGCTGGTGGACGACCTGGTGTCCGACGACGTATTGGCACTAGCCCTGCGCGGCCGCCGCAAGCCGCCGCGTGTGGTGCACGTGGGCAAGCGCGGCGGCTGCAAGAGCACGCCGCAGGCCTTCATCGAACGCCTGATGGTGGCCGAGGCGCTGGCTGGCGAACGCGTGGTGCGGCTGAAGGGGGGCGACCCTTACACCTTCGGCCGCGGCGGCGAAGAAGCCGCCACGCTGCGCGCGCACGGCGTCGACGTGGAGATCGTCAACGGCATCACCTCGGGCCTTGCCGCCGCCACCGCGCTGGGCGTGCCCTGGACGCACCGCGACCATGCGCACGGCGTGATGCTGGTCACCGGCCATGCCCGCGAGGGTGCGCCGGGCCTGGACTGGGCCGTGCTGGGCGCCGCCGCCGCGCAGGGGCTGACCCTGGTGGTCTACATGGGCATGGCGCACCTGGACGGCCTGCAGGCGGGCCTGCTGGCCGCCCTGCCCGCCCACACCCCGGCCGCCGTGGTGCAGCACGCCGGCACGCCGCAGGAGCGGCAATGTGTCACCACCCTGGGGCGGCTGGCGGCCGACGCCCGCTCCCAAGGGCTGGGCAGCCCGGCCATCGTGCTGGTGGGCGACGTGCTGCGCGCCCGCGCGGCGCTGGGGGCCGAACCGGCGTTGTCGCGGGCCGCCTGAATCCGCCCCGGGCCCCGGCTTGCGGGGACGCCGCCGTTCCCGTCTATAATGTTCGGCTTTGCTGGCAAACCAGCGTGTCGATCTGACGCCGCCGTTCCGGAACATGGCCGCGACAGACACCGAGCGCAAACTTTTCGGGATTCCTGACCACATGACCACCATCCGCGTCAAAGAGAACGAGCCTTTCGACGTCGCCCTGCGCCGCTTCAAGCGCACCATCGAGAAGATCGGCCTGCTCACGGAGCTGCGCGCACGCGAGTTCTACGAGAAGCCCACCGCCGAGCGCAAGCGCAAGAAGGCCGCCGCGGTGAAGCGCCACTTCAAGCGCGTGCGCAGCATGCAGCTGCCCAAGAAGCTCTACTGAGTTCTTCTCCGCGCCACACACAGCAAGCCCGCGCGGGACGCCGCAGCGGGCTTGTTTCATTTCAGGAGCCCTGACCATGACGCTGAAAGACCGCATCACCGAAGACATGAAGACTGCCATGCGCGCCAAGGACGCCGATCGCCTGCTGGCCATCCGCGGCCTGCTGGCGGCGCTGAAGCAGCGCGAGGTGGACGAACGCATCGTGCTCGACGACGCTGCCGTGGTGGCCATCGTCGACAAGCTGGTCAAGCAGCGCAAGGACTCCATCACCGCCTTCGAACAGGGCGGCCGCGCCGACCTGGTGGCCAAGGAGACGGCCGAGCTGAAGGTGCTGGAGGCCTACCTGCCGCAGCGGCTGTCCGCCAACGAGGTGGCCGCCGAGATCTCGGCCCTCGTGGCCGAGCTGGGCGCCAGCGGCCCGGGCGACATGGGCAAGGTGATGGGCGCGGCCAAGGCGCGCCTGGCCGGCAAGGCCGAAATGGGCCTGGTGTCTGCCGCCGTCAAGCAAGCCCTGGCAAAGTAGAGCCCCATGAGCCAACTGCCCGTCCGCGCCGTTTCGCCCGACGTCTGCGTCGCCCCGCAACTCACGCCCGAGGCGATGGCCGAGGCCGCCGCAATGGGCTTCAAGAGCGTCGTCAACAACCGCCCCGACTTCGAGCACGGGCCCGACCAGCCCACCAGCGCGCAGATCGAAGCCGCGGCCAGGGCCGCGGGCCTGGAGTACCGCCACCTGCCGGTGGACGGCGGCTACCAGTCGCCGGAAGAGATCGCGGCCTTCGCCAGACTGCTGGCGGAACTGCCGCGGCCGCTGCTGGCCTTCTGCCGCTCGGGCGCGCGTTCCACACGCCTGTTCATGGCCGCGTCCGCGCTCTGAGCGCCACGGGTTCGGGCTAACCCCGAGCCGCCGGGTCGCTGATTTCAGCGGCCTTTCAGTCACCGTCCCCTACAGTCCCGGCCATCGTGGGCGCACTGGCGCCCCGGCATAACAGGAGACAAAAAAGGTGGCTGCATTGCTCAAGCTGTCGCGCCTGATCGACGCGCTCAGCGAATTCGTAGGACGCTGGGTGTCCTGGCTGATCCTGGCGGCGGTGCTGATCAGCGCCGGCAACGCCATCGTGCGCAAGGCCTTCGACAGCAGTTCCAACGCCTGGCTCGAGATCCAGTGGTACCTGTTCTCGGCCGTGTTCCTGCTGGCCGCGGGCTACACGCTGCTGCGCCAGGAGCACGTGAAGATCGACGTGATCTTCGGGCGCTGGAGCAAACGCACGCAGATCAAGATCGAGATCTTCGGCTACCTGGTCTTCCTGCTGCCCTTCGCCTACGCCGTGGTCTCCGAGTTCATGCCGCTGTTCATGAACGCCCTGCGCAGCGGCGAGATGTCCGAGAACGCCGGTGGCCTGGTGCGCTGGCCGGTCTACGCGCTGGTGCCTGTGGGCTTCGTGCTGCTGGGCCTGCAGGGTGTCTCCGAGATCGTCAAGCGCATCGCCTTCCTGCAGGGCCTGATCGACGACCCGACGGCCAAGAAGCAACAGAAGACCGCCGAGGAAGAGCTCGCCGAGGCCATCCGCGCCCGCGCCGAAGGAGCCAAGCCGTGACCGAGTTCTTCGTGCACAACATGGCCCCGATCATGTTCATCGGGCTCATCGTCTTCCTGATGCTGGGCGTATCGGTGGCCTTCTCGCTGGCCGCCTGCGGACTGTTCTTCGGCTACCTGGGTGTCAAGCTCGGCGTGCCGGGCATGGAGCAACTGCTCAACGCCCTGCCCCTGCGCATCGTGGGCATCATGAAGAACGACACGCTGCTGGCGATCCCGTTCTTCACCTTCATGGGCCTGATCCTGGAACGAAGCGGGATGGCCGAAGACCTGCTCGACACCATCGGCCAGCTCTTCGGCCCCATCCGCGGCGGCCTGGCCTACGCGGTGA
>CAYREA010000230.1:0-7406 GCA_964423075.1 uncultured Rubrivivax sp. | reverse complement strand
ATCGACTTCCGCGTCAGCACCCTGCCCACGCTGTTCGGCGAGAAGGTCGTGATCCGTATCCTCGATTCGTCCAGCGCCAAGCTCGGCATCGAGGCGCTGGGATACGAGAAGATCGAGAAAGACCGCCTGCTGACCTGCATCCAGCGGCCCTACGGGATGATCCTGGTCACCGGCCCCACGGGCAGCGGCAAGACCGTGTCGCTCTACACCTGCCTGAACATCCTGAACCAGCCTGGCGTGAACATCGCCACGGTGGAAGACCCGGCTGAAATCAACCTGCCGGGCATCAACCAGGTCAACGTCAACGACAAGGCCGGCCTGACTTTCGCCGCCGCGCTGAAGTCCTTCCTGCGCCAGGATCCGGACATCATCATGGTCGGCGAAATCCGCGACCTGGAAACCGCCGACATCGCCATCAAGGCGGCCCAGACCGGCCACATGGTGATGAGCACACTGCACACCAACGACGCGCCGACGACGCTCACGCGGCTGCTGAACATGGGCGTGGCGCCCTTCAACATCGCGGCAAGTGTGCTTTTGATCACGGCCCAGCGCCTGGCGCGCAAGTTGTGCGAGAGCTGCAAGAAGCCGGCGGACTACCCGCGCGAATCGATGCTGCGCGCCGGCTTCAAGGCCGAAGACCTCGACGGCAACTGGAAACCGTTCCGCGCCGTCGGCTGCTCGGCGTGCAACAACGGGTACAAGGGCCGCGTCGGCATTTACCAAGTGATGCCCATCACCGAAGCGATCCAGCGCATCATCCTGTCCGAGGGCACCGCGCCCGACATCGCCAAGCAGGCGCAGCTCGAAGGCGTGCGCGATCTGCGCCAGTCAGGACTGGTGAAGGTGCGTGCCGGCGTGACCACCCTCGAAGAAGTGATCTCGGTCACCAACGAGTGACCGGCTCCTGACCACCCGTCAAAACACGTTCCGCCCAGCGCACACCCATGGCCACAGCCACACTAGCCAAAGCCCCCAAGGACGTCATCTTCGAATGGGAGGGCAAGGACCGCAACGGCAAGGTCGTGCGCGGCGAGATGCGCGCCGGCGGCGAAGCGGTGGTCAACGCCAGCCTGCGCCGGCAGGGCATCCTGGTCAACAAGGTGCGCAAGCGCCGCAGCAGCGGTGGCCGCTCGATCAAGCAGAAGGACATCGCCATCTTCACGCGCCAGCTGGCGACGATGATGAAGGCCGGCGTGCCCCTGCTGCAGTCCTTCGACATCGTGGCGCGCGGCAGCACCAACCCGCGGCTCACCAAGCTGCTGAACGACATCCGCACCGACGTGGAAACCGGCACCAGCCTGTCTTCCGCGTTCCGCAAGCACCCGCTGCACTTCGACGCGCTCTACTGCAACCTGGTCGAAGCCGGCGAGGCGGGCGGCATCCTGGAAGCGTTGCTCGACCGGCTGGCGATCTACCAGGAAAAGACGCTGGCGATCAAGTCGAAGATCAAGGCCGCGCTGATGTACCCCACGGCGGTGATGATCGTGGCCTTCGTCGTGCTGACGGTCATCATGCTGTTCGTCATCCCCGCCTTCAAGGACGTGTTCAAGTCCTTCGGCGGTGAACTGCCCGCGCCCACGCTGGCCGTGATCGCGATGTCCGAGTTCTTCACCAAGTGGTGGTGGCTGATCTTCGCCGTGCTCTTCGGCGGCCTGTACTTCTTCTTCCAGAGCTGGAAACGCTCCGAAAAGATGCAGATGGCGATGGACCGCCTGCTGCTGCGCGCGCCGGTCTTCGGCGACCTGATCGAGAAGTCCGTCATCGCGCGCTGGACGCGCACGCTGTCCACGATGTTTGCCGCCGGCGTGCCGCTGGTCGAGGCGCTCGATTCGGTGGGTGGTGCATCGGGCAACGCCGTCTATGCCCAGGCCACCGAGCAGATCCAGAAGGACGTGTCCACAGGCACGGCGCTGACCACGGCCATGACCTCCACCGGCATCTTCCCGAACATGGTGCTGCAGATGACGGCCATCGGCGAGGAGTCCGGCTCACTTGATCACATGCTGGCGAAGGCCGCCGAGTTCTACGAAGAAGAGGTCGACGAGATGGTCAAGGGCCTGTCCAGCCTGATGGAGCCCTTCATCATCGTGATCCTGGGTGTGCTCATCGGTGGCATCGTCGTGGCGATGTACCTGCCCATCTTCAAGCTCGGCCAGGTCATCTAGCGTGGAAGGCTGGCTGGCGGATCTGCCGCTGGCGCTGATCCTGTCGCCGGGCGCATTGGCCCTGCTGGGTCTGGCGGTCGGCAGCTTCCTGAACGTCGTGATCCACCGCCTGCCGCTCATGCTCGAGCGGCAATGGTGGGGCGACGTGGCGGCGCAACTCGGCGACGCCGACTCCTTCAAGCGCGTCTTTGGCGGCGCCCCGCCCGAGCGCCTGGCACTGGCCGCGGGCAACCTGGAAAAGGCTATCGGCGATCTGGCACCGCTGGGGCTGGCGCGGCCAGCCTCGCGGTGCCCGGCGTGTGGACACCAGATTCGCTGGTGGGAGAACATCCCCCTCGTCAGCTGGGCCGTCCTGCGCGCCCGCTGCTCGGCCTGTGGCGTGCGCATCGCAGTGCGCTACCCGCTGGTCGAGCTCGGCACGGCGGCACTGTTCTCGGCATTTGCCTGGCGCCTGGGGCCGCAGTGGTCCACGCTGATGTGGTGCGCCGTGGGCGCCGTGCTGGTGGCGCTGGCGATGATCGACTGGGACACCACCGTATTGCCCGACGTGCTGACTCTGCCGCTGCTGTGGGCCGGCCTGGTCGCCGCCGCGTTCGGGTGGCTGCCCGGGCTGCCGCTCGTGCAGTCGATGTGGGGCGCCGTCGCGGGTTACGGTGCGCTGTGGGCCGTGTACATGCTGTTCAAGCTGGCCACCGGCAAGGAAGGCATGGGCTTCGGCGACTTCAAGCTGCTGGCCGCGCTGGGTGCCTGGCTGGGATGGCAGGCCATCCTGCCCATCGTGCTGATGGCCTCGATCATCGGCGCCGGCGTCGGCCTCATGATGAAAGCCACCGGTTCGCTGCGCGGCGGGCGCTTCGTGCCTTTCGGCCCTTTCCTGGCCGGCGGGGGCCTGGTGGTGATGCTGGCCGGCCTGCCCACGGTGCTGGGGTGGATAGGCTGGGCCTGAACGGCGTCGAGGCCATCGGCCTCACCGGCGGCATCGGCAGCGGCAAGAGCACGGTGGCGCGCCTGCTGCTGGGCTGCGGCGCCCATCTCGTCGATACCGACGCCATCGCACGTTCCCTCACCCTGGCCGGCGGTGCGGCCATGCCAGCCGTGGCCGCGGCTTTCGGCCCACAGGCCGTGGCGGCCGACGGTGCGCTGGACCGCGAGCGCATGCGCGAACGGGTCTTCGCCGACCCCGATGCCAAGCGGCAGCTCGAAGCCATCCTGCATCCGATGATCGGCCAGGAAGCGCGGCGCCAGGCCACAGCGGCCCACGGGCGGCCCGTCGTCTTCGACGTGCCCCTGCTCACAGAATCCAGCCACTGGCGCGCCCGCGTGCAGCGCGTGCTGGTGGTGGACTGCCACGCCACCACCCAGGTGGCCCGTGTGGCCGCGCGCCCGGGTTGGACGGCCGATGCCGCGCGCCGCGTGGTCGAACAGCAGGCCACGCGCGAGGCTCGGTGCCGCATCGCCGACGCCGTCATCTTCAACGACGGCATCTCGCTGGCCCTGCTGGAAGCCGAGGTGCGCGCGCTGTGGGCAGCGTGGGCTGCATCAACGCCAGCCTGACCCTTCGGCCGGCCGGCCTGCGCGGTGCCTGTGGAACAATCGCTCGCGCCTGACCTCCTACCTGCACTGCAGCCACCCGAGCCCGCCTTGGTTCTCTACGAGTACCCCTTCAACGAAGGCATACGCACGATGCTGCGGCTTGAACACCTGTTCGACCGCCTGGGTCAACTGGTGGCACGCGACGAGCCGGTGGACCACCACTTCGCTCTGGCCACCATCTTCGAGATCATGGACGTCGCCTCGCGCGCCGACCTGAAGAGCGACCTGCTGAAGGAACTCGAACGCCACCGCGCGCAGTTGCAGGGCTTCCGCGGCCATCCGGGCATTTCCGAAGCGGCACTGGACGAAGTTACCGGCCGCATCGAGCATGCCTTCAACGGTCTCAACCAGCTGCAGGGCAAGGCCGGGCAGACGCTGGCCAGCAACGACTGGCTGATGAGCGTGCGCAGCCGTATCAGCATCCCCGGCGGCACCTGCGAATTCGACCTGCCGGCCTACTACGCCTGGCAACAGCACGACCCGCAGAAGCGCCGCGCCGACCTGCAAGGCTGGATGGCCACACTCACGCCCTTGGCCGAAGCGCTGCAGGTGCTGCTGGGTCTGCTGCGCGACGGCGGCACGCCGCAGCGCGTGATCGCCGTCGCCGGCCAGTACCAGCAGAGCCTGCCGCAAGGCAAGCTCTACCAGCTGCTGCGCGTGCGCCTGGACGGCAACAGCGGCCTCGTGCCCGAGATCAGCGGCCACCGGCTGATGGTGTCGATCCGCTTCATGCGGCCCGACGCCGAAGGCCGCCTGCGCGGCGCCGGCACGGACACGCCCTTCGAGCTGCGGCTCTGCGCCTGATGGCCGCCGAGACGACCGAGCGCACCGTGCCCTGCCCGGCCTGCGGCAAGGCGGCCTTGTTTGCCGAGCGCAACCGCTGGCGGCCGTTCTGCAGCGAACGCTGCCGCAACGTGGACCTGGGAGCCTGGGCCAGCGAACGCTTCCGCCTGCCGGCCGACGCACCACCCATGGACGACGACCGTCCGCCCGACACGCACTGAGCACCTGCGGCTTCAGCGCTCGCGGCCCAGCGTGCGCAGGAATGCGACGAGGTCGGCCGCCTGCCCGGGAGACAGGTTCAGGCGGCGCAGGATGCGTTCACCGTCGGCGTGCAACCGGTCTTCGTCGAGCTCGCTGTAGTGCTGCACCACGTGCTCGATGGTGTCCAGGCTGCCGTCGTGCATGTACGGAGCCGTATCCGGCAGCTCGCGCAGGCCAGGCACGCGGAACTCGCCGAAGTGGCGGTGCAGCACGATCACGTGGCGCGTGGTGACGGCGCGCGGGTCGGCGCTGCCGGCATCGTTGAACGGGCCCAGGCGGTTCATCGGGCTGGCCAGCAACTTCTGCAGGCCACCGTGGCGGCCGGGGTCCACGCCGCCAGCGACGAAGAAGGGCCGGCCGACATCCGCGAACTCGCCATTGCTGAAGGTCGGCCCGGCGTGGCAGACGTGGCAACGCGCCTCGCCGACGAACAGGCGCAAGCCGCGCTGCGCGGCCAACGGGTAGCGTGCGGCGGTCGCGCGGTCGCCGCGCAACAGTGCATCGCGGAACTCATCGAAGGAGCTGCGCGGCGAGACCAGCGTGGCCTGGTAGGCGGCCAGCAACTTGGCCACGTCCGTGGCCAGCTTTGTGTCGTCGCGCGGCAGGCTCCGGCCGAAAGCGCGCGGCCAGCGCGCCCGCCAGCCGGGTTGCGCGCGAACGGTCGCCGCCAAGCTGGCGGCGTCATGGCCCATCTCGTCGGGCAACAGCAGCGGGGCCAGGCTGGCAGCCCACAGCGAGTCGTGTGCGCCGTCCCAGCCGTACCAGCGCTGCGTGCTGGCGTTCAGCAGCGAGGGCGTGTTGCGGATGCCGTCACCGCGGCCCTGCGCCACGCGCTGGCCGTCCTGGAAGGCGCGCGCCGGCACGTGACAGCTGGCGCAGGACCGCTTGCCGTCGACGGAAAGGCGCCGATCGGAGAACAGCTCGCGCCCCAGCGCGATGGCGGCAGGGCGCTGCTCGACGCGGTTGGAGCGGTCCGGAGCCGGCCGCGGCGGCCAGGGCCCGTGCGCAGCAATGCGGGCGATCTCGTCCCGGCCGAAATCGAGCAGGTCCTGGGCGGCAGCGGGTGCGCAGGCCAGCGCCACCAGCAGCCCGCCCGCCAGCATCCGCATCACGGCAAGGCAAGGTCGCGGATGAAGCTGCGCTTCGTGCCCGCGTGCAGCACGTCGAAGCGCAGCTCCCAACGCCCGCTCATGTGCCACAACAGCCCCTCGGCGCGCCAGCGGCCGGCGCCCAGCGGCTTCAGGCTCGGCTTGTAGTTCATGCCATGGCGGTGCTCGGGCATGGTGGCGTCCACGGCGCTGAGTTGCGCGTCGGTCGGGCACAACCTCACCTGCAGCACGAAGGGGCGGCCCACGGCGATGTCACGCGGCACCGAGCGCCAAGCCAGGGTGACCGGGCCGTCGGTCAGCGCATCACCATCCCGTGTCGACACCGGACAGGCCGGCGCGTTGGCACAAACCAGCGCCAGCGCCGCCGCAGCCGCAGCCGCCTTCATGCCGGCGGGCGCGCGAGCATGCCGCCGAACAGCGTCTCGCCATTGCGCCACGCGATGCGTTCGGCCACGTCGCGCGGCAAGTCGGCCAGCCACTGCCGCGACCACTTCGCGTGCTCCACCACGTAATGCCAGCGCTCGGGCGTGAAGGTGTCGGTGCCGACGACGAAGCGGTCCGGAAACTCCAGGAACGCGGCGCGCCAGCCGGCATCCACCTTGCCGCCGCTGGCGTGTTCGCTGCGGAACGCCAGGTCGCACCACAGGCGCTCATGCTTGCGCAGCATCTCACGCACCTTCTCGGGCGGCTCGAAGCCCGAATGCGCCCACAGGATGCGGGCCTGCGGGTCCTGTCGGAACTGGCGCTCGATGGCGTCCGCGTCCGAGTGCGAATGCAGGAACAGCCGGCGCTCGCGCGCCATCTCGACCACACGGCGCACCACCGGCAGGTCGGCATCGGCGCCGTAGACGTGGTACTCGCCCAAGGCGACGTAGCGGTACTGCTTCAGCCGCGCCTCCATGTGCGTGATCACGCTCGTGTCGTGCATCCAGCTGCCGATCTCGCCGCGTGTGCGGTAGGGGCGCAGCACCGGCAGCACCAGATCGGGCGCCAGCGCGTAGAGCTTCTGCGTGCCTTCGTCGCTGCTGCTCGAAACCATCGCCCGCTTCAGCCCCGCCTGGCGCAGCAGCGCCACGGCCTGCGCGGGCGGCAGGCGCTCCCAGGCGTCGTGGCTGTAGTGCAGGTGGGCGTCGAAGATCGGCAACTGGCCGTCCTGGGCCAACGCCGGCAGTGGCAGGGCGGCGCCCAGCAGGGCTCGGCGGGTCAGCATCAGGTCCATGCGCGCCTTTCAGGAAGTGGCCGGATGGTAGTCAGCCGCGCGCCACCGCAAACCGTGCGGGGTCACCTCTTGAACGGTCACCAGCGGCCCCTATAATCGTCTTGCTAGCACTCGCCTCGGTTGAGTGCTAACGATCGGACTCGGCACTTTCAGCCACCGATCTCCGCATGTCAGCGAGGACTGACTTCGTCGGAACCTCGTCTTATGCCTAAGTTCGACTCCCAAGGAGATGATATGAAGCTTCGTCCGTTGCACGATCGCGTGATCGTCAAG
>CAYREA010000229.1:0-7426 GCA_964423075.1 uncultured Rubrivivax sp. | reverse complement strand
TGAAGGGCAGCAGCAGCGGCGGCTCGCCCACGGCCTTGCTGCGGTGGATGCTGTCCTTGGGGTTGGCGCGGTCGAACAGCCGCGTGTTGAAGCGCGCCGGGCAGTCGTTGGCGGTGGGGATCTTGTAGGTGCTGGGCGCGTGCGTGGTGAGCAGGCCGGTCTGCGGGTGCCACACCAGCTCTTCGCTGGTGAGCCAGCCCATGCCCTGGATGAAGGCGCCTTCGACCTGGCCGATGTCGATGGCCGGGTTGAGCGAGCGGCCGGCGTCGTGCAGCACGTCGGCACGCAGCAGTTTCCATTCGCCGGTGAGCGTGTCCACCAGCACCTCGCTCACCGCGGCCCCGTAGGCGTAGTAGTAGAAGGGCCGGCCCTGCAGCGTGTTGCGGTCCCAGCTGAGGCCGGGCGTGGCGTAGAAGCCGTCGCTCCACAGCTGCACGCGCGCCAGGTAGGCCTGCTGCACCAGCGCCGCCCAGGGCAGCGCCGCATGCTGGGGGTGCTCGGACTTGAAGCGCTCCAGGCGGTCGCGGATCTGGCGCGCGGCGTCCTGGGCGGCCTTGCCGTTCAGGTCGCTGCCGGTGCTGGCGGCGGTGGCGCTGGTGTTGGCGATCTTCTGCGTGTCGGTGGCCGTGCAGCGCACGGCCGCCAGGGGCAGGCCGAGTTCGTGCGCCACCACCTGCGCCACCTTGGTGTTCAGGCCCTGGCCCATCTCGGTGCCGCCGTGGTTCACGAGCACGCTGCCGTCGGTGTAGACGTGCACCAGCGCGCCGGCCTGGTTCAGGTGGTTGACGTTGAAGCTGATGCCGAACTTCAGCGGCGTGAGCGCAAGGCCCTTCTTGAGCACCGGGCTCGAGGCGTTGAAGGCGGCGATGCTCTGGCGCCGTGCACGGTAGTCGCTGCTGCGCTCCAGTTCGGCCACCAGCTCGTGGACGATGTTGTCGTCCACCCCCTGCAGATACGGCGTGATGTTGTTCGACGTGGTGCCGTAGAAGTTGGCCTGGCGCACGTCCAGCGCGTCCAGGCCCAGCGTGCGCGCGATGTCGTCCAGCGCCACCTCGATGGCGAAGGCACCCTGCGGCCCGCCGAAGCCGCGGAAGGCGGTGTTGCTCTGCGTGTTCGTCTTCGCCGAGTAGCCGTGGAGGGCCACGTGCGGCAGCCAGTAGGCGTTGTCGAAGTGGCACAGCGCGCGGGTCATCACCGGGCCCGACAGGTCGGCCGAGTGGCCGGCGTTGGACACCAGGTCCGCTTCCACGCCCAGGATGCGGCCGTCATCGTCGAAACCCAGCTCGGCGCTGAAGTCGAAGGGGTGGCGCCGGCCGGTGACCATGAAGTCGTCGTCGCGGTCGACGCGCAGCTTCACCGGGCGCTTCGTGCGCACCGCCGCCACCGCGGCCACGCAGGCGAACAGCGCGCTCTGCGATTCCTTGCCGCCAAAACCACCGCCCATGCGCCGGCATTCGACATGCACCGCGTGGGCCGGCCGGTGCAGCGCGTGCGCCACCAGGTGCTGCATCTCGGTGGGGTGCTGCGTGGAGCACAACACCTTCATGCCGCCGTCTTCGGTGGGGATGGCCACGCTGATCTGGCCTTCCAGGTAGAACTGTTCCTGGCCGCCGATCTGGAAAGCCGCCTGCAGC
Source organism: uncultured Rubrivivax sp. (assembly GCA_964423075.1). GTDB lineage: Bacteria > Pseudomonadota > Gammaproteobacteria > Burkholderiales > Burkholderiaceae_C > Rubrivivax. The sequence continues at coordinate 5,792 of CAYREA010000229.1, read as the reverse complement.
CGGTGCGGCGCGTTGGCGATGGCCGGCTGCGGCGCGCCGCGCACCAGGTGCATGGGCGGCAGCACGTACTGCTGCGCCGCATGGGCCGCGGCGGCGGTGAGCACGGGCGGCAGCGGCCGGGCCTTGATGACCTGGCGCGCCAGCGCCGCAGCGCGGCGCGCCGCGTCACGTGTGAGGGCCACCACCGCAAACACCGGCTGGCCCACGTGGCGCAGGATGTCGCCCGGCTCGCCGGCGAGGATGGGGTCGTCGTGCACCAGGGCGCCGCAGTCGTTGGCGCCGGGGATGTCCCGCGCCGTGAACACGTCCACCACGCCGGGCATGGCACGCACCCGTGCGATGTCGATGGACTCGATCACGCCATGCGCGATGGGCGACAGGCCCAAAGCGGCATGCAGCGTTCCGGTGAGTTCGGGCAGGTCGTCGGTGTAGGGTGCGGCGCCGGCCACGTGCAGGTGGGCCGACTCGTGCGGCCGGCCAAGGCCGACCTCGGGCGCCAGCTGCACCGCGCCGGCTTCCACGGGTTTGTTCATGGCGCCGTCTCCTCGCGCGCCCACACGCTCACGGCCGCTTCGGGCAGCGGGTTCACCGGCCGCGTCTCCAGCCAGAAGCGGCGCAGCAGGTTCTGCGACACCTGCATGCGGTAGGCGGCACTGGCGCGCAGGTCGGTGAGCGGCTTGAAGTCGGTGGGCAGCGCGGCCATCGCGGCCTGCAGCGTGGCCTCGGTCCAGGGTTGGCCGATCAGCGCCGCCTCGGTGGTGGCGGCGCGGCGCACGGTAGCGGCCATGCCACCGAAGGCCAGGCGGGCGGCAGTGATGCGCTCGCCGTCGAGTTCGATGGCCAGCGCGGCGCACACGGCCGAGATGTCGCTGTCGAAGCGCTTGCTGATCTTGTAGACCCGCAACTGCTGCGCACGCCCGCCGCGGCGCGGCACTTCGATGGCACGCACGAACTCGCCCGGCTCGAGGCGGTTCTTCATGTAGTCGAGGTAGAAGTCTTCCAGCGGCAGGCTGCGCAGGCGCAGGCCCTGGCGCAGCACGAGGGCGGCGCCCAGCGCGATGAGCACGGGCGCCGCATCGCCGATGGGCGAGCCGTTGGCCACGTTGCCGCCCATGGTGCCGGCCTGGCGCACCGGCAGCGAGGCGAAGCGCAGCCAGACGTCGCGCAACGCGGGCCATTCGGCAGCCAGCGCCGCCCAGGCGTCTTCCAGCGTGGCGGCGGCGCCAATGCGGATGCTGCCGTCATCAACCGCGACGCGGCGCAGCTCGGCCACGTCGCCGACGTAGACCAGTTCCCCGAGTTCGCGGAACTGCTTGTTCACCCACAGGCCGATGTCGGTGGCGCCGGCCAGGATGCGCGCCTGCGGCCGCTGCACCAGGCAACTGGCCAGCTCGTCCACCGTGCGCGGCGCGTGGAAACGGCCGGCTTCGGCCAGCGGTGCGTCAGCCTGCAGCGCCTGAAGCGCGGCCAGCACCGGCTCGCGTGCCAGCCGCGGCTCGGCGCCCGCGGCATGGCAACGCTCGCCTGCGTCCAGGATCGGCCGGTAACCCGTGCAGCGGCACAGGTTACCACTCAGTTCGTCGGCCAGCATCTGGCGCGTGGGCACGGTGCCGGCCTGGCGGTGGTTCTCGTAGCCGGCCCACAGCGACATCACGAAACCCGGGGTGCAGAAGCCGCACTGCGAACCGTGGCACTCGACCATCGCCTGCTGCACCGGGTGCAAGGTGCCGTCGGCGGCCGCCACGTCTTCCACGCTGAACAAGGCCTTGCCGTCCAGCGTGGGCAGGAAGCGGATGCAGGCGTTGACGGGTTTCAGCGCCAGGCCGCCGGCGTCATCGAGCTCGCCCAGCACCACGGTGCAGGCACCGCAGTCGCCTTCGGCGCAGCCTTCCTTGGTGCCGGTGCAGTGCGCGTCTTCACGCAGCCACTGCAGCACGCTGCGCGTGGGCTCGCTGGCCGCCACCTCGACGGTGCGGCCCTGGTACCAGAAGCGGATGGGTCGGGTGTCGCTCATGCGTCTTTCAGTCAACGGCACGGCCATTGCAAGGCTCGAGCCAGATTCAGCCAGACTACGATACCGCGCATGGCAGCCCAGCAACAACGGCAAGCTCACGGCCCGGCATGGTGATGAAGCGCGCCATCCGCGCCGACCTGCTGGACTTCACCGCCACACCTGCCTGGGGCACGCTGGGCGAGGCCGGCGTGCGCTTCCGCCCCGGCCACTGGCTGCTGATCGACGAAGCCGGCCGCATCGTGGCTGCCACGCCGCAGCAGCCCGGCCCCGACTGGGCGCCCGAAGACCACCACGGCCGCCTGCTGCTGCCGGGCTTCATCGACAGCCACGTGCACTGCCCGCAGCTGGACGTGATCGCCAGCTGGGGCTCGGGCCTGCTGGACTGGCTGCAGACCTACACCTTCCCGGCCGAGCTGCGCCATGCCGACCCGGCCGTCGCCAGCCAGGCCGCCGAACGTTTCCTCGACGCGCTGCTCGCCCATGGCACCACCGCCGCGGTGGTCTTCCCCACGGTGCACAAGGCCTCGGCCGAAGCGCTGTTCGAAGGGGCCGCGCGGCGCGGCATGCGCCTCGTCACCGGCAAGGTGCTGATGGACCGCCACGCCCCCGACGGCCTGCGCGACGACGTGGACGGTGCACGCGCCGACTGCGAAGACCTCATCGCGCGATGGCACGGCCAGGGCCGCAACAGCTTTGCGGCGACGGTGCGGTTTGCCGTCACCAGCACGCCCGCGCAGCTGGCCATGGCGGCCGAGCTGGGGCGCCGCCACGCAGGCCTGTACATGCAGACCCACGTGGCCGAGACCCTCGACGAAGGTCTGTGGGTGGCCGAGCTGTACCCCAAGGCGCGCAGCTACCTCGACGTCTACCAGCAGGCCGGGCTGCTGCACGAGCGCGCCGTCCTGGCGCACGGCATCTGGCTCGATGCCCAGGACCGCGCGCTGCTGCGCGATAGCGGTGCGCACATCGCGCACAGCCCCAGCAGCAACCTGTTCCTGGGCAGCGGGCTCTTCGACTGGCCGGCGGCACTCGATGCCGGCCACGGCGTGAGCCTGGCCAGCGACGTGGGCGGCGGCACCAGCCTGTGCCAGCTGCGCACCATGGCCGATGCCTACAAGGTGCAGGCGCTGCGCGGCAACAAGCTCAATGCCTGGGTGGCCCTGCACGCGGCCACCCTGGGCGCAGCGCAGGCGCTGCGGCTGGAGCACGAGATCGGCAGCCTCGAGCCCGGCCGCATGGCCGACGTCGTCGTTTGGGACTGGGCCGTCGGCCCCGTGGCCGCGCAGCGCGACGCGGTGGCCCGCGGTGCCGAACCCGGCACCACGCCGCAGCCGCTGCACGCGCGTGTGTTCGCGCTGCTGACGCTGGGCGATGAACGCAATGTGGCGGCCAGCTACGTGGCCGGCCGCCCGGTCTATCAACGATAGGCCCGACGAATAAATGGTCATTGGTACGGTTATTGCGCAGGAGGCTCGTTCAGCCCTGCCCACCACCACCAAGGAAGAAGACCATGCGAGCCCTCACCCGCACAACGCTGGCCCTGGCCGGCCTGGCCTGCGCCACCGCCAGCCACGCCGCCGACTGGAGCGACACCTCCATCGGCGTGCGCACCGGCAGCAAGTACGCCGAGCCCTTCAACCCCGAGAGCATCAAGAAGACCATCTTCAACCTGAACCACGTCAGCGGCTACAAGTTCGGCAGCAACTTCTTCAATGTCGACTACCTGATGTCGGACAAGAAGGATCCGTCCTTCGCCGGCTCCACCAGCGGCGCGCGCGAGGTCTACATCGTCTACCGCCACACGCTGGACATCGAGAAAGTCTCGGGTGCGCCGATGAAGTTCGGGCCCGTGCGCGGCTTCGGCGCGACGGCGGGTTTCGACGTCAACACCAAGAACGACGCCGGCTACAACTCCAAGAAGCAGATGTTCGTGCTGGGGCCCACGGTGATGTTCGACGTGCCCGGCTTCCTGAACCTGAGCCTCTTGATGCTGTGGGAAAGCAACCAGCCCTACAACACCTTCACCAGCAGCGGCGTGCCGCGCTACTCGTACAAGAAGCACCCGATGCTTACCGCGGCCTGGGGCATCGGCATCGGCAAGGACACCGGCTTCTCGTTCGAAGGCTTCATGAACTACATCGCCGCCAAGGGCACCAACGAATTCGGCGGCGCCACCAAGCCCGAGACCAACTTCGACGGCCAGATCATGTACGACTTGAGCGCGCTGTCGGGCAACAAGGGCAAGTTCAAGGTCGGCATCGAGTACCAGTACTGGAAGAACAAGTTCGGCAACGACCACAAGGGGCCGGCCGGCAGCGGCGCCTTCGCCAAGACGACGATGCTGCGCGCCGAGTACCACTTCTAGCCGCCGCGGGGGCGGGGGTGGCTTGGACGAGAATGCCCCGGTCCCGGCACTGAAGGCGCGAAGACCGCATGAACACCACCACCGATGCCGATCGCCGTGCGTTCGAGGACGCCATCCGGGCGCTCGAGGCCGAGCTGGCCAACGCCGGCGCGCACCTCACCATCGACGCCGCGGCGCGCCAGGCCTACATGCGGCAGATCGCCGCGATGGCGGCCGAACTGCGCAGCGCCGCCGGCAGCGGGCGCATCAGCTGGGCCCAGGCCGCGCAGCAGGCGCAGGAAGCGCGCAACGCCATCATGGAGGTGATCCGCGCGCGCAGCACGCCGGTGGGCCGGGCGCTGGCCGAGCAGCTCAAGCGCGAAGGCCGCACGCTCAACGAACTGGTGGCGCGCAACGTCCAGAAGATGTTCGGCCCCACGGCACGCTTCGACGCCCTCAGCGCCGCCCAGCGCGATGCCGTGTATGCCGAGATCGTGGCTTCGGCCGGGCGCTCGAACCCGCGCGTCACGGCCAACATGCGCCGGCTGTCGCACGCCGGGCGCGGCCTGCTCTTCCTTTCGCTGGCCCTGTCGGTCTACACCGTGGCCACAGCGGAAGACAAAGGCCAGGCCGCGCTGCGCGAGGGCACCGTCACCGGCGCGGGCATCGCCGGTGGCATCGCGGGCGGCGCGCTCGCGGGCCTGGCCTGCGGCCCGGGCGCGCCGGTGTGCGTGACCGTGGGCGCCTTCGTGGGCGGGGCGCTGGCGGCCTTCGGCGTCAGCAGCCTCTGGTAGACCGCGCACCATGATGCGCCCGCTGGCGGCCGAACGCCTGAGCCTGCAGCCGCTGCCGGCGGGCGCCGACACCCCGCCCGCCGTGCGCCTGCAGCTGGACGGCCGCGCCGCGGCGCAGGTGCTGCCCGGCGCGGTGCTTGAAGCCGCTTTCGAATGTGTGGGCCTGGGCGACGCGCACCTGCTGCTGTTCCTGAGCGACGACGTCCCCTTCGAGGACTTCCTGCACCTGCACCTGCTCGACGCGCAGCTGGCCCTGCTCGATTCCGCCTCGCTCGGCGCGCCCTACAGCACCGGCACCTTCGTGCAGCAGGGCGAGCCCGGCAAGCGCGAGCTGCACTTCCGCTTCATCGGCCAGGCCGACTGGACGGTGGAACTGCTGGACCAGGCCGAGACCCGCCTGCCCTTCTTCGGCGAACCGCCCGGCGTGCACCGGCGCTTCGGCTTCAGCCGCCGCTTCAGGTTGAGCGCCCGCGCATGCTGAGACTCGAACTCACCGGCATCAGCAAGCAGTACCCCGCCGTGCGCGCCAACGACGGTGTGAGCCTTGCCGTGCGGCCGGGCGAGATCCACGCCGTGCTGGGCGAGAACGGCGCCGGCAAGAGCACGCTGATGAAGATCATCTACGGCGCGGTGCAGCCCG
>CAYREA010000228.1:0-7441 GCA_964423075.1 uncultured Rubrivivax sp. | reverse complement strand
GCAGGAAGAGGAGCGCTTCTTCCAGACCATCGCCAACGGCATGGAGATCCTGGAGACCGAACTCGCCAAGGGGGCGAAGACGCTCGACGGCGACCTGGCCTTCAAGCTGCACGACACGTTCGGATTCCCGCTCGACCTGACGGCCGACGTGTGCCGCGAGCGCGGCGTGACGGTGGACGAAGCCGCCTTCAACACCGCGATGGCGCGCCAGAAGGAGCAGGCGCGCGCCGCGGCCAAGTTCAAGGTGGCCGCGGGCCTGGACTACAGCGGCGCCGACACGGCCTTCGAAGGCTACGAGCAGCTGAGCGGCAGCGACAGCCAGGTCACCGCGATCTACCTCAACGGCTCGTCCGTCAAGCAGGCCAAGGCCGGTGACGACGTGGTCGTGGTGCTCGACCGCACGCCCTTCTACGCCGAGAGCGGCGGCCAGGTGGGCGACACCGGCGAGCTGCGCAATGCCACCAGCCGGGTGATCGTCGAAGACACGGTAAAGGTGCAGGCGGCGGTGCACGGCCACCAGGGCCGCGTGGTCGAAGGCAGCATCGCCGTGGGCGACAGGCTGAACCCGCGTGTCGACGCCGAGCGCCGCGCCCGCACCATGCGCAACCACAGCGTCACCCACCTGATGCACAAGGCGCTGCGCGAAGTGCTGGGCGGGCACGTGCAGCAGAAGGGCAGCCTGGTGACGCCCGAGCGCACGCGCTTCGACTTCGCGCACAACGCGCCCGTCACCGACGAACAGCTGGCCCGCATCGAGGCGCTGGTGAATGCCGAGATCCTGGGCAACGTCGCCACGCGCGCGCAGGTGCTGCCCATCGAACAGGCGCAGAAGCTGGGCGCGATGATGCTGTTCGGCGAGAAGTACGGCGACGAGGTGCGTGTGCTCGACATCGGCAGCAGCCGCGAACTCTGCGGCGGCACGCACGTGGCACGCACCGGCGACATCGGCGTCTTCAAGATCGTGGCCGAGAGCGGCACCGCCGCCGGCATCCGCCGTGTCGAGGCCGTCACCGGCGACAACGCGCTGGCCTACCTGCAGCAGCTGGAAGGCACGGTCAACGGCCTGGCCGGCACCTTCAAGGCCACGCCGGCCGAGCTGCCGGGCCGTGTGGCCGCGGTGCTGGAGCAGTTGCGTGCGCTGGAGAAGGAAGTCATCGCGCTCAAGGGCAAGCTGGCCTCGTCGCAAGGCGACGAGCTGCTGGCCCAGGCCGTGGACGTGAAGGGCCTGAAAGTGCTGGCCGCCGTGCTGCACGGTGCCGACGCCAAGGCCCTGCGCGAGACCCTGGACAAGCTGAAGGACAAGCTCAAGAGCGCCGCCATCGTGCTGGCCGCCGTGGAAGGTGGCAAGGTGCAGCTGGCAGCGGGTGTGACGGCCGACAGTGTCGGCAAGGTCAAGGCCGGCGAGCTGGTGAACTTCGTCGCCCAGCAGGTGGGCGGCAAGGGCGGTGGCAAGGCCGACCTGGCGATGGCGGGCGGCACCGACGCGGCCGGGTTGCCGAAGGCGCTGGCTTCGGTGGCGGCCTGGGTGGGCGAGCGCGTCTGAGCAGTTCGTCCCCGAACCGACATGAAAAAAGGGGCCCCGCGGGGCCCCTTGTCGTTGCAGCCGCTGGGCCGCTTCAGAACTCGTAGCGCAGCGTGACCTGGGCGGCCCACTGCGACTCGCCCGTGGTCTGCCGAGTGACCACGTCTTCGAACGTGCCCAGGCTGTAGACGTACTTGCCTGCAGCGTCGAGGCCGTTGTAGTTGACGAAACTGCGGCTCGACGGGAAGCCGATCTCGTTGATGCGGCCCCAGCGCTTGCTCAGGAGGTTGCCGATGTTCAGGATGTCCAGCGAGACGCTGCCCTTGTGCTTGCTGGTGAAGCCCGGGACTTCCTGTGCGATCTTGAGGTCGAAGTTGTTGACCCAGGCCGCGTAGCTGTCGTTGCGCCCGACCACGCCGCCCTTGGCGCTGCTCAGGCCCTTGTAGTTGTTGACGATGTCCCAGAAGCGCGCCTCCTCGGCCGCGCCACCCTTGAACACCACCTCGCCGGAGCCCGGCGCGCTGGGGATGTACATCAGATCGTTGCCGCCGATGCCGTCGCCGTTCAGGTCGTTGATGTAGGTCCAGCTGTAGGGCTTGCCGCGGCGGCCTTCATAGAACAGGCCGACCGTGGTGCGGTAGTTGCCCACGAAGGCCTTGACCCAGACCATCGAGGCGTTGAAGCGGTCCTTCGTCAGGTAGTTGGAGTTCTGCAGCACTTCCTCGTTGGGATTGAAGATGTTGCGGTTGCTCCAGTTCGAGCTGGACGTGGACGAGGTGAGCGGGCTCACTTCCTTGGCCATCGTGTAGGTGTAGGCCACGCTCCACGAGACGCCGGCGGGCCCGGCGGGCTGGCTCATCGACAGCGTCAGCGCGTCGCCCCCGCCCTTGCTGGTCTTCTCGGCCAGCAGGATGTTGCGGCCCCAGGATGCATTGCTGAGAGCTCGGTCACGTCCGCCCGAGCAGTTGGCCTGCGCCGTGTTGGTGGTGAGCAGGTTGCTGCCGCTCCAGCACAGCGGGTTGTAGCTCTGCGGCATCCAGAACATCTGGCGGCCGTCGGTGCTCGACGACCGGGTAGGGTCGCCCAGGTTCAGGTGCTGGTAGTAGATGCCGCTCTTGGTCTTGGTGTGCAGCCACTCGGCACTCGCAACCACGGTGCCCACGGCCGGGAGATTGAGCTCGCTTTCAAAGGCCAGGTTCAGCTTCCACACCGAGGGCTGCTCGAGCCGCTTGGACAGGAAGTCGACATTGGGTGCCGGCGGCGTGCCGCCCGGCGATCGCTGCTGGTCGGGGTTCGGGCTGAACAGCGCGGTCAGACCCGAGGTGCTGTTGCTGTTGCCATTGCAGCCCTGGAAGGTGGTGCAGCTGAAGGTGGTGACGGCCGCGCCGGTGTTGCTGAAGGGATTGCTCAGCCACACGTTGGCGGCAGCGCCCTGGAACAGGCCGAAACCGCCACGCACCTGCATGCGGCGCTCTTCGTTGCCCAGTTTCCAGTTGAACCCGAAGCGCGGTTGCACGAGTTCGGTGTTGTCCAGCGTGACGGTGTTGTCGTAGCCGAAGCCGCCGGTGTCTCGTGTCACCGTGGTGGCGCCGGTGACGATGCCGGGCACGCGTGCCGCCGCAGCCCCGATGTTGGCGATTGGCCTGCTCGGCACCTTCTGCATGTCCACGCGCAGGCCGAAGCTCATGTTCAACGCCGGCGTGACCTTGAAGGTGTCCTGCAGGAACAGGCCCGTGGTCTCGTAGCTCCACTCGGCGACCGCGTCGTTGACGGTGCGGCCGGGCAGCGCCGTCTGCAGCGTGTAAGACGAGGGCAGGCCGCGCTGGAAGTTCTCCAGCGTGGCCAGATCGCGCTGGGCCGAGGTCACGGTGGTGGCATTGCAGTCGGCGATGGTGCCGAAGCTGTAGGTGCCCGGCTCGCAGCCGAAGGTGTAGTTGCCGAAGATGTTCTGCAGGAAGGCGTTGAAGACCTCGTTCTTCGAGTAGTCGGCACCGAACTTCAGTTCATGGGCGCCCAGGGTCCAGTTGGCACCGCCGTACAGGTCGGTGGTCTTGGTGCGCAGCACGTTGAAATGCCGGCTGTTCTCTGTGCCGAAGCTCAGAGTCCGGTTGTTGGCGCTGACCCCCGTGCTGCCGGCCGGCAGGGCCCCTGAGAAGCGCAGGCCGATGGCCGGCTGGCGCTGTCCGTTGAAAGGCGTGGGCACGCTGTCGTAGTCGCGCTTGGAGGCTTTCAGTTCGGTGCTGAAGGTCGGTGTCCAGTCGGCAAACCACTGGCCGACCACGCTCTCGATGGTCTTGGCCTGGTCGAACCACCAGCTGCTGAGCGACAGGCCGGTGGTGGAGAAGCCGTTCAGCTGCGGTTCGTTCTGCTCGGTCTTGGTGTAGCGCAGGCTGGCCCGGTGGTCATCGCTGATGTTCCAGTCCAGCTTGAGCAGCGTGTCCTTCACCTCCAGCTTCAGCCCTTGCGGGATGTCGGAGTTGCCGACATCCATGCCCCAGGTGCTGCTCGCGGTGGTGATGGCCGAGTTGATGGCGGTCTGCGTGATGCCCACGTTGGTGAGGCTGCTGCCCAGCGGCCCGAAAGCCGGGCTCGAGCGGGTGCTGACGAACTCGTCGTAGGCGGCGAAGAAGAACAGCTTGTCCTTGATGATCGGACCGCCGAGCACGAAGCCCTGGGCGTACTCCTTGAACTTCGGCGCCGCCGAATAGCTGTCGTTGGTGCGATTGAAGCGCTGGCCGACGAAGTCGGCGTTGCGCCAGATGTAGTGGATGTTGCCGTGGAACTCGTTGGTCCCGCTCTTGGTCACGGCGTTGATGTTCGCGCCGGTGTACCCCTTCTGCGTGACATCGTAGTTCGACAGGTTGACCTGCACCGACTGGATGGAGTCCAGCGAGACCGGCTGGCGCAGCGTGGGCAGGTTGTTGGCTTCCAGGCCGAAGGTGTCGTTGGTGGTGACGCCGTCGATGGTGATCGAGTTGAAACGCGTGTTCTGGCCCAGGGCCGAGATCTCGCCACGTTCCTTGTCGGTCTGCGCCAGACGCGGGTCGGCCCGGGCGAAGTCCTGCAGGCTGCCCGAGATGGTGGGCATGGACTGCAGGTCGCGGCTGCCGATGCTGGTGCCCGAGCCCATGGTCGCGCTGTTGAAGCGGTCGGACGCGCGGCGGCCGGTGATCGTGACCGACACGGGCGCGGCGCCCAGCACGGCGTCGAGGGACAGGGTCTCGGCCAGCGCCAGGAAAACACCTTCACGCTTTTCGGTCTGCCCGGCCTTGCTGATGGTGATGGTGAAGGGCCCGCCGGCGCGCAGACCGCGTGCGCTGTAGCGACCTTCGGCATCGGTGACCACATTGCTGGTCGAGCCGGACTCGACGTGAACGATGCTGACCGCCGCGCCGGCCACGGGCTTGCCGTCGGCGCCCGTGATGCGGCCGCTGACGGCCCCGGTGGTGTTCTGCGCCAGCGCCGGCGCCACGGCGACGATGGCCACGGCGGCTGCGATGGCCGTCCTGGAGAAGCCCGTCCAATGGTTCATGAGTGTGGATCCCTCTGAGAAATGAAAATGTGAGGTCCGCCGGGCGGGGACCGATGTCGTGACACTATGCAACGAAGCCGGGGGCCCGGCATGGCCGCTCCCCTGAGTCGTCGGTTGGAAGAAACACGGCTTGACGACGGGTTCAAGCTGTGATCCGTCCGGACCATGCAGCCCGGCGCAAGAAACATGCCTTGCCATGCTGCCAGCACGCCGTGGCAAGCCGGTGACAACCGCCCGCGTGGGAAACTCCAAGACCCGGCCGCCTCAGCCCCAGCCCGCCATGACCGACGCACAACCTCTGGTTCGCCGCGCCTGCGCCAACGACGCCGAAGCCTTCGCCCGCATCATGGGCGACCCCGAGGTCTTTCCGAACCTGATGCAGATGCCCATGGCCACCGAGGAGATGTGGCGCCAGCGCCTGGGTGGCGGCAGCGACCCCGACAGCGGCGAGCTGCGCCTGGTGGCCGAACTCGGCGGCCGCGTGGTGGCCAGCGCCGGGCTGCACCCGGTGCTGCGGCTGCGCCGCCGGCACAGCTCCATGCTGGGCATCAGCGTGCTGCCCGAAGCCCAGGGCCGCGGCGTGGGCCGCGCGCTGATGCAGACGATGTGCGACTACGCCGACCACTGGGCCCAGGTGCTGCGCATCGAGCTCACCGTCTACACCGACAACACCAGCGCCATCAAGCTGTATGAAGCCTTCGGCTTCCGCATCGAGGGCACGCACCGCGCCTATGCGCTGCGCCGCGGGGTCTACGAAGACGTGCTCGCGATGGCCCGCCTGCACCCCCATCCGCCGGGCCTGGCATGGCCGGCCGCCTGAACCCGCACGGCACCGCGCTGGTGCCGCCCCCGCACTGCTTTCCGGCGCACAGCCCTGGACCCCGAGCTTGAACATCCTGCCCCGCAACACCACGGCCGAGATCGACGCCTTCGTCCACACCTGCGAAGTGCTGGGCCGCTTCGACGGCGGCATCAGCTTCGACTTCGTCGACGGGTTCCTCACCGCGCTGGCGGCCGCGCCGCGCCAGCCGCCGCCCGAAGAGTGGCTCGCGGTGATGTGCGACGACGCCTTCGGGCGCGCCTTTGCCGACCCCGTCGCCCACGGCCAGGCGCTGGCCAGCTTCCAGGCCCGGCTGCGCGTGCTGCTGGCGCAGCTGGACCCCGAGGCGATGTTCGAGGACCCCGAAGCCCTGCGCCTGGACCCGCTGATCGCCGAGTACACCGACGAAGACCGCCGCCAGCTCGTGCAGCAAGAAGGCATGTCCGAGGAAGACGCCGCCGTCTACCAGACCGGTGTGTGGTGGGCTGAAGGCTTCTTCAATGCCGTCGGCGGGTTGCCAGAGATCTGGGCCCTTCCCGAAGGTGATGAAGCCGAGGCAGCCTTCGGCGTGGCCTTCAAGCAGATCGAGGCGCTGCGCACCGCGCCCTACGAGCCCGGGTGGAAGGAACACCTGGCCACCTACTGGCCGCAGGGCGAGCCCACGCGCGACGACCTGATCCACGAGGCCTGCATGTCGGTGCAGGACATCCGCCTGTTCTGGGTCGACTTCGCGCCGAAGACACCCACGCGGCGCGTCGAACCCACGCCCGGCCGCAACGACCCGTGCCCCTGCGGCAGCGGCAAGAAGTACAAGAAGTGCCACGGCGCCTGAGCGCCGCGGCGGGCCTCAGGCGTAGCTGAGTTCGCGCGCCTTGCCGCTGAACACGCGGTAGGAAAAGACCGTGTAGCCCACGATGGCCGGCACCGTGATGGCGCAGCCGATGGCGATGACGGCAAGCGACTCGGTGGCGCTGGCCGCCTGCCACAGTGTGAGCCGGTCCATCACGACGTACGGAAAGAGGCTGTAGGCCAGCCCCAGCGCGCCGAGGATGAACACGCCCACCACCAGCACGAAGGGCAGCCAGCACACCTTGCCCAGCACGCGGTGCGAATTGAGCATGGCACGCGCACCCAGCAGCGCCGCCAGCGTCATCAGCGGAATCGGCAGCAGCGCGATGAACTCCGGCATGCTGAACCAGCGGTTGCGCACGGTCTCGCTGACCACCGGCGTGGCCAGCGAGATCAGGCCCATGCCCAGCACCACCGGCGGCCAGGCCAGCTTGGCCCAGCGCACGGCCAGGCGCTGCAGCTCGCCTTCGGTCTTCATCACCAGCCAGGCCGCGCCCAGCAGCACATAGGCGGCGGGCAGCAGCAGCGCGATGGCGCCGGCAAAGGCCATATAGGTCCAGCCTTCCTGCAGGCCCGTGATGTAGCGGCCCAGCATCCAGCCCTGCGAGGCCGCGGCCAGGCCCGAGCCGGCGAAGAAGGCGGTGTTCCACAGCGGCTTGTGCGCGTCCTGCGCCTTGACGCGGAAGTCGAAGGCCACGCCGCGCAGGATCAGGCCCAC
>CAYREA010000227.1:0-7491 GCA_964423075.1 uncultured Rubrivivax sp. | reverse complement strand
GGCCCATTCCTTGTCCAGGCCCAGCAGCTTGCCGGTGTCTTCGCTGGTGCCCAGGATGCGCTGCACCACCGGGTCGGTGCTGGTCTTCATCTGGTCGACGTTGGCGGCGGTGACGCCGTACTCCTCGGCCTCGACCATCGCGTAGACCACCCACTTGGCGATGGTGAAGAACTCGTCGTCGCCGCGCCGCACGGCCGGGCCGAGCGGTTCCTTGCTGATCAGCTCGGGCAGGATCAGGTGGTCGGCCGGCACCTTGGCTTCCTTGTTGCGGATGCTGGCCAGGCCGGACGCGTCCGTCGTGTAGGCCTGGCAGCGGCCGCTGAAGTAGGCGGCGTTGGCGGCTTCGAGCTTCTCGAACACCACGGGCTTGATGTCCAGCTTGTTGGCGCGCGAGAAGTCGGTCAGGTTCTTCTCGGTGGTGGTGCCGCTCTGCACGCAGACCGTGGCGCCCTTGAGTTGTTTGGCGCTCTTGATCTTGCCCTTGGCCGGCACCATGAAACCCTGGCCGTCGTAGTAGGTGACGCCGGTGAACTGCATGCCCAGCGAGGCGTCGCGCGTCAGCGTCCAGGTGGTGTTGCGCGAGAGGATGTCGACCTCGCCGCTCTGCAGCGCGGTGAAGCGCTGCTGCGCCGTCAGCGGCACCCACTTCACCTTGGTGGCGTCCCCCAGCACGGTGGCGGCGATGGCCTTGCAGATGTCGACGTCCAGGCCCGTCCAGTTGCCTGCGCTGTCGGCGGCCGAGAAACCGGCCAGGCCCGTGTTGACGCCGCAGACCAGCTGGCCACGGGCCTTGATGGCGTCCATGGTCTTGCCGGCCAGGGCCGGGGTGGCACCGAAGGCGATGGCGGCCAGGGCGGCCGCGGCAGCCAGGCGGTGGAAGGTCTTGTGCATCTGGAAAACTCCTCGTTGACGACGGCGCGGCGCGCTCCACGGCGGTGCGGCCTGGCGGCAGGCACGGTAGCCGCAAAGCGGTGGATGCAGCAAGCGTGCCAATCCCTATCGGGCGGCTGCGGCTATCGTTGCCGGCCTCAGGGAGGCGTTTCCTCATGACCCGACTTCAAGCGCTGGCTGCGGCCGGCATGGCGGTGTTGTGCACGACGCTGGCGCTGCACAGCAGCGCGCAGACCGGCACCGACCGCAGCGAAGGCCTGCGCGACAACACCCCGCGCTGGCACGCCATCACCGGCGCGCGCCTGGTGCTGGCGCCCGGCCAGGTGCTGGAGGGTGGCACGCTGGTGCTGCGCGACGGCCTCATCGTGGCCGCCGGCGCGGGCGTGCCGGTGCCGGCCGGCGCACGGGTGTGGAACCTGCCGGGGCGCACCGTGTATGCCGGCTTCATCGACCTGCACGGCACGCTGGCCCTGCCTGCCGCGCTGCGTGCCGCGCCGCCGGGCCGCCCGGCCTGGGGCCTGGGCTCCGACCTGCCACCGCCGCGCGGCCCGCGCGCCGAGCCGGCGCAGCCCACCCAGCGCAGCGCCGCCGCGCGCAACCGCATGGTGCGCGCCGAGCAGGACGTGGCCGCGCAGCTCGACTGGAACGCCGACGACGCGCGCGCGCTGCGCGAGCTGGGTTTCACCGCCGTGGTGTCGGCGCCGCAGGCCGGCGTGTTCCGCGGCCAGGGCGCCTTGATCACCACCGGCGCGGCCCAAGACCCCAAGGCCGCGGTGATCGCGCCGCGCGTGGCCCAGTACATGGCCTTCGACATCCACCGCGGCGCGGAAGGCGGTTATCCCAACTCGCTGATGGGCGCCATCGCGCTGGCGCGGCAGACGCTGCTGGACGCACGCTGGTACCGCGGCGCCACCACGAAACCCGGCCCCGGCGAACGGGTGGAGCCGAACGCGACGCTGGCCGCGCTGGGCCCCGTGCTCGAAGGCCGCCAGCCCGTGTTCTTCGACGCCGAAGACGAGCAGGACGCCGCGCGCCTGGCGCGCCTGCGCGACGAGTTCGGCCTGCGCGCCGTGCTGCTGGGCAGCGGCCACGAGTACCGGCGCGTGAAGACGCTCGCCGCCACCAGGCTGCCGGTGGTGCTGCCGCTGACCTACCCCGCCGCACCCGATGTGGCCGACCCCGACAGCGCGCTCGACGTGCCGCTGGCCACCCTGCAGCACTGGGAGCAGGCGCCGTCCAATGCCGCCGTGCTGCACCGTGCCGGCGTGCCGCTGGCCTTCACCGCCGCCGGGCTGCGTGATGCGCAGCGCGACTTCTGGCCGCGCCTGCGCCAGGCGGTGCGGCGCGGCCTGCCGGCCGAACAAGTGCTGGCGGCGCTCACCGTCAACCCGGCGGCCTGGCTGGGTGAATCGGCACGCCTGGGCACGCTGGCGCCGGGCCGCATCGCCAACCTGGTGGTGGCGCGCGGTGACCTCTTCACCAGCGACGAGGCCACCATCGAGATGAGCTTCGTCGACGGCCGGCCGCTGCTGCCCGAACAGGAAACCCGCACCGACCCGCGCGGCACCTGGGCCGTGGACGGCAGCGATGTGAAGCTGAAGATTGCCGGCACGGCCGTTGCGCCCAAGCTCGAAGGTGAGGGCGGGCCTTGCGACCTGGTGGCGCGGCGGGGTGGTGAATGGCTGTTGCGGCAGCCCTGCGGCAAGGGCGCCGAGGCGGCCGGCAGCCAGATCGTCGCTGCCGTGCGTGGTGACGCATGGGCCGGCACCGTGCAGCGGGGTGACGGGCCGCTGCTGCCGTGGAGCGCGAAGCGCATCGCCGTCGCGCCGGCAACCGCGGCTTCGGCGCCTGAAGCCGATGTGCCGCCGCCGCGGCCCGGCTACCCGGCCGGCGCCTTCGGCATCGGCACGCCCGAGCGCCTGGCGGCCGTGCTGGTGCGCAACGCCACCGTGTGGACCCAGGGCCCGGCCGGCAAGCTGGAGCGCGCCGACCTGCTGGTACGTGACGGCAGGATTGCGGCGGTGGGCGCGGGCCTTGCCGCACCATCGGGCGCGCTGGTCATCGACGCCGCCGGCAAACACCTCACGCCCGGCCTCATCGACGCCCACTCGCACATCGCCATGACGCGCGGCGTCAACGAGTTCAGCCATTCGGTGACCGCCGAAGTGCGCGTGGCCGACGTGCTGGACCCGACCGACATCGACATCTACCGCCAGCTGGCCGGTGGCCTGACCACGTCCAACGTGATGCACGGCTCGGCCAACACCATCGGCGGGCAGACGCAGGTGATCAAGCTGCGCTGGGGCGGCGGGCCCGAAGAGCTGGTGTTCGAGGCCGCCAAGCCCGGCATCAAGTTCGCCCTGGGCGAGAACGTCAAGCGCGCCGGCATGGGCGGCAGCCGCTACCCCGGCACGCGCATGGGTGTGGAGCAGGTGCTGCGCGACAGCTTCCAGGCCGCGAAGGAGTACGCGGCCAGCTGGCGCGACTGGCGCGCCAAGCCCGCTGGCCGCCCCGAGCCGCGGCGTGACCTGCGGCTGGAGACGCTGGTGCAGATCCTGGAGCGCCAGCGCACGGTGCACATCCATTCCTACCGCGCCGACGAGATCCTGATGTTCGCGCGCCTGGCGAAGGAATTGAACATCGAGGTGGCCGCCTTCCAGCACGTGCTGGAAGGCTACAAGGTGGCCGACGCGATGGCCGCCATCGGTGCCGGCGGCTCCACCTTCAGCGACTGGTGGGCCTACAAGATGGAGGTGGTCGATGCGATCCCCCACAACGGCACGATCATGCAGCGCGCGGGCGTGCTCACCAGCTTCAACAGCGACGACGGCGAGCTGGCGCGGCGCATGAACACCGAAGCCGCCAAGGCCATGAAGTACGGCGGCTTCAGCGATGTTGAGGCGCTGGCCTTCGTGACCATCAACCCGGCGAAGCAGTTGCGCGTCGACCAGCGCACGGGTTCGCTGGAAGTGGGCAAGGACGCCGACTTCGTGATCTGGAACGCCCACCCGCTGTCGACCTACGCCAGGGCCGAACAGACCTGGATCGACGGCCGGCGCTACTTCGACATCGACACCGACCGCCGCCTGCGCGAAGAGGCGGCGGCGGAAAGGGCACGGCTGGTCACGGCCGCGCTGCGCGCGCCACGGCCACCATCCGGTGCCCCACCCGGTGCACCACCCGGCGCGCCGCGCCCGGGTGCACCCGCGGCCATCGCCGAGGCCGACCTGGGCCGCATCAACTGGCAGCGCACGCTCGACGCCGCGCGCAGCTTCCGCCACGGCTACAGCGGCCTGGACGCCTGGCACGAGTGCACGGAGGACGCGCCATGAAGACCTTGTTCCGGCTCGCCGCGCTGGCCTGCACCTTCACGCTGGCGCAAGCCGCCGACCATGTGCCGCCGGCGCCGCAGAAGACGCCGCTGCTCATCACCAACGCCGTGCTGCACCCGGTGAGCGGCCCGGTCATCGAAGCGGGCCGCATGCTGGTGGACAAGGGCCGCATCGTCGCGCTGGCCGGCCCCGGCCAGACCTTGCCGGCCACGGCCGTGCCGCCGCAGGTGGTGGACCTCGGCGGGCGCCATGTCTACCCGGGCTTCATCGCTGCCAACAGCGCCCTGGGGCTCACCGAGGTGTCGGCCGTGCCGGTGACGGTGGACACCACCGAGACCGGCGCCCTCAACCCCAACGCCCGCGCCATGGTGGCGGTGAACGCCGACAGCGAGCTGCTGCCGGTGGCGCGCAGCAACGGCGTGCTGGCCGCGCTGGTGGTGCCGGGCACCGCGCCTGCGGGTGGCATCGCCGGCACCTCGGCCGTGATGCAGATGGACGGCTGGAACTGGGAAGAGATGGCGCTGCTGCAAGAGGCCGCGCTGCATGTGCGCCTGCCTTCGTTGCGCCTGAACGGCGCCCACCTGGGCCCCGAGCTGGCCCACCTGGCGGACGATCTGCGCAAGGCCGCCGCGCTGCGCCTGCGCGAGATCGACGCGGCCTTCGACGCCGCCGCGGCCTACGCGCGCGCCCGCGCTGCCACGCCCGATCTGCCGCGCGATGCGCGCTGGGACGCGATGCTGCCGGTGCTGCGCGGTGAACGGCCGCTCTTCGTGCACGCGGCCGACCTGGCGCAGATCCGCCACGCGCTGGCGCTGGCCGAGCGGCACGCGCTGAAGCTCGTCATCGTGGGCGGCGCCGATGCCTGGCGCATCGCCGCGGTGCTGCGCGAAAGGCAGGTGCCGGTGATCATCACCAGCGTGCACCAGCGCCCGCTGCGCCGCGACGAGGGTGTCGACGAGCCCTTCCAGCTCGCCGCCAAGCTGCACGCAGCCGGTGTGCGCTTTGCCATCGCACGCGGCGGCAGTGCCGGCGCCGCCTCCAACGACCGCAACCTGCCCTACGAAGCCGCCACCGCCGCCGCGCATGGCCTGCCGCGCGACGAAGCGCTGAAGACCATCACGCTGTACCCGGCGCAGATCCTGGGCGTGGCCGGCCAGCTCGGCGCCCTGGCGCCGGGGCTGCTGGCCAGCTTCATCGTCACCGACGGCGACCCGCTGGAAACACCCACCCAGGTGCAGCGCATCTTCATCCAGGGCCGCGAGGTGGAGGTGGGCAACCGCCAGACGCGCCTGGCCGAGAAGTACCGGCAGCGCTACGAGCAGCTGAAGCAGCGCTGAGCAGCTTCACCGGGTGCAGAACGGCACCAGGCCCATCGCCGACTTGATGCCGTTGACGAGCAGCATCTTGAACTGCACCTGGCCCGGGAAGCCCGAACCGTCGGTGAAGGCGGCGCCGTCGTGGCCCAGCGTGGTGAGGAAGGCGCGGCCGCCGTCGTAGTACTGGCACCAGGCCACCGGGTGGAAGCGCCCGTGGCCGGGGTGCGTGGTGCGCGTGGTGGCCAGCGAACTTTCGTCCACGGTGGCCAGGAACTTCACGTTGGTGGGGAAGGGCACCAGGTTGTACCACTCGTCCTTGAAGGGCCAGCGCACCGGCATGCCGAAGGTGGCCGAGTCGTTCGGCGACACCACCTGCACCACGCCGTCCTGGTTGGCGCCGTGGTCGTAGTAGTTGGCGTTGCCCAAGAGGCCTTCGTACCAGGGCCAGTTGTATTCGGTGCCGAAGGCGTTGTGGATGCCCACGAAGCCGCCGCCGGCGCGGATGTATTGGCGCAGATTGACCTTGGCCGAGTCGAGGTAGGCGCTGGTGGCGGTGTTGATGGCGAGCGCGGGGTCGATGGCGCGGCCGTGCGCGAAGAGGGCGTCACGGCTGTTGCTGGCGAAGATCACGGCCTTGTACTTGTTCAGGCCGCTGAGCTGCGTGACGTCTTCGGTCCAGTCCACCGTCACGCCTTCGGCTTCGAGCCAGGTCTTGAGCGCGTTCTGCACCACGTTGGCCGGCGCCAGCGGCGGGTTCAGCCCGGCGGCCAGGCGCGGGCCCAGGTTGGCGTGGCGCGGGCCGGCGGTGCGGCTGAAGATCAGCACGCGGTTCTGGCGCGCGGCTTCGGCCCAGTCGTGGTAGCAGGCGGGGTCGACGCCGCGGCAGACGTTGTAGGTGGGGTCCCAGCTCGAGGGCAGGGCGCCGGGTGGCAGGTTGCCGTTGGTCGGCGCCGAGTTGCTCTGGGCAAGTGCGCTGCTGCCCAGCAGGCCGATGGCCGCGGCTTGCATGACTCTGGAGATGAGGGTGTTCATGGTCGGTCCTTGCGTGGATGCGTGCGGGGCGGCTCAGCGGGCGTTCGGCATGCGGCGTGCGCGAACCCAGGCGGCCATGCCGGCCATGCCGCAGGCCAGCAGCAGCCAGCTTTCCGGCTCCGGCACGGCCGAGGCCGTGGCAAAGGCCAGCGCGCTGCCCTGCAGGTTGTAGAAGCCCAGCTCGCCGGCCGCGAGGTCCAGCGTCAGCGTGAAGCTGCCGCTGCGGCTGCCCACGCCGCTGGCCAGGGCGAACGAGTTCAGCGCGTCGGCCAGGCTGCCGCCGCTGCTGCCGTCGGTGTCGGCCAGCTCGAAGTTCAGCAGCGCCGAGCCGTAGTCGGTGAGGGCGTTGCCGCCCGGTGCCGAGACCGCCAGTTCGTAGCCGATGCTGAAGGTGACGCTGCCCGCGCCCGACAGGCTGAAGGCGCCCGACTGCAGCGCCCGCGTCTCGGCCTCGTTGGGCAGGTTGGTGGCCGGGCCGAAGCTGCTGCTGGCGTCGGCACTGGCCCAGAAGGTCTGCGGCGTGGTGGTGGAAACCGCCGCGATGGCATGCGGCGTGTTGGCGCCGGCGATGGCAAAGCCCCAGTCACCGACCTCGTAGCTGTCGCTGTCGGCGCCGAGCAGGCCGCCGGCTTCAAGGGCGTTCGTGCTGAAGGACTGGTAGGGGTCGGACCAGGCCAGCGTGCCGCCGCTGGTGCTGACGCTGAACGAGGTGATGAACACCGACGATGAACTGGCGTCCGCGAGTGCGGGGCCGGCCAGCAGGGCCGCGGCAAGGCCGAGGGTGGCGCGCAGGGGGAAGGGCATGAGGGCCTCCTGGATGGTTTCTGGTGTGTGGGCGTTCAAGGCAAGACCTCGATCTTTCCCGTGGGCCGCGGGCTGAAGCAGTCGTTGAAGAAGTACTCGCCGGGCCGCGTGAAGGT
>CAYREA010000226.1:0-7510 GCA_964423075.1 uncultured Rubrivivax sp. | reverse complement strand
GGCAGGCTCTCGATGTCGCCCACGGTGCCGCCGATCTCGACGATGGCCACGTCCAGGTCGGCCGCGGCGCCGCGGCGCACGAACTCCTGGATCTCGTTGGTGACATGCGGGATCACCTGCACCGTCTTGCCCAGGTAATCACCGCGGCGCTCCTTCTCAAGCACGCTCTTGTAGATCTGGCCGGTGGTGAAGTTGTTGGCCCGTTTCATCCTTGTCGTGATGAAACGTTCGTAGTGGCCCAGGTCGAGGTCGGTTTCGGCACCATCGTCGGTGACGAAGACCTCGCCGTGCTGGAAGGGGCTCATGGTCCCCGGATCGACGTTGAGATACGGGTCCAGCTTGATCAAGGTGACCTTGAGGCCGCGCGACTCCAGAATGGCCGCGAGTGACGCCGCAGCGATGCCCTTGCCTAGCGAGGACACCACGCCGCCGGTGACGAAGACGAACTTGGTCATTGCGTGCAGCACGTGCCGGTGAACACGTGCTGTGGTGGTAAAGCGTGAGTATATCGGCCGGGCCTGAGCCGCTTAGACTTGTGCGCTGTCGACATGCGAACCAGCCTTCCATGACAGAAGCCGAGCTGATGCTCGAAGCCGAAGCAGTATCCGGCGTCGGCAGCTTCGGCTTTTGTGGCGCGACGCAGCGGCTGCACTGGTCGGCCCAGGCCTGCCGGCTGCATGGCCATGTGCCCGGTCCTGCGGTCCTGCCGCTGGACCAGGCCCTGACGCTGCTGGACGGGGCCGAAGGCCTGCGGGTCGGCGCGGCGCTGCGCGACGCGCTGCAGCGCCAGGCCACCGGCAGCATCGACTACGACCTGCCTCCCGGCGCACACGGCCACGCCCAGCGCCTGCGTTGCCGCTACGCGCCGGCGGCGCAGCGCGGCGGCTGGCTGGTGGGCAGCGTGCAGGCCCTGCATGCAGCCACCGGCGGCACGGGCGAACTCGCCGCGCACGACGCCCTGCTCGCGCTGGACATCTCGGCCACGCAGGTGGGCTTCGGCTTCGGCTGGCGCGATGCGCTCAGCGACGTGGGCCAGTGGAGCCCGCAGCTCAAGCGCATGCTGGGCCTGCCCGAGCACGCGCCGACACCGTCGCGCGAGCAGTTCCTGGCCCAGGTGGTGCCGGCCGACCGCGAGCGTGTGGCGCGCGAACTGGTGGCCGGGCCGCCGATGGGCGCGGTGCAGGTGTTCGAGTACGAGGTGGGCCTGCCCGACGGCACGCGCCGCACGCTGATGACACGCGCCGTCGTGCGCCCCGACACCAGCGGGCGGCCCTGGCGCTACTACTTCGTGGCCATCGACATCACCGAAAGCCGCGCCCGCGATCGCCAGGTGATCCAGCTCGCGCAGCGCCTGCAGCTGGCCAGCGAAGCCAGCGGCGTGGGCACCTGGGACCGCGACATGGCCGACACGCGCTCGCACTGGGACGCCACGACGAAGGCGCTGTTCGGCCTGCCGCCCGAGGGCCCGACGCCGACCTTCGACGAGTTCCTGGCCATGGTGCACCCCGACGACCGGGCCCATGTCGTGGCCGAGGTGGCAACGCAGAAGTCGCTGGTCGAGTACGAGTACCGCGTGACACGCCCCGACGGCTGCGTGCGCTGGATGGTGACACGCGGCCGCGCCCAGCGCGACGCCGACGGCCGCGTGCTCAGCCGCACCGGCATCTGCCTGGACGTGACCGAGCGCCACGAGGCCCAGGCCGCGCTGCATGCCAAGGAACTGGCCGAACGCGCCAACGCCGCCAAGACCGAGTTCCTCTCGCGCATGAGCCACGAGCTGCGCACGCCGCTGAACGCCGTGCTCGGTTTCGCGCAGGTGATGGCGCTGGACACGGCCGAGCCCCTGTCCGATTCGCAGCGCGCCCGCATCGGTCACATCCAGACCGCCGGCTGGCACCTGCTGGCGCTGATCAACGACGTGCTGGACCTGGCGCGCATCGAATCGCGCCAGTCGGCGCTGAACCCCGCGCTGGTGCCGCTGGCCGAGGTGGTGGCCGAATGCCTGGTGATGAACGCCGCGGCCGCCGCCGCGCAGGGCATCGAGCAGCGCCTGGCGCCGCCGCAGCCCGGCCTGCAGGACGGCTGGGACCATGCCTGGGCCGACCGCACGCGCGTGCGCCAGGTGCTGCTGAACCTGCTGTCCAACGCCGTCAAGTACAACCGGCCGGGTGGCCATGTGCGGGTGGCAGTGGCCGCAGCCGCGGCCGGCATGTTGGCCGTGTCCGTGGCCGACGACGGGCCGGGTCTGAGCGTGCTGCAGCTGCAGCACCTGTTCGAGCCCTTCAACCGCCTGGGCCACGAAAACGGCCCGGTGGAAGGCACCGGCATCGGCTTGACGCTGAGCCGGCTGATCGCGCAGCAGATGGGTGGCGACATCAGCGTCGACAGCGGCCCCGGCCGCGGCAGCGAGTTCCGGCTGCTGCTGCCGGCCGCGCCGCTGCGTTAGCATCCGCCCCGCTTGCACCAGGTGCCTGCCGTCCCATGTTGAAGGGCGGCGGGTTCAACGGGAAGCCGGTGAGCGCGATGGTGGCCAGACCCACCGCGCGCGATTCCGGCGCTGCCCCCGCAACGGTCAGCGAGGAGCTTGCTGCTTCACGAGCCACTGGGCCCCAACAGGCCTGGGAAGGCGCAGCCAGCCTCCGAGGGTGATGCCCCTGGCATGCCGTCGGCACTCGCGAGCCCGGATACCGGCCTGATGCATGGGAGCTGGCGCTGCGGAGGGCAGCGCGGGCGACAGCGTGGCCGCAGGGCCGCCTGGCGCCTGCCCGTTTGTTCCTCCAACGCCCGGCCATCACGGTCTGGTCCGCACGGGGTGTGCGGATGGAGGTTGTCTTGTTCATGTTCCCCCTGCGGCGGCGCCGCGTCGCCCGCCTTTCCCTCATCACGTTCGCCGGCCTCATGGCCGGGGCCGCCCAGGCGGCAGACGACGGCACGGTCGTCATCACCGCCACCCGCACGCCGGCCCGCGCCAGCGAGGTGGTGGCCGAGGTCAGCGTCATCGACCGCGCGGCACTCGACCGCGCCCCCGGCCGCACGCTGGCCGAGCTGCTGGCCGGCTACGCCGGCATCCAGTTCTCCAGCAACGGCGGCCTGGGCAAGACCGCCTCGCTGTTCATGCGCGGGCTGGAAGCGCGCCACACCCTGCTGCTGGTGGACGGCGTGCGCGTCGGCTCGGCCACCGTGGGTTCGCCTTCGCTGGACAACCTGCCGCTGGAAGCGGTGGAACGCATCGAGATCGTGCGCGGGCCCATGAGTTCGCTCTACGGCAACGGCGCCATGGGCGGCGTGATCCAGGTCTTCCTGCGCAAGGGTGGGCAGGGCGTGACTGCCAACGCCAAGGCCACCGCGGGCTCGCACGGCTACGGCCAGCTGGCGGCCGGCGCCACCTTCGGCGACGGCCGCATCGACGCCGCCGCGCAGCTGCAGCGCACCGAAGTGACCGGCGTCTCGGCCACCAACCCCGGCGTGCCCTTCGGCAGTCACAACCCCGACGACGACGGCTTCCGCCAGACCGGCGGCAGCCTGCGCCTGGGCTGGCAGCCGCTGGCCGACTGGCGCGTGGAACTGCTGGCTCTGCAGTCGCGCGGCACCACGCAGATCGACGACGGCCCCGGCGCCGACGCGCGGGCGCGCCTGAAGAACGACATCGTCGCGCTCTCGGGCAGCGGCCGCGTGGCCGAAGGCTGGCGCACGCGGGTGGCCGTGGCCGAATCCACCGACGGTTACGACACGCTCAGCAGTGCCAGCGCCTTTGCGTCGCTCGGGCTCATCCAGTCGAAGATCCGCCAGATCAGCTGGGAGAACACGCTGCCCACGCCGCTGGGCACGGCGCTGCTGCTGCTGGAGCGGCAGACCGAGAAGGTCAGCCGCCCCGGGGAGGCCTTTACCGTGAGCGAGCGCGACATCGACGCGCTGGCGGCCGGCCTGAACGGCGCCGCCGGCCCGCACGTGTGGAACGCCAGCCTGCGCCGCGACCGCAATTCGCAGTTCGGCACCAAGAGCACCGGCGCGGCCGGCTACGGCTACGCCCTGACTCCTTCATGGCGCGTGCTGGGCAGCTACGGCACCAGCTTCGTGGCGCCCAGCTTCAACCAGCTCTACTTCCCGAACTTCGGCAACCCGCTGCTGGAAGCCGAGACCGGCAAACACGCCGAGATCGGCCTGCGCTACAACGCCGGCGACACCGCCCTGCGCGCGGCCTGGTACGAACACCGCTACCGCGGCTTCATCACCAGCGGCGCGGCGCCGCAGAACCTGCCCTACGCGAAGATCACCGGCCTGACCCTGGCCTACGAAGGGCGCTGGCGCGAGCTGGCACTGTCGGCCGCGCTCGACCACACCGACCCGCGCAACGACACCGCGGGCAGCGCGAACTACGACAAGCAGCTGCCGCGCCGCGCCAAGGACATGCTGCGCCTGGGTGCCGACTGGAGCGGCGGCCCCTGGTCGGCCGGCGCCACGCTGGCGGCCTTCTCGCACCGCTACGACAACGCCGCCAACACGGTGCGCCTGGGCGGCTACGCCACGCTCGACCTGCGCGCCGAATGGGCAGCCACGCGCGACTGGGCGCTGGGCCTGAAGCTCAACAACCTGGGCGATCAGCGCTACGAGACCTCGCTGGGTTACGACCAGCCGGGCCGCGAGGCCTTCGTCACCGCGCGCTACACGCTGAAGTGAAGGCCATGCCCTTTTTGCACCGCTGCCTGCTGCTGGCCTTGCTGCTGGCCGCTGCGCCGGCGCGCGCCGGCATCGTGGTGCAGGACGACCGCGGCCGCAGCGTGGAGCTGCCGGCTGCGGCGCAGCGCATCGTCACGCTGTCGCCTTCGCTCACCGAGACCGTGTGCGCCCTGGGCGCCTGCGCGCGCCTGGTGGGGGTGGACCGTTACTCCAACTGGCCGGCAGACATCGCCGCGCTGCCACGCCTGGGCGGGCTGGAGGACACGCAGATCGAGCGCATCGTCGCGCTCAAGCCCGACCTGGTGCTGGCCGCGGGTTCGATCCGTGCCGTCGACCGGCTGGAAGCGCTGGGCCTGCGCGTGGTGACGCTGGAGCCGCGCAGCCTGAAGGACATGCAGCGTGTCATCACGCAGGTGGCGCTGGCGCTGGGCGACGCGCCCGCCGGCACGGCGCTGTGGCAGCGGCTGCAGGCCCGCCTGGCGGCGGCGGCGGCGCGCGTGCCGGCGGCCCAGCGCGGGCGCACGGTCTACCTGGAAGTGGCGTCGGCGCCTTATGCGGCCGGCGAGGCTTCGTTCGTCGGCGAGGTGCTGTCGCAGCTGGGCCTGAGCAACGTGGTGCCGGCGCACCTGGGGCCCTTTCCGCAGCTCAACCCCGAGTTCGTGGTGCGTGCGCAGCCGCAGCTGGTGATGGCCTCCACGCGCGCGCTGGCCGGCATGGCGCAGCGGCCGGGCTGGCAGGCGATCACCGCGCTGCGCGAGCAGCAGGCCTGCGGCTTCGACGCCGCGCCCTGGGACACCCTGATGCGCGCTGGCCCGCGCCTGGCCGACGGTGCCGAGGCCGTGGCCGACTGCCTGGCGCGCCTGCCATTACCGGCTAAATGAACGGCACGTCGCGCCCCGCCTCCACCGTGGCCCTGGTGCTGCTGGGCGCGGCGCTGCTGCTGGTGCTGCTGGGCCTGGCGGCGGGCAGCGAAGGCTGGTCCTTCGCCTGGGGCCGCGAATGGGAGCTGGTGGCCGCCATCCGTGCGCCGCGCACGCTGGGCGCGCTGCTTTGCGGGGCGCTGCTGGGCCTGGCCGGGGCGCTGGCGCAGGGCCTGTTCCGCAACCCGCTGGCCGACCCCTACCTGCTGGGCTCGGCCGCCGGCGCCGGCCTGGCGGTGGTGCTGGTGCTGGCGGCCGGTGGCCTCTTCGGCACCACCATCGGCCTGGCCACGGCCAACCTGCTGCTGCGCCTGGGCCTGGTGAGCGCCGCCTTCATCGGCGCGCTGGCCGGCGTCACGCTCACGCTGCTGCTGGCGCGCGGCGCCGGGCGGCCGATGGTGCTGCTGCTGGCCGGCGTGGTGGTGGGCATCCTGATGTCGGCGCTGTCGGAACTGGTCACCCTGGCCGCGCCCGAGGCCCTGCGCGGCAAGCAGATCTTCCTGCTCGGCAGCACCAGTTTCCTGGGCTGGCCCGGCGTGGCCGTGCTGGCGGGTGTGCTGGCGCTGACGCTGCCGCTGGCCTGGCGCTACGCCCGCGCGCTCGACGCGCTGGTGCTGGGCGAGGCCGGCGCGTCCAGCCTGGGCCTGGACCTGGCGCGTGTGCGCCTGCTGCTGGTGGTGGCGATGGCGCTGGCCACCGGCACGGCCGTGGCGCAGGCCGGGCTGGTGGCCTTCGTCGGGCTGGTGGCGCCGCACATCGCGCGGCGCCTGGTGGTGGTGACGCATGGGCCGCTGCTGTGGCTGTCGGCGCTGACGGGCGCGGTGCTGCTGCTGGCGGCCGACCTGGCGGCGCGCCTGGTCATCAGCCCGCAGGAACTGCCGGTGGGCGTGCTGACGGCCGTGCTGGGTGGTGTCTACCTGCTGGTGCTGCTGCGGCGGCGGGGGCGCTGGTGAACGCGTTGCCGCACGATGCGCCGCTGCGCGCCGAGGGCCTGGTGCTGCAGCTGGGCGGCCGCGCAGTGGTCGACGGCGTGTCGCTGGCCTTGCCCAGCGGGCAATGGGCGGCGCTGGTGGGGCCTAACGGGGCCGGCAAGAGCACGCTGCTGTCGCTGCTGGCCGGGCTGCGCGCGGCCGACGCCGGCCGCATCTGGCTGCAGGGCCGCGCGCTGGCCGATTGGCGGCCGCGCGAACGCGCGCGGCAGCTGGCCTGGCTGTCGCAGCAGGGCGAGGCCGACGGCGACATCGCCGCGATGGATGTCGTGCGGCTGGGGCGGCTGCCGCGCCACGGCCTCTTCGGTTCGCCCGATGCGGCCGACGAAGCCGCTGTCAACGCCGCCATGGCCGAGACCGAGTGCAGCGCCTACGCCGGGCGCCGCCTGCGCGAACTGTCCGGCGGCGAGCGCCAGCGCGTGCTGCTGGCGCGTGCGCTGGCGGTGCAGGCGCCGCTCTTGCTGCTGGACGAGCCCACCACCCACCTGGACGCGCCGCACCAGAGCAAGCTGATCCAGGGCCTGCTGGCGCGTGCGCGCCAGGGCCTTGCGGTGCTGGCCGTGCTGCACGACCTGAACCTGGCGCTGGCGGCCGACCGTGTGCTGGTGATGCACCAGGGCCGCCTGCGCGCAGACGGCCCACCCGCCGACCCCGCGCTGCAGGCCACGCTGGTGGAGGTGTTCGACGCTGCCTTCAGCATCGAGCCCATCGAGGCGCAAGGCCGGCCGCGTTGGGTGGCCGTGCCGCGCTTGTGAGTGGATCATCTGCAGCCATGACGCGCACCCTCATCGTCTGGGGCACCACCAGCGGCGCCGGCAAGAGCTGGCTGGCCACCGCCTTGTGCCGCGTGGCAGCGCGGCGCGGCATCGACGTGGCGCCGTTCAAGGCGCAGAACATGAGCAACAACGCGCGCGTGGTGGCGCG
>CAYREA010000225.1:0-7586 GCA_964423075.1 uncultured Rubrivivax sp. | reverse complement strand
GTGGCGCGCTACCTCTTCAAGCTGATGGCCTACAAGGACGAGTACGAGGTGGCGCGCCTGCACACCGATCCGGCCTTCACCGCCAAGGTGGCCGCCATGTTCGAAGGCGACTACAAGCTGGTGCACCACCTGGCGCCGCCGATGATCGCCAAGAAGAATCACAAGGGCGAACTGCAGAAGCGCCCCTACGGCGCCTGGGTGCGCAGCGCCTTCGGCCTGCTGGCCAAGATGAAGGGCCTGCGCGGCGGCGCGCTGGACCTCTTCGGCCGCACCGCTGAACGCCAGATGGAGCGCGCGCTGATCGTCGAGTACAAGGCCTGCGTCGAAGAGTTGCTCAAGACGCTGAACGCCGGCAACCGCGCGCTGGCGGCCGAGATCGCGCGCATCCCCGAAGAGATCCGCGGTTACGGCCATGTGAAGGAACGCCACCTGGCCGCCGTGCGCCCGAAGTGGGCCGCGCTGCTGCAGCGCTGGCGCACGGGCGAGCTGCAGCAGGCGGCGTGATGAGCAGCACGCCGGCGCCACGCACCGTGATCGCCTGCTACCGGCCGCGCCCGGGGCAGGACGCCGCGCTGCGGGCCCTGGTGCGCAGCCACGTGCCCACGCTGCAACGCCTGGGCCTGGCCACCGGCCGTGCGCCGCTGGCCATGCAGGCGGCCGACGGCACCGTCGTCGAGGTCTTCGAATGGGCCTCGGCTGGCGCCATCGAGGCCGCGCACACGCACCCCGAGGTGCAGGCGATGTGGGCTGCCTTCGGCGCCGCCTGCGAATACGTGCGGCTGTCGCAACTGGCCGAAGCCCAGGGCCTGTTCGCCGAGTTCTCGCCGCTGCCACCATGAACTGGCCCGCCCTTGCCGCCGCGCGGGCGCACGACCCGTCGCGCCGGCTGCCCTTCTTCATCGGCAGCCACCTCGTGGGCTCGGTGGCGCGCGAGCACCTGGCCGTGCTGCGCGACTGGCCGCAGGCGCTGCAGGTGGATCGTGCCGCCGTGCGCCTGGTGGCCGCGGAACCCACCGCGCTGCTGGTGTCGGTCAACGCCGCGCTGCGCGAACAGGGCCTGGTTCAGGGCTGGCGCGACGAGCCCTTCGCCATCTTCAGCCTGGACGACGGCTCGCGACTGGCGCGCACCGAACGCGCCGCGGCGCGCTTCTGGGGCACGCTGACGCTGGCCGCGCACGCCAACGGCTTTGTCGCAGGCCCTGGCGGCCGGCCCACGCACCTGTGGATCGCGCAGCGCGCCTT
This sequence comes from uncultured Rubrivivax sp., assembly GCA_964423075.1. Lineage (GTDB taxonomy): Bacteria > Pseudomonadota > Gammaproteobacteria > Burkholderiales > Burkholderiaceae_C > Rubrivivax. The sequence goes on along the minus strand of CAYREA010000225.1, from coordinate 6,344 downwards.
CGACAAGGCCACCGACCCCGGGCTGTTCGACAGCCTGGTCGGCGGCGGCGTGCCCGACGGCCAGACGCCGCATGAAGCCCTGCTTCGCGAGGGCTGGGAAGAAGCCGGGCAGAACGAAGCCCGCATGCGCACGGCCACACCGGGCCGCGTGCTGCGCCTGCAGCGCGACGTCCCCGAAGGCCTGCAGCTGGAAGACCTGCATGTCTGGGACCTGGCCCTGCCCGCAGGCGTGGCGCCGCAGAACCAGGACGGCGAGGTGCAGGCCTTCCGCTGCCTGCCCCTGGCCGAGGCCCTGGCCCTGGCGGCCGGAGACACGATGACGGTGGACGCCGCCCTGGTGACCCTGGACTTCGCGCTGCGCCACGCCCTGCTGGCGCCGCCCGCCGGCGCGGCGGCGCTTTTCGACACAGCCTGATACGGCTGCGTCCGCTTCGGTAGGGGCATTCGTATGTGCTCACCGACGCCATCAAATGCCTTGAACTCCCGGGGCGCTGCGTCACTCCACACTGGCGCCGCCATGCAAACCGCACCGTCCGACCGTTATTCCGCGCCCGCCATCGCGCTGCATTGGCTGCTGGCACTGCTCATCGTGGGCAACTTCGCGCTCGGCACCTACATGCAGGACCTGCCGTTCTCGATGACGCGGCTGAAGCTCTACAACTGGCACAAGTGGGCCGGCGTCACGATACTGGCGCTCTCGGCCGCGCGCCTGCTGTGGCGCCTGAAGCACCGGCCGCCGGCCGACCCGCCCATGCCCGCCTGGCAGGCGCGTGCCGCACACGGCGCGCACTGGGCCCTGTACGCCCTGTTCTTCGCCGTGCCGCTGTCGGGCTGGGCCTACAGCTCGGCCGCGGGTTTCCCCATCGTGCTGTTCGGCGTGTTGCCGCTTCCCGACTTCGTCAGCCCCGACCGCGCCTTCTCCGAAGCCATCAAGCCGCTGCACGGCAATCTCGCCTGGGCCCTGGCGGCGGTGGTGGTGCTGCACATCGGCGCGGCACTGAAACACCAGTTCGTCGACCGCGACGGCCTCTTGCTGCGCATGCTGCCGCGCCGCGGCTGACCCCCTGATTGCCTGGAGATACCCCGATGACCGCCCGCACCCTCTTCACCCTGACCTTGGCCGCCGCCCTGCTGGCCGCCCTGGCCCAGCCCGCCGCCGCGCAGCCCAAGCCGGCGCAGTTGCAGGCCGGCAGCGAGATCGCCTTCACCACCAAGCAGATGGGCGTGCCGGTCGAAGGCAAGTTCGGCAAGTTCAGCGCGCAGATCGCGCTCGACCCCAAGAAGCCCGAAACCGGCAGCGTGGCCTTCAGCATCGACACCGGCAGCGCCCGCTTCGGCAGCGCCGAGCTCGATGCCGAAGTGCCCAAGGCCGTCTGGCTGAACGTGCCCAAGTTCCCGCAGGCCAGCTTCCAGAGCAGCGCCGTCAAGGCGGCCGGGCCGGGCAAGTTCGAAGTGGCCGGCAAGCTCACGATCAAGGGCGTGGTGCGCGATGTCAGCGTGCCCGTGCAGGTCACCCAGGCCGGCGCCACCAGCACCGCCACCGGTACCTTCGCCATCAAGCGCCTGGCCTTCAAGGTGGGCGAAGGCGAATGGACCGACACCTCGATGCTGGCCGACGACGTGCAGATCCGTTTCAAGCTCGTGCTCAGCGGCCTGGCCCCGCTGTAAGCCCACCCGTTTCCACCACCCTTCCGACCGGAGATTCCTCTTGAGCAAATTCCTCATCGCTGCCCTGGCCCTGGCTGCCACGGGCGCCGCCCAGGCCCAGGCCACCACCTACGCCATCGACCCCACGCACACCTTCGCCTACTTCGAGGTCAGCCACTTCGGCACCAGCACCATCCGCGTGCGCTTCGACAAGAAGGAAGGTTCGGTGCAGCTCGATCGCGCCGCCAAGAGCGGCCGCGTCGAGGTGAACATCGACATGAGCTCGGTCAACAGCGGCGTGGCGCCGTTTGACGGCCACCTCAAGAGCAAGGATCTCTTCAACGTGGCCGAACATCCGAGCGCCCGCTTCGTCGGCGACAAGTTCGTCTTCAACGGCGACAAGCTCACCGAGGTCGGCGGCAGCCTCACGCTGGCCGGCAAGACCCAGCCGGTGACGCTGAAGGCCAGCAACTTCAACTGCTACACGAACCCGATCTTCAAGCGCGAAGTCTGCGGCGGCGACTTCGAGACCACCCTCACGCGCAGCCAGTTCGGCATCAACTACGGCCTGCCGGCGGTCGCCCCCGACAACGTGCGGCTGCTGATCCAGGTCGAGGCGATCAAGCAGTGACTGCAACAGCGGCCCGCTTCGCCGCGGGGTTGCTGGCCGCCCTGTGCGCCAGCAGCACCGAAAGCGCCGAGCCGCTGAGCTACACCTTCGACCCCGCCCACACCTTCGTGCACTTCGAGGTGCTGCACTTCGGCACCAGCACGCTGCGCGGCCGTTTCGGCCCCATCCAGGGTGAGGTGATGCTCGACCGCGCGGCCGGGCGCGGCGAGCTGAGCCTGCGCATCCCCACCACCACGCTGGACACCGGCCTGCGCATCCTCGATGCGCGGCTGCGCGAAGGTGACCTGCTGGCCACCGCAGCCAACCCCGAGGCCTATTTCGTGGCCAGCCGCTTCCGGTACGACGGTGAGCGCCTCGCCGAGGTGCGCGGCGAATTCACGCTGCGCGGCACGAGCCAGGCGCTGTCACTGAACACGCTGCGGTTTGCCTGCCGTGAAGAGCAGGTGGAAGGCCAGGCGTTCGAGGTCTGCGGCGGCGACTTCGAGGCGCAGATCCTGCGCGGCGAGTTCGGCATGAGCTACGGCCTGCCCTTCATCGCCAACCGCGTGCGCCTGCTGATCCAGGTGGAAGGTCGCAGACCAATTCAGCCCAAGCGCTGATACGAACGAGACAGCGCGGCACCGCCCCGGGCTTACACCACTTGCAGCCGATAGTGCCTGCGGCGGACAGTCGCGGCACACGGGCCCATGCATCTCACGCGGCCCGCATACGCAGCCCCCGGAGACAAGCATGACCGAAGCCCGCACGCCGGCCCCGCGCCGCCGCTTCCTGAAGTCCGCCACCGCCACGGCCGTCGGCGCCGGTGCGCTGGCCGTGCCCGCGGTATCCACCGCGCAGACCACGGCCTTCCGCTTCCAGAGCACCTGGCCAGCCAAAGACATCTTCCACGAGTACGCCAACGACTTCGCCAAGAAGATCAACGACATGGCCGGCAGCCGGCTGAAGATCGAGGTGCTGCCCGCGGGTTCGGTGGTGCCGGCCTTCCAGCTGCTGGACGCGGTGAACAAGGGCACGCTCGACGGCGGCCACGGCGTGGTGGCCTACCACTACGGCAAGAACTCGGCGCTGGCCCTGTGGGGCAGCGGCCCGGGTTACGGCATGGACCCGAACATGCTGCTGTCCTGGCATTACTACGGCGGCGGCGAGGCGCTGCTGCAGGAGATCTACAAGGCCACCAACCTCGACGTGGTGTCCTTCCTCTACGGCCCCATGCCCACGCAGCCCTTCGGCTGGTTCAAGAAGCCGGTGGCGCGGCTGGAGGACATGAAGGGCATCAAGTTCCGCACCGTGGGCCTGGCGGTGGACATCTACACCGAGCAGGGCGCGGCGGTGAACCCGCTGCCCGGCGGCGAGATCGTTCCGGCGCTGGACCGCGGCCTGATCGACGCGGCCGAGTTCAACAACGCCACGTCCGACCGCATCCTCGGCTTCCCCGACGTGGCCAAGAACTGCATGCTGCAGAGCTTCCACCAGAGCACCGAGCAGTTCGAGATCCTGTTCAACCGCGCCAAGTACAGCGCCCTGGCGCCCGAGCTGAAGAAGATCATCGACCACGCGGTGGAAGCCGCCAGCGCCGACATGAGCTGGAAGGCCATCGACCGCAACTCGAAGGACTATGCCGAGCTGAAGAAGGCCGGCATCAGCTTCTACAAGACACCCGACGCCATCCTGCGCAACCAGCTGGAAGCCTGGGACAAGGTGATCGCCAAGAAGGGCGCCGAGAACCCGCTGTTCAAGAAGGTGCTCGACTCGCAGAAGGCCTTCGCGCAGCGCGCCGGGGCCTGGCAGAACGACTACCTGGTCGACTTCAAGATGGCCTACAACCACTACTTCGGCCGACGCTGACAACCCGCGTCAGCAAGAGCGGGGCCGCCACACCGGGCGGCCCCTTTTTTTCGATCTCGGGGAATCTCGCATGCGCAAGCTGCTGCTGGCCGTGGACCGGCTTTCTACCGCGCTGGGCCAGGCCTTCGCCTGGACCATCGTGCTGCTGACGCTGGGCATCACGGCCGAGGTGGCCTCGCGCTACGCCTTCAACAAGCCGCACGCCTGGGCGCTGGACGCCCAGATCATGCTGTACGGCACCCTCTTCATGATGGCCGGCGCCTACACACTCAGCAAGAACGGGCATGTGCGCGGCGACGTGCTCTACGGCTTCTTCCGCCCGCGCACCCAGGCCACGCTCGACCTCATCCTCTACGTGCTGTTCTTCCTGCCCGGCATCGTGGCGCTCACCTGGGCCGGCTGGAACTTTGCCAACGAATCGCTGGCCATCCACGAGCAGACCTTCTCGGCCGACCCGCTGCCGCTGTACCCCTTCAAGTTCATCATCCCGCTGTCGGGCCTGCTGCTGCTGCTGCAGGGCATCGTCGAGATCCTGCGCTGCCTGCAGTGCCTCCGTGACGGCGAGTGGCCCTCGCGCGAGCAGGACGTGGAAGAGGTGGACGTCGACAAGCTCAAGGCCATGGTGCACGTGAAGGACGAGGACATCGAGGCGCTCGACCGCTACGTGGTGGCCCAGGAAAACAAGCCGGAGGCCGCCAAGTGAAGATCCGCAAGGAACTCTGGTTCGGCTTCACGCTGATGGCGCTCATCATCGCCGGCACCGGCGTGATGCTGCTCATGGCGCCCACCGTCACCAACGGGCACCTCGGTCTGATGATGCTGGCGCTGGTGGTGGTGGCCATCATGCTGGGCTTTCCCACCGCCTTCACGCTGATGGGCATGGGCATGCTCTTCACCTGGCTGGCCTACGAGCGCAACACCGACCTGACGCTCACGTTGATGGTGCAGAGTGCGTTCAAGGTGATGGGCAACGACGTGCTCATCTCGATACCGCTGTTCGTCTTCATGGGCTACCTGGTCGAGCGCGCCAACCTGATCGAGAAGCTGTTCCGCAGCCTTCACCTGGCGATGGCGCGCGTGCCGGGTTCACTGGCGGTGGCCACGCTGTTCACCTGTGCGGTGTTCGCCACCGCCACCGGCATCGTCGGCGCGGTGGTCACGTTGATGGGCCTCTTGGCGCTGCCGCAGATGCTGCGCGGCGGCTACGACGTGCGCGTGTCGGCCGGCGCCATCACGGCCGGCGGTTGCCTGGGCATCCTGATACCGCCCAGCGTGATGCTCATCGTCTACGGCGCCACCGCCGGGGTGTCGGTGGTGCAGCTCTATGCCGGCGCCTTCTTCCCCGGGCTGATGCTGGCCGGGCTGTACATCGTCTACGTGATCGTGCTGGCCAAGATCAAGCCGGCGCTGATGCCGCCGCTGTCGGCGGCCGACCGCTTCGTGCCGCTGCCGCCGCCGACCGAAGCCGTGTCGCGCAACTACTCCAACACCGCACTGCCCGCGCTGCTGCGCGCACTGAAGGGCACACGCAACGCCGAGGTGCCCACGAACTACCTGCTCAAGCAACTGGGCGTGGTGCTGCTGCCGGCGCTGGTGTTCCTGCTGGCCACGGGCCTGGCGTGGCGCCTGAACACCGCGCCACCCGATGCCGATGCCGTGGCCGCAGCAGCCCGCGCCGCCGCACCGTCCGGCGCGCTGCAGGCGCCGCCCGGAAGCCTGCAGGAACCGGCAGGCGCCGAGGGCGGCCTGAAGGAGCCACCCGGTGGCGACAACAGCAGCGGCTTGAAGGAGCCTCCGGGAACCAGCGTGCAGGAACCCCCTGGCGCCGGCGGCGGCCTGAAGGAACCTCCCGGCACCAACGCGGCATCGCAGGCCGCGCCGCCGGCGGACCGCACGCCGGCCACGCGCGGCTTCTGGATCGGCAGCGGCATCGGCACCCTGGCGCTGGTGGCCTTCTACGCGCTGCTCAGTTTCCAGCGGCTGGAAATCTTCAAGATGCTGCTGTCCAGCTTCTTCCCGCTGCTGGTGCTGATCCTGTCGGTGCTGGGCAGCATCGTGATGGGCCTGGCCACACCCACGGAAGCGGCCGCGGTGGGCGCCTTCGGCGGTTTCCTGCTGGCCGTGGCCTACCGCCAGTTCAACATGACGGTGCTGAAGGAAAGTGTCTTCCTCACCGCCAAGACCAGCGCCATGGTGTGCTGGCTGTTCGTGGGCTCGGCCA
>CAYREA010000224.1:0-7613 GCA_964423075.1 uncultured Rubrivivax sp. | reverse complement strand
CATCGCCGTGAACACATGGTCGGTGAACTTGCCACCCGGCATGTGGCGGATGTGCAGCTCGATGGCGGGCGGGCTGCCCAGGTCGTGCGGCGCGTTGGCCATGCTGTAGCTGCGGCGTGCGCCGTCGCGCAGGATGAACTCGACGTACTGCCCCGCGCGGTACTGCAGGTTCTGGTTGGCGGGCAGCTGCATCTTCAGCAGCGCCACGTCGGGCGCCACCTTCTCGATGCTGATGACGCGGCTGGGCAGCTTCAGCACCGGGTACTCGCCGGCGCCCGGAACGCTGCGCGCTTCCACCACGCAGTCGGTCTGCGGCGTGGCGCAGCAGGTGAGGATGAAGCCGGCTTCCTCTTCGGCCACCGACAGGGCCTTGAGCTGGTGCGCACCGTGGATCACGCGCCCTTCGAGCAGCCGGCTCTTGCACGAGCCGCAGGCGCCGTCGCGGCAGCCGTAGGGCAGGCCGATGCCCTGGCGGATGGCGGCGGGCAGGATGGCTTCGTCGCGCTCCACCGTGAACTGGCGCTCGGCGGGCTTGAGGGTGATGGTGAAGGTCATGGGGCGGGGCAGGGCGCACGTAAACTCAGCCGATGATTGTGCCCCGCCGGCCCCGGCTGCTGATCGTCGGCTGCGGCGACATCGGGCTGCGCGTGCTTGCCCTGCTTCGCGGGCGCTGGCAGGTGCTGGCCTTGACCTCGAGCCCGGCGCGTGTGCCCGAGCTGCGCGCCGCCGGTGCCGTGCCGCTCATCGGCAACCTGGACGAGCCCGCCACGCTGGGCCGCCTGGGTGGCCTGGCCGATGCCGTGCTGCACCTGGCCCCGCCGCCGTCACAAGGCGAGGGCGACCCGCGCACGCGCGCCCTGCTGCAGGCGCTGGCGCGCGGCGGGCGCGTCCAGCGCATCGTCTACGCCAGCACCTCGGGCGTGTACGGCGACTGCGGCGGCGCCTTCTTCGACGAGACCCGCGCCGTCAAGCCCGGCACGGCGCGTGCGCAGCGGCGCGTGGACGCCGAAGCGCAGCTGCGCTGGTTCGGCCGCCGCACGGGTGCTGCGGTGACGATCCTTCGCGTGCCCGGCATCTACGCCGCCAACCGGCCCGGCGGCCACCCGCGCGAACGGCTGCAGCGCGGTACGCCGGCGCTGGTGCCCGAGGACGACGTCTACACCAACCACATCCACGCCGACGACCTGGCCCGTGCCTGCGTGGCCGCGCTGCACCGCGGCCTGCCGCAGCGTGTGCTGCACGCCAGCGACGACACCGAGCTGAAGATGGGCGAGTACTTCGACCTGGCCGCCGAACTCTGCAGCCTGCCGCGTGCGCCGCGCATCACGCGCGAGCAGGCCGCGCGCGAACTGAGCCCGATGCTGCTGAGCTTCATGAGCGAGTCGCGCCGCCTGGCCAACGGCCGGCTCAAGCGCGAACTGCGGCTGAAGCTGCGCTACCCGACGGTGCGCGAAGGCCTGGCCGGCACCTGACGACGCTTCAGCGCTTGCGCCGCACGCCGCGCCAGTAGCGCACCATCAGCCAGCCGCCCAGCATGCCGCCCAGGTGGGCGAAGTGCGCGATACCGGTGTGCACGAAGAGGCCCAGCAAGAGTTCGATGCCGCCGAAGATGCCCACCATCACCATCGAGCGCACGTACACCGGCGGAATGGGCACCGCCTGGCGGTTGGTGGCCAGCATCACGTACAGGATGATGCCCAGGATGTTCAGCGTCTGCGAAGGGATCAGCAGCAGCAGCATCGGCAGGAAACCCACCAGGTCGAACTGGCGGTGCGGGAAGGTCAGGGCATAGGCCAGCAGCAGACCGTAGACGGCGCCCGAGGCGCCGACCGTGGAGTGCATCGACCCCATCGCCGCCGTCACCACCAACTGGGCCGCAGCGGCGGTGATGGCGGCCACGGCGATGAACTGCAGGTAGCGCTTGGTGCCCCACAGGCGTTCCAGTTCGGAGCCGAACATCCACAGCGCCAGCATGTTGAAGAACAGGTGCGACATCGACCCGTGCTCCAACGCATAGCTCAGCACCTGCCAGGGCATGAAGCGCCCGCTGGCCAGCGGCCACAGCGGCAGCCATTGTGTGAGCGGTGCCAGGAACGCGAAGTACCCGAGGCAGAACACCGCCACGCAGACGAGCATCAGGTTCTTGGTGACGGGCGGAATGGGAAACATGCGTCCTGGTGCCGGGGGCGCTGGTGGAGTGCCGTCTGGTGCCCGCGGCCAGACTCGAACTGGCACGCCTTGCGGCGGCGGATTTTGAATCCGCTACGTCTACCGATTTCGTCACGCGGGCGGTGGGCGCTGAGGCCCTGCCTCGAAGCGGCGCGGATTATCACATGCGCCCTCAGCGCCGCCCCCGGCGCGCTGCGACAATGCGCCGCATGCAGGAACGAGCCCCCATGACGAGCAGCGCTGCCCCGGCCTACAAGACCCTGGAAGACGTGATCGGCAAGACGCCCCTGGTGGCGCTGCAGCGCCTGCCCGGCGCGGCCGGCGCGGCGCGTGGCAACGTCATCCTGGGCAAGCTGGAAGGCAACAACCCGGCGGGCTCGGTGAAGGACAGGCCGGCCATCAGCATGATCCGCCGCGCCGAGGCGCGCGGCGAGATCCGCCCCGGCGACACCCTGATCGAGGCCACCAGCGGCAACACCGGCATCGCGCTGGCCATGGCCGCGGCCATCCGCGGCTACCGCATGGTGCTGGTGATGCCCGAAGACCTGTCGATCGAACGCGCCCAGACCATGAAGGCCTTCGGCGCCGAACTGATCCTCACCCCGCGTTCCGGCGGCATGGAATACGCGCGCGACCTGGCCGAGCAGATGCAGCGCGACGGCAAGGGCCGCGTGCTCGACCAGTTCGCCAACGGCGACAACCCCATCGAGCACTTCGAGACCACCGGCCCCGAGATCTGGGCCGACACGGCGGGCCGCATCACGCACTTCGTCAGCGCCATGGGCACCACCGGCACCATCACCGGCGTCTCGCGCTTCCTGAAGCAGAAGAACGCCGAGGTGCGCATCGTCGGCGCGCAGCCGGCCGAAGGCTCGCGCATCCCGGGCATCCGCAAGTGGCCCGAGGCCTACCTGCCCAGGATCTACGAGCCGGCCGGTGTCGACGAACTCGTGCTGGTGACGCAGGCCGACGCCGAAGAGATGGCGCGCCGCCTGGCGCGTGAAGAGGGCCTGTTCGCCGGCATCTCGGCCGCCGGCGCCTGCTGGGTGGCCCTGCAGATCGCGCAGCGGGTGGAAAACGCCACCATCGTCTTCATCGTCTGCGACCGCGGCGACCGCTACCTGTCCACGGGTGTGTTCCCCGCATGAACGCCGAGGCGCGTTTCTGCCTGAGCTGCGGCGGCGCGCTGGCGCCGCAGGTGCAGGACGAGGACGGCGGGCCGAAAGAGCGCCTGCGCTGCGCCGCCTGCGGCTGGACACACTGGAACAACCCGACGCCGGTGCTGGCCGCCATCATCGAATGCAGCGACCGCGGCGGCCAGGTGCTGCTGGCGCGCAATGCGGCCTGGACGCACCGCATGTTCGCGCTGATCACCGGCTTCATGGAAGCCGGCGAGACGCCCGAAGACGGCATCCGGCGCGAGGTGATGGAAGAAACCTCGCTCAGCGTCAGCGCGCTCTCGCTGGTGGGCGTGTACGACTTCCAGCGCATGAACCAGGTCATCATCGTCTACCACGCGCTGGCCAGCGGCGAGGTGAAGCTGTCGCCCGAACTGGCCGAATACAAGCTCTTTGCGCTGCAGGACCTGCGCTGCTGGCGCGCCGGCACCGGCTACGGCCTGGCCGACTGGCTGCGCAGCCGGGGCTTTGAGCCGCAGTTCATCGAATTGCCACCCAGGAACTGAAGAACATGGAAGTCAGCAAGGAACTCGACACCCGCGGCCTGAACTGCCCGCTGCCCATCCTGAAGGCCAAGAAGGCGCTGGCCGACATGGCCAGCGGCGACCTGCTGCGCGTGGTGTCCACCGACCCCGGCTCGATGCGCGACTTCCAGGCCTTCGCGCGGCAGACGGGCAACGAACTGGTCGAACAGCAGACTGCCGGCGCCGACTTCGTGCACGTGCTGAAGCGGCGCTAGGCCGCCACCCGCTCTACAGCTCCAGCCGCTTCAGGTAGTCCCGGAAGCCCGGGCCCAGCTGCGGGTGCGCCAGCGCGAGTTCGACGTTGGCTTCCAGGAAACCTTCCTTGCTGCCGCAGTCGTAGCGCTTGCCTTCGTAGCGGTAGGCAAACACCTTCTCGCGCCGCAGCAGCGAGGCGATGCCGTCGGTGAGCTGGATCTCGCCGCCCACGCCGCGCGGCTGGGTTTCGATCTCGTGGAACACGCCGGGCGTGAGGATGTAGCGGCCGGCCACGGCCAGGCGCGAGGGGGCGTCTTCGGGCGCCGGCTTCTCGACGATGCGCGTCACGTCCATCATTCGCTCGTTCACCGCCGTGCCAGCCACGATGCCGTAGCGCCGCGTGTGTTCGGCCGGAACTTCCTGCACCGCCAGGATGCTGGCGCGCCACTCGGCGAACTGCTCCACCATCTGCTTGAGCACCGGCGGCTGGCCCACCATCAGGTCGTCGGCCAGCAGCACCGCGAAGGGCTGGTTGCCCACCAGTCGCTGGCCGCACAACACCGCGTGGCCCAGGCCCAGGGCCTGCGCCTGGCGCACGTAGATGCACTCCATGTCGTCGGGCTTGACGCTGCGCACCACCTCCAGCAGTTCGCGCTTGCCGGCCTGCTCCAGCGCCACTTCCAGCTCGAAGGTCATGTCGAAGTGGTCTTCGATGGGCCGTTTGTGGCGCCCGGTGACGAAGATCATCTCGCGCACGCCGGCGGCATAGGCTTCTTCCACCGCGTACTGGATGAGCGGCTTGTCCACCACCGGCAGCATCTCCTTGGGCTGCGCCTTGGTGGCGGGCAGGAAGCGCGTGCCGAGGCCCGCGACTGGGAAAATGGCCTTGGACACGATCATGGGGTCACTCATTTCAAACGCTTCAGTTGTTCCAGCAGCCGCGCCAGCGTTTGCCTGAAATCGGCCAGGCGGATGCGTTCCTGCTCCACCACCGCGGGTTTGGCGCGTGCGACGAAGCTCTCATTGCCGAGTTTGGCATCTGCCTTGGTGATCTCGCCCTGCACGCGTGCGATCTCCTTTTCCAGGCGGGCTATTTCGGCCGGCACGTCGATCTGCACGTGCAGGGCCAGGCGCAGTTCGCCGTTGACCACCACCGGCGCGGCCTGCGTAGCTGCCGCGAACGCGGTTTCGTCGGCCATGCGCTGCACGTCGGCCAGCCTGGCCAGCGCCTTCAGCAAGGGTGCGGCGGCTTCGACAAAGGCGGCGTCACCGATGGTGAGCAGCGGCACGCGGTCGTTCGGCTGCAGGCCCATCTCGCTGCGCAGGCGGCGCACGTCGGCCATCACGCTCTTCAGGCGAGCCATCCACGCGTCGGCCGCGGGGTCCACCTTCTCCAGCTGCGCCTGCGGGTAGCGCGCGGTGACGATGGTGTCGGTCTTCTTCAGGCCTGCCACCGGCGCCACGCTCTCCCACAGCTCGGCGGTGATGAAGGGCGCCACGGGGTGCAAGAGGCGCAGCACGGTTTCGAGCACGCGGATCAGGGTGCGGCGCGTGGCGCGCTGCTCGGCCTCGGTGCCGTTCGCAAGCTGAACCTTGGCGATCTCCAGGTACCAGTCGCAGTACTCTTCCCAGACGAAGGCGTAGATGGCATTGGCCACGTTGTCCAGCCGGTAGTCGGCAAAGCCCTGGGCCACGGCGGCCTCCACGCGCTGCAGCTCGCCGCTGATCCAGCGGTCGGCCTGCGAGAAGTGCATGTAGCCGTGGAAAGGGCCGCCCGGCGCGCACTCGGCCTTGGTGTGTTCCTTCAGCCCGCAGTCCTTGCCCTCGCAGTTCATCAACACGAACTTGGTGGCGTTCCACAGCTTGTTGCAGAAGTTGCGGTAGCCCTCGCAGCGCTTGCTGTCGAAGTTGATGTTGCGGCCCAGCGTGGCGTAGCTGGCCATCGTGAAGCGCAGCGCGTCGGCGCCGAAGGCGGGAATGCCGGCCGGGAACTCCTTCTCGGTGTCCTTGCGCACGCGCGGCGCGGTCTCGGGCTTGCGCAGGCCGGTGGTGCGCTTGTCGAGCAGGGGGCCGAGCTCGATGCCGTCGATCAGGTCCACCGGGTCGAGCACGTTGCCTTCGCTCTTGCTCATCTTGTGGCCCTGCGCGTCGCGCACCAGGCCGTGGATGTAGACGTCGCGGAAGGGCACCTGGCCGGTGAAGTGCGTGGTCATCATGATCATCCGGGCCACCCAGAAGAAGATGATGTCGAAGCCGGTGACGAGCACGGTGCTGGGCAGGAAGAGCTGCTGTTCCAGCGTCTTCTCGGGCCAGCCGAGCGTGCTAAAAGGCACCAGGGCCGAGCTGTACCAGGTGTCGAGCACGTCTTCGTCGCGTGTCAGTGCACCCTCGTAACCAGCCGCCGCGGCACGCGCCTTGGCCTCTTCCTCGCTGCGCGCGACGAAGAGTTCACCGCCGCTGCCGTACCAGGCCGGAATCTGGTGGCCCCACCAGAGCTGGCGGCTGATGCACCAGTCCTGCAGGTTGTTCATCCAGTGGTTGTAGGTGTTGACCCATTGTTCGGGCACGAAGCGCACCTGCCCGCTGCCCACGGCGTCGCGCGCCTTCTGCGCGATGCTCACGCCGTCGGCGCCGGCCTTGTTGACGGCCACGAACCACTGGTCCGTCAGCATGGGTTCCACCACCTGGCCAGTGCGGGCGCAGCGCGGCACCTGCAGGCGGTGTTTCTTGGTTTCCACCAGCAGGCCGGCGGCGTCCAGATCGGCCACCACCTTCTTGCGCGCGACGAAGCGGTCCAGCCCGCGGTAGGCGGCAGGCGCGTTGTCGTTGAGCGTGGCGTCGAGGTTCAGCACGCCGATCATCGGCAGGCCGTGGCGCTGGCCCACGGCGTAGTCGTTGGCGTCGTGCGCCGGCGTCACCTTCACCACGCCGGTGCCGAACTCGCGGTCGACGTAGGCGTCGGCGATGACGGGGATGACGCGCTCGGTCAGCGGCAGCTTCACGCGCCGGCCGATCAGCGCGGCATAACGTTCGTCTTCAGGGTGCACCATCACCGCCGTGTCGCCCAGCAGGGTTTCGGGGCGCGTGGTGGCCACCACCACGCTGCCCGAGCCGTCTTCCAGCGGGTAGCGGATGTGCCAGAGGAAGCCGTCTTCCTCCTCGCTTTCCACCTCCAGGTCGGACACGGCGCTCTTCAGCTGCGGGTCCCAGCTCACCAGGCGCTTGCCGCGGTAGATCAGGCCGTCGTCGAACAGGCGCACGAAGGTCTCGGTGACGATGGTCGAGAGCTTCTCGTCCATCGTGAAGTACTCGCGGCTCCAGTCGACGCTGTCGCCCAGACGGCGCATCTGGCGCGTGATGGTCGCGCCCGAGCTCGCCTTCCAGTCCCACACCTGGGCGACGAAGTTCTTGCGGCCGAGGTCGTGGCGCGACAGCCCGGCGTCCTGCAGCTGGCGCTCGACGACGATCTGCGTCGCGATGCCGGCGTGGTCGGTGCCCGGCACCCACAGCGTGTTGAAGCCGCGCATGCGGTGGTAGCGTGTCAACG
>CAYREA010000223.1:0-7627 GCA_964423075.1 uncultured Rubrivivax sp. | reverse complement strand
CGAAGTCGCGCGTGATGGTGGCTTCCAGCGGCCACACCACGTTGACCTTGTGCAGGCGCAGGCCGATGGCGCGGCAGGTGGCGTCGTCCAGGCCCAAGTCGGCGAGTGCTTGCCGCGTGTCGTTGAAGGCCTTGCCGCTGGCGATGAGGCCGAAACGGTCGTGCGGCGTCTCGATGACGTTGTGGTTGAGCTTGTTGGCGCGCACGTAGGCCAGGGCGGCGTACCACTTGTAGTCCATCAGCCGCGCTTCCTGCTCCAGCGGCGCGTCGGGCCAGCGGATGTGCAGGCCGCCGGGCGGCATGACGAAGTCTTCGGGCAGGATGATGTTGACGCGGTCGGGGTCCACCACCACCGAGGCGCTGGACTCCACCACTTCCTGGATCGTCTTCAGCCCGCTCCAGATGCCGGCAAAACGGCTCATGGCGAGCGCGTGCAGGCCCATGTCCAGGATGTCCTGCACGTTGCTCGGGAAGAACACCGGCAGGCCGCAGGCCTTGAAGATGTGGTCGCTCTGGTGCGCCGCGGTGCTGCTCTTGCTGACGTGGTCGTCACCGGCAATCGCGATCACGCCGCCGTGTTTGGACGTGCCGGCCATGTTGGCGTGCTTGAACACGTCGCTGCAGCGGTCCACGCCCGGGCCCTTGCCGTACCAGATGCCGAAGACGCCGTCGTACTTCTTGCTCTGCGGGTACAGGTCCAACTGCTGCGTACCCCACACCGCGGTGGCGCCGAGTTCCTCGTTGACGCCGGGCTGGAACACGACATGGTTGGCTTCCAGGTGCTTCCTGGCCGCCCACAGCGCCTGGTCATACCCGCCCAGCGGGCTGCCGCGGTAGCCGCTGACGAAGCCGGCGGTGTTCAGGCCGGCGCGCGCATCGCGCTGGCGCTGCAGCATGGGCAGGCGCACCAGGGCCTGCACGCCGCTCATGAAGGCGCGGCCTGAGGCCAGGCTGTACTTGTCGTCCAGCGTGGCGGATTCCAGAGCCTTGCGGACCGATTCGGGCAGAGGGGCGTTCATTCAGCGTGGCTCCTGATGGGCATCCAGCGGCCCGCTCGCCGCATGCACGCGGCGTGCCGCAGTTTAGGCAAACGGGCCGCGCGTGTCTTTTCTTTTGATGCCCGATAAGGCATGCTCGGCGAAAGGAGCTTGCGCAGATATGCCATCAAAACAAAGAAGTGCGCCGAAACCGCTCGGATCGGGGAAAACCTTGAGCCCCACGGGCGCGCCCGGCTATGACGCGCCCGAGGCCGAAACCGACCACGGCGCCACGCTCGACCGCTGGGACGTGGCCATCCTGGCCGAACTGCAGTCCGATGCGCGGCTCACCAATACCGAGCTGGCCGCCCGCATCGGCCTTTCGGCCGCACCCACCTGGCGCCGCGTGAAGTGGCTGGAAGAGCAGGGCTACATCACCGGCTACCGCGCCGAGATCGACCGGCGCAAGGTCGGCCTGGGCGTGCTGGCCTTCGTGCGCCTGGACGCCGAGCGCAACAACGCCGAGGCCATGCAGGCGCTGGAAGCCGCCATCCGCCAGCTGCCGCAGGTGGTGGCCTGCCACTACATCAGCGGCACCGGCACCTTCGAGCTGCAGGCCGTGGCCACCGACCTCGACGCCTTCTCGCGCTGGGCGCTGCAGACGCTGGTGAAGCTGCCGCACGTGAAGGACCTGCAGACGCGCTTCTCGCTGGGCGAGGTGAAGGCCGGCGCGGCGCTGCCCTTGTCGCACCTGGCCGCGCGATAGGTCTCAAGTCAGGCGCACCGGCGCCGAAAGACGGGGACGATGGAACCGTTCAGCCGACGCCTGCGCCTGTTGCTGTTGGGCGACGACCCGCGCCTGCAGCGGCCGCTGTCCCACTGCCTCATGGTGCTGGGCATCTACCTGGCGTTCGCCGTGGGCCAGCATGTCGAGGTCATCGTCGGCCTGCTGGACGAGACCGATTCCTGGCGCCTCACGGCCTGGAACCTGGCCGGCGGCTTCGGCTTCTACGCGCTGCTGCGCGGTGGCCTCAGCCTGCGCTGGGGCGATGCCCGCGCGCTGGCCATCCCGCAGGCGCTGTGGGCCATGGTGGGGATCACCTGGTCCTATGCCATCACCGGCCCGGCGCGCGGCAGCGTCATCCTGATCATGCTGCTCATCATCAACTTCGGCATGTTCTCGCTGACGCCGAAGCAGGCGCGTGCGCAGGCCGGGGTCGCGTTCGCGATGCTGGGCAGCGTCATGCTCTACAAGGCGCTCACCGACCCCGGGCGCTACGATCCCCGCGTCGAGGCCGTGCACTTTGCCTTCGCCGGCATCGTGCTGCTGTCGGCGTCGATGCTGGCGGTGCGCATCGGCAACCTGCGCGCGCGCCTGGAACGGCAGCGAGCCGACCTGCGCGAGGCCCTGCAGCGCATCCAGGCCCTGGCCACCTGCGACGAACTCACCGGCCTGACCAACCGCCGCGCCATCATGGAACGCATGCAGCAGGAACTGGCGGTGCGCAAGCGCCCCGAGCCGCTGATGAGCGTGGCATTGATCGACCTGGACCACTTCAAGCACATCAACGACGGCCATGGCCATGCCGCCGGCGACGCCGTGCTGCGCCGCTTCGCCGACTGCGCCCGCAGCGCCGTGCGCGCCGGCGACACGATGGCGCGCTGGGGCGGCGAGGAGTTCCTGCTGGTGATGCCGGCCACGTCCTCGGCCGAGGCCCTGCGCGCGATGGCGCGCCTGCGCGAGCAGTTGCAGGGGCAGACCTTCGACGACATCGCGCCCGGCCTGGTGGTCAGCTTCTCGGCCGGCGTCGCCGAATGCCTGGGCACCGGCGACCTGGAGGCTGCCATCGATCGCGCCGACCAGGCGATGTACGCAGCCAAACACGGCGGGCGCGACCGCGCCGTGGCCGCGCCCGGGCCTCATCCGCCGCGCGCTGTGGCGGCCTGACATCGGCCGGCCCGGCGTGGTGCGCGCCATGCGCTACCCTCGCGCACTTGCTGAAACCACCCCGCCATGAGCCGCCTGCTCGACGTGCTGCTCAGCTCCGACCCCGTCCAGCGTGTGCGGCTGGCCCAGGCGGGGCTGGCCCTGCTGCTGCTCGCGGCGGGGGTGGCCGCGATGCACTACTTCGTGTGGATAGGCGCCGCGCCGCTGCGGCCGGTGCTGTGGTGGTCGGGCCTCACGCTGGCCGGCATGCTGCTGTTCTTCGTGCTCGTGCGCACGGGCTGGTCGCGCCGCTGCGCCGAACCGTCGCTGACGGTGCCGCAGATGCTGTTTGCGCTGAGCAGTGCCGCGGTGGCCTACGCGCTGCTGGGCGCCGGGCGCGGGGCGGTGTTCCCGATGGTGATGGTGATCCTGATGTTCGGCATGTTCATCGCGTCGCCGCGCCAGATGCGCTGGGTCAGCCTGTACGCGGTGCTGTTGTTCGGCGCCGCGATGGCGCTGAGTGCCTGGTGGCAGCCGCTGCGTTACCCGGCCGACATCGAGATCGGCCACTTCCTGCTGGTGCTGGTGATGATCCCCGGCGTGTCGATGCTGGCGGCGCGGCTGTCGCGCATGCGCTACCGCTCGCGTTTGCAGCGCGCCGAGCTGGCCCAGGCGCTGTCGCGGCTGCGCGAGCACACCACGCGCGACGAACTCACCGGCCTGGTCAACCGCCGCCACATGCAGAACGTGATGGAGCAGGAGCGCCAGCGCTGCGTGCGCTCCGGCCAGGTCTTCTGCCTGGCGGTGCTCGACGCCGACGCCTTCAAGGCCGTCAACGAAGCCCATGGTTATGCGGCCGGCGACGTGGTGTTGCGGGCGCTGACGCAGGAGATGCTGCGCCATGTGCGCGTGTCCGACGTGCTGGCGCGCTGGGGCGGTGCCAGCTTCGTGCTGATGATGAGCGACACGCGCGCGGCGCTGGCGCGCGGCGGGCTGGAGCGCCTGCACCAGCGTGTGGGCGCGCTGCGCATCCTGCACGGCAGCGAGGCGGTGGGTGTCACGCTGTCGGCCGGCATGGCCGAACACCATGCCGGCGAGAGCGTGGCGCAGACGCTGGAGCGCGCCGAACGTGCGTTGCAGGACGCCAAGACGCAGGGGCGCGACCGGGTGGTGGTGGCTGCTTGAGGCGCGCAGCGTGAGCGGGCATCGCCTGCCCCTGCGCCACGCCCTGCTGGCGCTGGCCGTGGTGGCCGTGTGGGGCACCAACTTCGTCGTCATCAAGGTGGCGCTGGCGGCGCTGCCGCCGCTGCTGCTGGGCGTGCTGCGCTTCACCTTCGCGCTGCTGCCGGCGGTGTTCTTCCTGCCGCGGCCGGCCGTGCCCTGGCGCAAGCTGGCGGCCTACGGCGTGCTCATCGGGGCGGGGCAGTTCGGGCTCTTGTACCTGGCCATCAACGGCCACATCGCACCCGGGCTGGCTTCGCTGGTGATCCAGATCCAGGTCTTCTTCACCATCGGCCTGGCGATGCTGGCCGACGGCGAACGCCTGCGCCCGGTGCAAGGGCTGGCGCTGGTGCTGGCCAGCGCGGGCATCCTGCTGATCGGCGCCAACACTGGCGGCGACACCTCGGTGCTGGGCCTGGTGCTGGTGCTGACGGCCGCGGCGTCGTGGGCCTGCGGCAACCAGGTGGCGCGCAGCATGGGCCGGGTGCAGATGCTGCCGATGGTGGTGTGGTCCAGTGCCTTCGCGCTGCCGCCGCTGCTGCTCTTGTCGCTGGTGTTCGAAGGCCCCGCGCGCTGGCAGGCGGGGCTGGCTGCCGCGACGCTGCCGGTGTGGGCGGCGGTGGTCTGGCAGGCCGTGGGCAACACGCTCTTCGGTTACGCCAGCTGGGGCTGGCTGCTTTCGCGCCACCCGGCTGCCACCGTGGCGCCGATGGCGCTGCTGGTGCCGGTGTTCGGCATGGCGGCCTCGTCCTGGTGGCTGGGCGAAGGCCTGCCGCTGTGGAAGCTGGCCGCGGCGGCGCTGGTGCTGTCTGGGCTGGCGATCAACCTGTTCGGCGTGCGCCGGCCTTAGGGCACACCATGTGGCTGCTGATCCTCGAAGCCCTGGGCGCCTTGGCGCTGCTGGTATTCATCGTCTGGTGGACGATGTTCAGCGGCCGGCGCAAGGACGACGAAGAGTCCTAGTCGAACTTCGGCGGCAGCAGGAAGCTCGCCGGCCGCTGGCGCAAGCGCTGCCACACCGCGCCCACCACGCGCCGGCCTTCCTTGAAGCGCACGCCGCGCGAGCGCAAGGCCACCGCGAAGGCCAGCGAGAAGCTCACCGTCAGGTTCAGCACGCCGGTCACGGCGATGCCGCCCACGCACCACCAGAACACCGGTTCGGCCAGCAGGCCCAAGCCCAGCGCGCCCAGCGCCGCGCCGAGCTGACCGCTGGCCAGCGTGACGTGGCGCACGTCCAGCGGCAGGCCGAAGAAGTTCAGCAGCGCCGGCACCAGGCCCAGCAGCAGCCCCAGCGATATGTTGGCCGCCAGCCCCGAGATGTTGGCGCGCCACCAGCGCGACCAGCGCAGCGCACGCGCCGCGCCCAGCACGGCCACGAAGCGCGGGTTCCAGGCGATGGCGCTGTCGAGCCTGTGGAACACGAAGGCGTTTTCGGCCCAGCCCGCGATCAGGCTGCTGGCGAACAGCAGCACGCCCGTGAAGGCCGCGAACAGCGCGGTCGGCCCCAGCAGCGTGATGCTGTGCAGCACGTACTGCGCGTCCTTGTTGCCGATGGGTGTGGCACCGAACAGCGCCGCGCAGCCCAGCTGGATGGCCAGCACCAGCGGCGCGCACAGCGCCACATTGCCGATGATGCCGGCCACCTGCGAACGGATGAGCTGGGCCACGCGGTCGACGAAGCCCTTCAGGTCTTCGTCGCTGGTGATGCCGTTGCGCGGCAGGCTGGCGGCCAGTGCCGGTGCCGTCATCGCCGGCTGCTTGGTGGCCACCGTCCAGTGCAGCAGCATCACCAGCACGAAGCTGGTGGCGTAGTTCAGGCCGGCGTAGAAGCCGCCCCAGAAGGCCGACAGGCCGAGCGCGGCGATGGCGAACTTGGCGAAGGTGGTGCCGGCGATGACCAGGCCGCCACCGGCGGCGCGGCGCAGCATGTCGTGGTACTCGGCCCGGGTGCGGGTGATGTAGTGCTCGCCGGTCTCGGCGCTGCGTTCGGCCACCTGGCGCGCCAGCAGCGAGTAGTGGCCCGCCAGCAGCGAGCGCAAGCCGCGCTGTTCGCCCAGCGTGCGCAGCAGGTCCAGCATCAGGCGCCGGCCTTCGACCACCGCGTCGGGCGCCAGCAGCGCGCCCACCAGCTCCTCGATGCGGCGCATGCGGCCGTGCAGCTGGTCGATCTCGTAGACGATGTTGACCGACACGCCGTACTGCTCGAGGTGCGGCATCACGCTGTCGGCGGCGCGCCGGCAGGCGTCCAGCAGCGCGCGCAGGTAGCCGGCTTCGCGCAGCGCGTCGGCCTGGCGGCCTTCCTGCAGCGCCAGGCGCAGCGTGCTGGTGCACCCGCTGAGCTGGCGGAAGGGTTCGTCCTGCAGCGCCGCGGCGTCCATGCGCTGGCGCAGTGCGGGGCTGTACCCGGCGCCCTGCACGGCGCTGGCCAGGATGGTGATGGCGTCCAGCAGCGCCGCGCGCGCGGCACCGGTGCCGGGGTCGAGCAGGGCGGCCAGGCGCACCAGCGTGGGTTCGTCGATGGCCGACACCCAGTCGCTGTCCTCGGGCCTGAACAGCAGGCGGAACAGGGCCGCCAGGTCGCGCGTTTCCGGTGTGCCCGGCAGCAGGCTCTCACGCAGGCGGCGCAGGCCTTCTGCGGCCAACGACAGCCGCGGGCCGAAGCCGAAGTCGGCGAACAGCGCCGCGGCGTCGATGTCGCGCCAGAAAGCCTGCACCTGGGCCGCGAACGGCTCGCGCAGGGCCGGCTGCTTGTCGAGCTGGTTGAGCAGGTGGCGCAGGCGCAGCACCGGCAGCGGCGTGCGGGCTTCGTCGTCGGAGGCCGGCATGGCCTGCGGTGCATGGCGCAGCCATTCCAGCAGGCGCACCAGCCAGAGGTGGCGTTCGGCGATGCCGGCTTTCGGGTCGGCGGCGTTGACCAGCGCCGTCAGGTCCCAGGCGGCGCGGCGGCGCGGCGTCAGTGCAGGGCCCCCGGGAACACCAGTGCGAACTCGGGCACCGGGGCCTCGAAGGCGTGCGCGTCTTCGGTCATGCAGAAGAAGGTGCCGCGCATCGCGCCGTGCGGCGTGGCCATGCGCATCCAGCTGGTGTATTCGAACTGCTCGCCGGGCTTGAGCAGCGGCTGGTGGCCCACCACCGCCAGGCCGCGCACTTCCTCGACCTGGCCGTCGGCGTCGGTGATGACCCAGTGCCGCGCCACCAGCTGCGCCGCCACCTTGCCGGTGTTGCGGATGTGCACCGTGTAGCTGAAGGCGTAGGGGCCGTCGGGCGGGCTCGACTGCTCGGCCAGGTACTGCGTGCGCACCTCGCAGGTGAACTCGGGCTTGTTGGGCATCGAGGCATTCTAGGCACTGCCTAGAATCGGCCCATGACGCCCACCTACCGCATCGCCCCCAGCATCCTGTCCGCCGATTTCGCGCGCCTGGGCGACGAGGTCAAGGCCGTCATCGAGGCCGGCGCCGACTGGATCCACTTCGACGTGATGGACAACCATTACGTGCCCAACC
>CAYREA010000222.1:0-7657 GCA_964423075.1 uncultured Rubrivivax sp. | reverse complement strand
GCATGCCGTCCTTGTCGCTCTCGTCCTGGATGTGGCTGATGCCCTCGATCTTCTTGTTCACCTGGTAGGGGATCTCGTCGACGATGATCGCCTGGCGCTCGCCCTTGCCGATGTCCTCGAAGTGGCACTTGGCGCGCATCACCACCTTGCCGCGGCCGGTGCGGTAGCCCTCGCGCACGCCGTTCAGGCCATAGATGATGCCGGCGGTGGGGAAGTCGGGCGCCGGGATGATCTCCATCAGCTCGTCGAGCGAAGCGTCCGGGTTCTTCAGCAGGTGCAGGCAGGCGTCGACCACCTCGTTCAGGTTGTGCGGCGGGATGTTGGTGGCCATGCCCACCGCGATGCCGGCACTGCCATTCACCAGCAGGTTGGGCAGCCGCGTCGGCAGCACCGTGGGCTCGTTCTCGGAGCCGTCGTAGTTGGGCGCGAAGTCGACCGTTTCCTTGTCGATGTCCTCCAGCATCGCGGCCGCGATCTTCGACAGGCGGATCTCGGTGTAGCGCATGGCCGCGGCGTTGTCGCCATCGACGCTGCCAAAGTTGCCCTGGCCGTCCACCAGCATGTGGCGCAGCGAGAAGGGCTGCGCCATGCGCACGATGGTCTCGTAGATGGCCGAGTCGCCGTGCGGGTGGTACTTACCCATCACGTCGCCGACGATGCGCGCACTCTTCTTGTAGGGCCGGTTCCAGTGGTTGGACTGCTCGTGCATCGCGAACAGGCAGCGCCGGTGCACCGGCTTCAGGCCGTCACGGGCATCGGGCAATGCGCGGCCGACGATCACGCTCATCGCGTAGTCGAGGTACGAGCGCCGCATCTCCTCTTCGAGGCTGACGGGAACGGTTTCCTTGGCGAACGAGGTCATGCGGCGGGTGTGTGGCGGGCTGCGGAGTGGGCCCGGAGGAGGGCGGGATACGGCCGTGCAGCGAGGGCACGAGCGCGGGCGATTCTACGGGCGCTTGAGCCCTGTCGCGGCTGCGCAACAACGCTCACGGGCACTGTCGATGCTGGGCCCAGAATACGGCGCATCCGACACCCTATGGCACAATGAT
This sequence comes from uncultured Rubrivivax sp., assembly GCA_964423075.1. GTDB lineage: Bacteria > Pseudomonadota > Gammaproteobacteria > Burkholderiales > Burkholderiaceae_C > Rubrivivax. The sequence goes on along the minus strand of CAYREA010000222.1, from coordinate 6,608 downwards.
TTTTGTCGGTGGCAAGTGCCGTTCGTACTCGTACGAGCATGCGTTTGCCCGGTAGAACTACCGAAGCTCCCGCTTGTCGATTTGGACTAACGCAGGCTCGTCTGCGGCTTTCCTCGAGAGGAGAATCAATGAAGAAACTGAACAAGGTGGCGATGCTCTTTGCATCTGCTGCACTTGCCGCCCCGCTCGCTTCGCTGGCGCAGACACCTGCCACGAATGACAACTGGCGGGCCACGGACGGCACCGTTTGGAAGAACGGCACGAACGAGCTCTGCTGGCGCGATGCGAACTGGACGCCGGCCACGGCCGACAAGGCTTGCGACGGCGCTCTGAAGCCCCCGCCCCCGCCCCCGCCGCCGCCTCCCCCCCCGCCGCCCCCGCCGCCCCCCAAGGCGCCGGTTGACGTGCCCAAGCCTGCCCCGGTTCCGCCCCCGCCGCCCCCGCCCCCGCCGGCGCCCGTGCAGGAGAAGGTGACCTTCGCGGCTGACGCGTTCTTCGACACCGGCAAGTCGGCTCTCAAGCCCGATGCCACCGCCAAGCTGGGCGACCTGGTCGACAAGACCAAGGGCGTGAGCCTGGAAGTGATCATCGCCGTCGGCCACACCGACACGGTGGGCAACGACAAGCTGAACCAGAAGCTGTCGATCGCCCGCGCCGAAGCGGTCAAGAAGTTCCTCACCAGCAAGGGCATCGAGCCGAACCGTGTCTACACGGAAGGCAAGGGCTCCAAGCAACCGGTGGCGGACAACAAGACGGCAGAAGGCCGCGCGAAGAACCGCCGCGTGGAAGTCGAAGTCGTCGGCACCCGCGCCAAGAAGTGATCGAATGCGGCGCCTTGGCGCCGCCTCGCTCGGTTCCACGAAACCCCGCCTCGGCGGGGTTTTTGTTTGGCGCCGCCGTTTCAAGCCAGCCTGGGTACCATCGCAGCATGAGCAACGTCGACGCACAGGAACTGGCCAAGTTCAGCGAACTGGCCCACAAGTGGTGGGACCCGGAGAGTGAGTTCCGGCCGCTGCACCAGATCAACCCCCTGCGGCTGCAGTGGATCGACAGCCTGGCCACGCTGGCCGGCAAGAACGTGCTCGACGTGGGCTGCGGTGGTGGCATCCTGGCCGAGTCGATGGCCGCCAGGGCGGCGCAGGTGACGGGCATCGACCTGGCCGCGCGGCCGCTGGGCGTGGCGCGGCTGCATGCGCTGGAGGCTGGCGTGGGCAACGTCGAGTACCGCGAGGTCGCCACCGAGGCGCTGGCGGCCGAGAAGCCGGGCCACTTCGACATCGTCACCTGCATGGAGATGCTGGAGCATGTGCCAGACCCTGCGGCCGTGGTGCAGGCCTGCGCCGCGCTGGCCAAGCCCGGCGGGTGGGTCTTCTTCTCCACGCTCAACCGCAACCCAAAGTCCTTCCTGTTCGCCATCATCGGCGCCGAGTACGTGCTGGGCCTACTGCCCAAGGGCACGCACGAGTACGCGCGCTTCATCCGGCCGAGTGAACTGGCGCGCTGGACGCGCGAGGCCGGCTTGGCGATGCAGGGCAGCCGCGGCATGGAATACAACCCGCTGACGCGGCGCTACTGGCTGTCGGGCAACACCAGCGTCAACTACCTGGTGGCCTGCCGCAAGCCGGCTTGACGGGGCGCTGACGCGGCGATGAGGGCCGGCATCACCGCCGTGCTGTTCGACCTGGACGGCACCTTGGTCGACAGCGCACCCGACCTGGCCGGCACCGCCAATGACATGCTGGCGCGCCGTTCGCAGATGCCGGTGGCCTACGCCGGCCTGCGCCTGCATGCCGGCTCGGGCGCTCGTGGCATGCTGGGTGCGGCCTTTGGCATCACGCCCGGGCACGCCGACTACGAGGCTTTGCGCGAGGAGTTCCTGGGCCACTACGCCACCCGCATGCTGCGCGAGACCTGCGCGTTTGCCCACGCGCTGGTGATGCTCGACGCGCTGGACGCGCGGCGCATCCCCTGGGGCATCGTCACCAACAAGGCCGTGCACCTGGCCGAGCCCATCGCGCTGGCCCTCGGCCTGCTGCCGCGCGCCGCGGCCTTGATCGGCGGCGACAGCACGCCGCACACCAAGCCGCACCCGGCCCCGCTGCTCGAAGCCGCGCGGCGCATGGGCGTGCCGCCGCGGGCCTGCGTGTATGTCGGCGACGACCATCGGGACGTGAAAGCGGGCCGGGCGGCCGGCATGGCCACGCTGGCCGCGGCCTGGGGCTACCTGGGGCCGGGCGAACCACCCGCCGCCTGGGGCGCCGACGCGGTGATCGAACAGCCGAACCAGCTCTTGCATTGGCTGGAACTGGCCTAAACTCAGTGTCATGGGTCCGACTTGGCTTCGACGTGGGTACGGAGTCGGCGCGGGGCATGCCGAGCACCAGTTCGCTCGTAAATCCACTGGAAACAAAGTAACTGCGAACGATCAAACGTACGCCCTCGCCGCTTAAAACCGGTGAGCCTTGCAACAGCTTGTCTATGGGCTGGGTCTGAGGTCGAAAGGCTGAAGATTGCGAGGTCATTCACATAGGCTCGTGCCACGGCGTGTCATTCGTCGTGGTCCTAAAACCAAATGACTCGGGGACCAGGTAGCGTGCTGCTGCGCGACCTGGGCCCTCAAACTCAAATCAGACAGCTACGCATGTAGAACCGTCCGGCGATGGCTTGCGGACGGGGGTTCGATTCCCCCCGGATCCACCAGTCACGATGAAGGGCCTCGTCAGAGGCCCCGAGCAAACAAGCCCCCGCGGCCTGCGGCCTCGGGGGCTTGTTTGCGTCAGGCTAGAGCCGACGCGAACTCCTGAGTCTCGCCGCGTAACGAGTAGCGGGCCGTGGCCGAGTTCAACGTGCCGGCGGTGTGGTGGATGCCCCCGCCGGCAGAGACCGCTTCCACCTGCAGCGTCGGCACGCCGTTGGCGCCGTTCAGGTCGCGGTCGAACACGAACTCCGCGAGGTTGGACGTGGCGCCCTGATTCGGAGACGGTGACGAGCCGTCTCCGCCGCCGTCGCCGGCCGCTGCGCTCAGGCCGTGGCCAGTGCGTGCTCGCCGTCCTGCAGGCGGAACACCGCCACCGCATCCGAAAGGCGCTCGGCCTGCTCGCGCATGCTGCCAGCGGCCGCGGCGGACTGCTCCACCAGCGCGGCGTTCTGCTGCGTCATGTGGTCCAGGCGGCCCACGGCCTCGTTGACCTGGCCGATGCCGCCGCGCTGTTCGCTGCTGGCCGCGCTGATCTCGCCGATGATGTCGCTCACGCGCTTCACGCCGCCGACGATCTCGGTCATCGCTTCGCCGGCTTCCTGCACCAGGCGCGAACCGGCCTCGACCTTCTCGCCCGAAGCGACGATCAGCGTTTTGATCTCGCGCGCGGCCTGCGCGCTGCGCTGCGCCAGGCTGCGCACTTCGCTGGCCACCACGGCGAAGCCGCGGCCCTGTTCGCCGGCACGGGCGGCTTCCACCGCCGCGTTCAGCGCCAGGATGTTGGTCTGGAAGGCGATGCCGTCGATCACGCCGATGATCTCGCCGATCTTGCGCGAGGCGGTGTTGATCTCGTCCATGCTGTTCACCACCTGGCTCACCAGGCCGCCGCCGCGCTGGGCGGCACCGGCCGCGGCATGGGCCATCTGGTTGGCCTGCTGGGCGGCGTCGGCGCTCTGGCTCACGCTGCTGGTCAGGTGCACGATGGACGAGGCCGTCGACTGCAGGTTCGAGGCCGTGGCCTCGGTGCGGGCGCTCAGGTCCTGGTTGCCGGTAGCGATCTCGGCCGAGGCCGTGGCGATGGAGTCGGTGGCCACGCGGATGGTGCTCACCATGCCGCGCAGCCGCGCCGCCATGTCCTGCAGCCCGCCGCACAGCGAACCGGCGTCGGCGGCTGCACCGGCCGTGGCCACTTGCAGGTCGCCGTCGGCGATGCGGCGCGTCATGTGCAGCAGGTCGGTGGGCTCGGCGCCCAGGTCGCGCCACACCGAGGTGACGATGAGCCAGGAGGCCACGCCCAGGGCGATCAGCACCACCGCGCCGGTGGCCAGATTGATCCACAGCGACTGGCGCACACCGGCTTCGGCCTCGGCCTCGCCGGCATGCAACACAGCCTCGCCTTCCTGGATGCGGGTCTTGATCAGCTGGTCGAGCCTGGTCTGCGCCGCCTGCATGCGCTGCACCTGGTCACCCAGCTCGCCCTTGTTGAGCATCGCGGTGGTCGCGCCGACGGCCACGCTCTGGTAGGCGTCGAAGGCGCTGCGCATTTCCTCGCCGACGGCCGACTTGCCGCTGATGGCGGCCAGCGCCTTCAGGCCTTCCTGGGTGCGGCCGACGACGGCCTGCACGTCCTTCAGGCGGTCGACGTCGCCTTCGGCGGCGGCCGTCTGCAGGGTCAGGCGGAACTCCTCGATGCCGCGGTCAACCCGCTGCAGCTGGGTCAGCGCCGGGCCGTCCACGGCACGCAGCTGGTGCAGCAGTGCCGACGTGCGCGTGCCCGCCAGGTAGCTCAGCACCACGCCGATGGCAAACACGGCAGCAGCGCACAGGGGCAGCATCCAGATCTTGGTTCGAAACTTCATGTCTTCATTCTCACGACAAGGCCGGCCGACGGGCCGGCCTGCAGGGCTCAATCCAGCGTGAGCAGGGCCTTCACGCTGCCATCCACGGCGGACTTCTCGATGTAGCCCACGGCCTTGGGGTCCGCGGCCACGGCCTTCTTCACGGCGGCCGAGTCAGGCACCTGCTTGGGCGCCTGGCCCTTGCCGGTGAACACCAGGCGCGACCACGTGGCCTTCACCTGGGCCGCGTCGCGGCCTGTGGCCTTCTTGTAGAAGTCGGCGTAGAGGGCGCCGCCTTCGGCCTGGTCGATGGGTGTCAACGACTGGTTCTTGCCGAGGAACAGGTCCGACACCTGGTCTTTGCTCAGCGGCGCGGCGGCGGGGTTGCCGATCACGACGAGCTGGCCCCAGGCCGCGAAGCCCGACAGGCCGAGCGCGAGCGCCACGATGGGTTTCTGGATCTTGTGCATGGCTGTCTCCTCAGAACACGAAGTCCACGGCCACGCTGACCAGGTTGACGTTGCGGTTCGTGAAGGCCACGCCCGGGAAGGTATGCAGGCGCCCGGCGGAGTTGTCCTTCAGGCTGATGCGGTCGAGCTGCAGCTTGGCGGCGGCGTTCTTCATGAAGTCCCAGCGCACGCCCAGGCTGGTGGTGTCCTGGTCGGCGTCCTGGCTCTGCTGCACGGCGACGACACCGCCGCTGAGGGCGGCGCCACTGGCGGCCAGCGGCGGTGCGCCGGTGGTGTCGATTGGCGTCACGTAGTTGACGTCGGCGCGGGTCGAGGCGTAGGTGACGTAGGGCGTGAAGGTGCCCACGCGCACGCCGCCCATCAGGTACCAGCTGCTGCTGTCGGGCAGCACCGAGGCGCCCTTGAGCTTCACGTACTCGCCCATCATCAGCCACGCACCCGGGTCGTAGCTGAAGCCCAGGGCCACGGCCTTCAGCGTCATGTCGTGGGCGTCCATCACCTTGGCCAGATCCAGGGCCTGTGCGGCGGCAGTCTGGAAGCCCGGCGACGGCACCGCGCCGGCGCCCGCTGCAAACTGGCGCAGGCCGCCCAGCAGGGCGTCGAACGAGGCCACCTGCAGATCGATGTCGAGCACGTTGTAGCCGGCGCGCAGCTGCAGCGAGCCGATCTCCACCGAGTCGTTGATGCCCCAGCTGGCCTTGGCCTTGATGGTGGCCGTGCCCAGCTTGGCGGTGCTCTTGCCGTAGAAGGCCTGCACGGTGTTGTTGGCGCTGCCGATCTGGCTGCGGTAGGTGGCGTCCACGCCGTCGTTGCTGGTGATGGCCAGCACGCCGTACACCTCTTGCGGCACGCGCAGCATGGTGCTGGCGTAGCCGACGAAGCGCGATTCCGACAGCAGGTACGAAGGCGCGGCGATGCGGCCGGCGCGCAGGTCCAGGTCACCCGTGACCTGCCACTTCACGTTGGCCCACTCGACGTTGGGCTGCCAGCTGTTGTCGTACTGCTGCTTGCTGACCACTTGCACCACGGCCGAGAGCTTGTCGCTGAAGCGGGCGTTGCCCTGCAGGCCGAAGCGCGTGTCGGGGTTGAAGGACCAGCTCTCGGAGTAGCCGGCGCCCTTGGGCTGGAAGCGGTCGCCGACGAAGTCGGCGCCGTTCTCGTTGGTGTGCACGGCGCCCACGGTGCCGTAGCCGCTGAGGCGGAAGTCGATGCCGGATTGCGCCCACGCGGGGGCCGCGCTGACGCACAGGGCGGCGGCTGCCGCCAGGACGGAGAGTCTGGATGTCATGGTTGAGTGGATTCGGTGAACGGTGCCCGGCAAACTGACCGGGCTCGGGGTCGAGCTCAGCAGTCTGCGGCGCGGCCCGCCAGGGAGATCGGCGAAAAATGGGCCCGCTTGAGGCCCAATCCGACTCCGGCAAGGCCTACTTCGGCAGCTTCCCGACCTAGGTTTAGGACCGCCGCGGCACGATTGCACGCGGCGCCGTCGCCGGCCCCGGGGCGTTCAGCTTCCCAGCTTGTTCGGGTTGCGCCAGGCGCGCTCGAAGGGCAGCCGCCAGGCGTGCGGCGCGATCAGCTGGTGGATGGACTTCGGGCCCCAGG
>CAYREA010000221.1:0-7713 GCA_964423075.1 uncultured Rubrivivax sp. | reverse complement strand
CCCAACGCCGGCAACCGCCGCGCGCTGCTGCTCAAGGGCGACATCGACATCACCTTCGACCTGCCGCCCAAGGACTTCGCCGAACTCGTCAGCGACAACGCGCCGGTGAAGGTGAGCAGCACCCCCATCGAGAACAGCATGCTCTACGTGGGCATGAACACCACCAAGCCGCCCTTCGACAACCCGAAGGTGCGCCAGGCCGTGGCCTATGCGCTGCCCTACGACAAGATCTACGACAACGCCGTCTACAAACGCGCCGCCAAACTCTACGGCGGCACGGGCCCGGTGAAGACCACGGCCTGGCCGCAGCCCACGGCCTACAAGACCGACATCGCCAAGGCCAAGGCGCTGATGGCGGAGGCGGGCGTGCCGAATGGCTTCGAGACCACGCTGAGCTTCGACCTGGGCGGCGCCACGGTGGGCGAGCCCACGGCGGTGCTGGTGCAGGAAGCGCTGGCCACCATCGGCATCAAGACGCAGATCAACAAGATCCCCGGCGCCACCTGGCGCGCGGCGCTGCTGAAGAAGGACATGCCGCTGATCATCAACCGCTTCGGCGGCTGGCTGGACTACCCCGAGTACTTCTTCTTCTGGTGCTACCACGGGCAGAACGCGGTGTTCAACACCATGAGCTACCAGAACCCGAAGCTCGACAAGATCATCACCAACGCGCGCTTCGCCGAGAACAAGCACATCTACGACAGCTCGGTACGCGAGATGATCCAGCTCGCCTACGACGAGGTACCGCGCATCCCCGTGTTCCAGCCGAGCATGGACGTGGCGATGCAGAAGGACGTGCAGGGCTACCAGTACTGGTTCCACCTGCAGCCCGACTACCGCCAGCTTTTCAAGAGCTGAGGCGATGGACGCCCAAGAGGCCGCGGTGCGGGCCGCCGCGCAGACCCTGAAGCTGCCGATCGCGGCCGAGCACCTGCCCGGTGTGCTGCGCTTCTTTGCGCTGGCTGCGGCGATGTCCGAGCAGGTGATGGGCTTGCCGCTGACACCGGCCGACGAACCGGGCAGCGTGTTCAAGCCCGTGGAACCCGAGGGGTCGGACGCGTGATGCCTGTGAGCAGCGCTTCCAGCGCCAGCGAACTCGCCGCAACCGTGCGCGGCGGTGAGTCGAGCGCCGTGGCGGTGGCGCAGGCGGCGCTGGACCGCATCGCCGCCACCGAGCCCAAGGTCAACGCCTTCACCGCCGTGCTGGCCGAGCGTGCGCTGAAACGCGCCGCGATCATCGACAAACACGAACGCCGCCCGCGCATGCCGCTGGCCGGTGTGCCCTTTGCGGTGAAGAACCTGTTCGACGTGGCCGGCCTGCCGACACTCGCCGGCTCGAAGATCGAAGCGGGTGCTGCGCCCGCAAGGCGCGACGCCGCGCTGCTGCGCCGGCTCGAGAGCGCGGGCGCGGTGCTGGTGGGCGCGCTCAACATGGACGAGTACGCCTACGGCTTCACCACCGAGAACACGCACTACGGCGCCACCCACAACCCGCACGACCTGGCGCGCATCAGCGGCGGCTCCTCGGGCGGCAGCGCCGCTGCGGTGGCGGCCGGGCAGGTGCCGCTGACGCTGGGCTCGGACACCAACGGCTCCATCCGCGTGCCGTCCTCCTTGTGCGGCACCTTCGGCCTCAAGCCCACCTTCGGCCGCCTGCCGCGCACCGGCTCCTACCCTTTCGTCGCCAGCCTCGACCACCTGGGCCCCTTCGCGCGCAGCGTGGCCGACCTGGCGCTGGCCTACGACGCCATGCAGGGCCCGGACGCGCAGGACCCGTCCTGCGCGCAACGCGGCATCGAGGCCACGCTGGACCAGTTGGCGCGCGGCGCCGAAGGCCTGCGCATCGGCGTGCTGGGCGGCTGGTTCCGCAGCAAGGCCATGCCCGAGGCGCTGGCCGCGGTCGACCGGGTGGCAGGCGCCCTGGGCACCACGCGCCTGATCGAGTGGCCCGAGGTCGAACGCGCGCGCGCGGCCGCGTTCATGGTCACCTGCGGCGAAGGTGGCGCCCTGCACCTGGACGACCTGCGCCGGCGCGCCCACGACTTCGACCCCAAGACACGCGACCGCTTCCTGGCCAATGCGCTGGTACCGGCCGCCTGGGTGATGCGCGCGCAGCGCGTGCGCCACTGGTTTGCACGCCGCGTGGCGCGCAGCTTCGAGACGGTGGATGTCGTCATCGCCCCGGCCACACCCTGCACCGCGCCGGGCATCGGCACCGAGTGGCTGGAACTGGACGGCCAGAAGATGCCGGCGCGGGCCAGCATGGGCCTGCTGACGCAGCCCGTGTCCTGCATCGGCCTGCCGGTGGTGACGGTGCCGCTGTGGGGCCTGAACCCGGCCGCGCCACACCTGCCCATCGGCGTGCAGATCATCGCCGCGCCCTGGCGCGAGGACCTCTGCCTGCGCGTGGCCGCGCAGCTGGAACAGGAAGGCCTGTGCAGCGCGCCGGTGGCCGCAGGGCTGTGAGCAGCATGGACATCAACATCCCCGACGTGCACACCGAACTCTGCAGCGTGTTCATGCGCTACGAGGACGCGCTGGTGCACAACAAGATTGCCGTGCTGGACGAACTGTTCTGGCCCAGCGAGTTCACCGTGCGCTACGGCGTGGGCGAGAACCTGCGTGGCATCGAGGCCATCCGCGCCTTCCGCGCCGCGCGGCCCTCGATGGGCCTGGCGCGCACGCTGCAGAACACCGTCATCACCACCTACGGCCGCGAATTCGGCACCGCGATGACCGAGTTCCAGCGCGAGGGCAGCCAGCGCACCGGCCGGCAGAGCCAGACCTGGGTGCGTTTTGCCGACGGCGGCTGGCGCGTCGTCGCGGCGCACGTGAGCCTGCTGGGGACCTGAGCGCCACCATGCTCAAGCTGATCGCCAAGCGCCTGCTCGCCGCCCTGCCCAACCTGGTGGGTGTGGTGATCATCACCTTCCTGCTCACGCGCGCGCTGCCGGGCGACCCGGCGGCCTACTTCGCGGGCGGCGCCGCCACGCCGGAAGCGGTGGAACAGGTGCGCAAACAGCTCGGCCTGGACCGCACGCTCCCTGAGCAGTTCTTCCTCTACGTCGGCGGCCTGTTCCGCGGCGACTTCGGCACCAGCCTCACCACCGGCCAGCCGGTGCTGCAGGAACTGATCACGCGCTTGCCGGCCTCGGTGGAAATGGTGCTGCTGGCACTCTTCGTCGCCTGTGCCATCGCGCTGCCGCTGGGCGTGATGGCCGCGACGAAACCCGGCTCGTGGATCGACCAGCTCTGCCGCCTGGTCACCACCGCCGGTGTCTCGCTGCCCACCTTCTTCACCGGTCTGCTGCTGGCCTACGTCTTCTACTTCCTGCTCGGCTGGGCGCCCGCGCCGCTGGGCCGGCTCGACCCGGTGTTCAGCCCGCCGCCGCAGGTGACGGGGCTGTACCTGATCGACGGCCTGCTCGGTGGCGACCCGGGCCTGTGGTGGGCCGCCTTCAAGCAGCTCATCCTGCCCACGTTGACGATGGCGCTGTTCGTGCTGGCACCCATCGCGCGCATGACGCGGGCCTCGATGCTGCAGGTGCTGAGCAGCGACTTCGTGCGCACGGCGCGCGCGAGTGGCCTGTCCAACACCACGGTGCGCGTGCGCTACGCCTTGCGCAATGCGCTGCTGCCGGTGGTCACCACGCTGGGCATGGTGTTCGGCTTCATGCTGGGCAGCAGCGTGATCATCGAGAAGGTCTTCGGCTGGCCCGGCGTGGGCAGCTACGCCATCGACGCGCTCACCGCCAGCGACTACGCACCGGTGCAGGGTTTCGTGCTGGCGATGGGCGTGCTCTTCGTGCTGCTGAACCTGCTGGTCGATCTGCTGTACACATTGATCGACCCGCGCATCAGCCTGGGGGCCTCGTCGTGAGCGACACCACGAAGCACATCAAGCATGTGCTCAGCGAGAACCCGGTGACGCTGGTGGCCGCGGGCCTGTTCGCCTTCTTCGTGCTGGTGGCGATCTTCGGGCCCTGGCTCGCGCCCTACGACCCGCTGGCCAGCGACACCTTGGCCGCCCTCCAGCCGCCCTCGATGAAGCACTGGTTCGGCACCGACGCACTCGGCCGCGACATCCTCAGCCGCACGCTGGTGGCCACGCGCCTGGACCTGGGCATCGCCGTCTCGGCCGTCGTGCTGAGCTTCGTGCTCGGCATCACCCTGGGCCTGGCCGCGGGTTACTTCGGCGGCTGGTGGGACGTGGGCGTCATCCGCCTGGCCGACACCATCATGGCCTTCCCGCTCTTCGTGCTGGCGATGGGCATCGTGGCGGCCCTGGGCAACACGGTGGGCAACATCGTGCTGGCCACGGCCATCATCAACCTGCCCTTCTACGTGCGGGTGGCGCGGGCCGAGACCAACGTGCGGCGCAATGCCGGCTTCATCGAGGCGGCACGCCTGTCGGGCAACAGCGACCTGCGCATCCTCGCCGTGCACCTGTTCCCCAACATCCTGCCGCCGGCCATGGTGCAGGTCAGCCTGAACATGGGCTGGGCCATCCTCAATGCCGCGGGCCTGAGCTTCATCGGCCTGGGCGTGCGGCCGCCCACGCCCGAGTGGGGCATCCTGGTGGCCGAAGGCGCGCAGTTCATCGTCAGCGGGGAATGGTGGGTCAGCTTCTTCCCCGGCGCGGTGCTGATGCTGGCGGTGTTCTCCTTCAACCTGCTGGGCGACGCGCTGCGCGACATCTTCGACCCGAGGAAGCGCACATGAACATGCCGCTGCTCGACGTGCAGGACTTCAGCCTCGAGTTCCGCACCCGCAGCGGCACGGTGCGGGCGCTGCAGAACGTCAACCTGCGCATCGCCAAGGGCGAGATCGTGGGGCTGGTGGGCGAAAGCGGCTCGGGCAAGTCGGTGCTGAGCTACGCCATGCTGGGCATCAGTGATGCAGCAGCCAAGGTCACCGGCGGCACGGCGATGTTCGGTGCGCAGGACCTGCTGAAGCTGGACGAGAAGTCGCTGGCCGACCTGCGCGGGCGCGAGATCAGCATGATCTTCCAGAGCCCGCGCACGGCGCTCAACCCGATACGCCCGGTGGGCCTGCAGATCGAGGATGTGCTGCGCCGCCACGCCGTGGCCGCGCGCGGCCGCACCGGGCCCGACGCCGGCCTGGGCCTGCGTGAACGCGCCATCCAGGCGCTGCGCGAAGTGGCCATCGCCGACCCCGAACGGCGCTGGGCCGCCTACCCCTTCGAAATGAGCGGTGGCATGTGCCAGCGCGTGATGATCGCCATCGCGCTGGCCTGCCGCCCCGCGCTGCTGATCGCCGACGAGCCGACCACGGGCCTGGACGTCACCACGCAGGCCGCCGTGATGGACCTCATCACGGGTCTGGCGCGCGAACGCGGCATGGCCACGCTCTTCATCACCCATGACCTGGGCCTGGCCGCCGACTACTGCGACCGCATCGTCGTCATGCACGCCGGCCACGCGGTGGAAGCCGCGCCGACCAAGGCGCTGTTCGCGGCGCCGCGCCACCCGTACACCGCACGCCTGATGTCCAGCACGCCCAACGCCGGCAGCACGCTCGCAAGCCTGGAGCCCGTGCCCGGCAACCTGCCCGACCTCCGCCGCACCGACCTGCCCGCCTGCCGCTTCAGCGAACGCTGTGAACGTGTCACCGACACCTGCCGCAAGGCGCCGCCGGTGCTGAGCCCCGACGACAGCCACGCCGTGGCCTGCTGGCACCCGCTGATGGAGGCGGCGCATGTCTGAGGCACCGCCCATCCTGCAGGTCGAACGTCTCGCCAAGCGCTACCCCGTCACCGGCAAGCGCGGCGCCTTGCTGCACGCGGTGGCCGATGTCTCGCTGCACATCGGCGCCGGCGAGAGCCTGGGTCTCGTCGGCGAGTCCGGTTGCGGCAAGAGCACGCTGGTGCGCCTGCTGGCGCGGCTGATCGACGCCACCGAAGGCCGCATCGTCTTCGAGGGCGAGGATCTGGCCGCGATTCCCGCCAAGCGATTCGCGCGCATGCCGCAGCGCGGTGCCATCCAGATGGTTTTCCAGGATCCGACCGACAGCCTGAACCCGCGCTACACCGCGCGCGACACCATTCGCGAGCCCTGCCTGCTGCTGGCCGGCATGGATGCGAAGGCGGCCAACCTGCGCGTCGACGAGGTGGCCGCGCAGGTGGGCCTGCCGCAGGCGCTGCTGTCGCGCTTCCCGCACCAGCTGTCGGGCGGGCAGAAGGCGCGTGTGGGCATCGCGCGTGCGCTGGCGCCGCGGCCCAAGCTCCTGATCCTCGACGAGCCGACCGCGGCGCTCGACGTGTCGGTGCAAGCCGTGGTGCTGCAGTTGCTGGACCGCCTGCGCCGCGAGCTCGGATTGGCCACGCTCTTCGTCAGCCACGACCTCAACGTGGTGCGCCTGCTCACCGACCGCGTGGCCGTGATGTACCTCGGTAAGATCGTCGAGATGGGTCCCTCGTCTTCCGTCTTCGCCGAACCGGCGCATCCCTACACGCAGGCCCTGGTGTCGGCCATCCCCGGCCATGGCCCGCGCATCCGGCTCGACGGCGAAGTGCAGAGCCCCATCGACCCGCCGCCGCAGGTGTGCCGCTTCGCCAGCCGCTGCCCCATCGTGCAAGACCGCTGCCGGCGCGAGGCGCCCACGTTGCAGGGCGAAGCGGGCCATGTCGCCGCCTGCCACTTCGCCACCTGGCCGGAGCAGGCGGCAGCGTGAGAGCCGTCGTGCTCAGGCGCCCCGGCGAAGCGCCGGCGCGCGCCAACCTGGCCGAGCAGGTCTACGACGAACTCAAGTCGCAGATGCATGACTTCCGCCTCGTGCCGGGCGACCGCTTCAGCGAAGCCGAGATCGGCACCCGCCTGGGCGTGAGCCGCACGCCGGTGCGCGAGGCGCTGTTCCGCCTGCGCAACGAAGGCCTGCTCGAAGTCGAGAGCAAGAGCGGTTGGTACGTGCGGCCGATCGACTTCGACAAGCTCGAGCAGCTCTACGACCTGCGCGTGGTGCTCGAAGCCGCCAGCGTGCAGCGCCTGTGCACGCGCGCCGAGCCCGCGCCCGAGCTGGACACGCTCAAGGCGCAGTGGCTGGTGCCCGTGGCCGAACGCCTGCAGGACGGGCGCGAAGTCGGTGCGCTGGACGAGCTGTTCCACGCCACGCTGGTGCGCGCCGCCGGCAACGAAGAGATCGCGCGTGTGCACTGGGACGTGACCGAGCGCATCCGCGTCATCCGCCGGCTCGACTTCACGCGCGCCGACCGCATCGACGCCACCTATGCCGAGCACGCCAAGATCCTGCGCAGCGTCATCCAGCGCAAGGCCGACAACGCCTTGCTGCTGCTGAAGACCCACATCGAGCAGAGCAAGGCCGAGGTGCGCAAGATCACCCTGTCGACGCTGCACGAGGCCCGCGCCAAGCACCGCTGAATCGGCACGGCTCTTGCTGGATACCGGCTGGTATACCAGAACCGCCCCAAACAGGAGCCGAGATGACAGACACCACCTCCCGCCGCCGCGCCCTGGCCCAGCTGTCCGCCCTGCCGCTGGCGGGTATGGCGCCCTGGGCCTTCGCCCAGAAGCCCATGACCGTGGGCATCATCTACGTCGGCCCGCGCGACGACTTCGGCTACAACCAGGCGCAGGCCGAAGCGGCGGCCGAGCTGAAGAAGATGGCCGGCATCAAGCTCATCGAGGAAGAGAACGTGCCCGAGACGCAGGCCGTGCAGAAGACCATGCAGGGCAT
>CAYREA010000220.1:0-7737 GCA_964423075.1 uncultured Rubrivivax sp. | reverse complement strand
GGCGCCGAATACACGGTGCTGGACGACCTGAACAACGGCGCGCAGAAGCCGGTGCAGATCCGCTTCACGGGGCCTGATTCGCGCAAGCTGTTGGAGATCACCAACCAGTTCATGGACAAGCTGCGCACGGTGCCGGGCGCGGTGGACGTGGGCCTGTCGGAGCAGGATCCGCAGGTGGAGATGAAGATCGAGCTCGACCGCGGCCTGGCCAACACCCTGGGCATCTCGGCGTCCGACGCGGCGCAGGCGCTGCGCGTGGCCTTCGCTGGCGTGGAGGTGGGCGACTGGATCGACCCCACGGGCGAGACGCGCGACGTGTCGGTGCGGCTGCATCCGCTGGACCGCGTGGACGCCAGCAACATCGAGCGCCTGCCCATCGCCGTGAGCGGCAGCAACCGCATGGTGCCGCTGGAGCAGATTGCCACCGTCACCATGGGCCGCGGCCCGAGCCAGATCCAGCACTCCGACGGCAAGCGCAGCATCAGCGTGGCGGCCAACGCCCAGGGCCGTTCGCCCGGCGAGGTGACGGCCGACGCCATCAAGCTGGCCGACTCGATGAGCTTCCCGCCCGGCTACGGCCGCGAACTGGCGGGCGCCTCGCGCGACCAGCAGGAGGTGTTCAAGCAGATGGGCATCGCGCTGGTCAGTGGCGTGATGCTGATGTACCTGGTGCTGGTGATGCAGTTCAGCTCGTTCACCGCGCCGCTGGCGGTGATGGTGTCGCTGCCACTGTCGCTGATCGGCGTGGTGCTGGCGCTGCTGCTCACCGGCGGCACGCTCAACCTGATGAGCTTCATCGGCGTGATCATGCTGGTGGGGCTGGTGGCCAAGAACGCCATCCTGCTGCTGGACGCTGCGCGCGTGCGCGAGGCCGAGGGCATGGACCGCGAAGAGGCGCTGATGGCCGCCGGCCGCAAGCGCCTGCGCCCCATCCTCATGACCACCTTCGCGCTGATCGCCGGCATGCTGCCGGTGGCCATCGGGGTGGGCGAGGGCGGCGAGTTCTACCGGCCGATGGCCGTGGCCATCATCGGCGGCACCATCACGAGCACGCTGCTGACGCTGCTGGTCATTCCCAGCTTCTACGACAGCATCGAGGTCTCGCGTGACCGCATGGTGGCCAAGTTCCACGCACGCGCCGAGCGCTGGAATGCGCTGTTCGCGTTCGTGCTGACCGGCGTCGAGGCGCTGCTGACGCTGGTGTTGGTGCGGTGGGTGTATCGCCTGCTGAAGCAGGCCCTGCTGTGGGCCCTGGGGCGAGGTGCCGGGACCGCGAAGGGGCCGGCGACGACGGTGACGGGGGCGGCCGACTGAATGCGGTGCGCGTTGCGGCGCGCCGGCCGCTCAGCCGCGGCTGGCGTGCACCACCACCGTGGGCTGGCTGGTGCTGTCGGCGGCGGTTTCGAACTGCGGCAGGGCCTTGGCGATGCCGAGCGTCAGCACCACGACGATGGCCGCAAAAACCAGCGGTTCGGTGGGCAGTTGGAAGCGGTGGCGCATCGGCGGCGGCGGGGCCGTCTGTTCGATGCGGCTGGGGGTGGAAAGGGCTTGTACGTCCATGTGCGAATGTTGAGGCCTGCGGATGAATTTGCAGTGACTTGCGGGTCTCACCACCCGTGACGTTTTCACCAGAGAAGACCCGCTGACCCACCCCCCATATGAGTGCCCCCAAATCCGACACGCTTCCAGCTGACGCACGGGCCTTGCTGCTGGCGCCCGTGGAAGCGCTGGCGCGCCAGGCCGGCGCGGTGATACTGCACATCTACGGCAGCGACTTCGCCGTGCAGCACAAGGCCGACGCCTCGCCCGTGACGGCGGCCGACGAGCAGGCCGAAGCCGTGATCGTGTCGGGCCTGCAGGCGCTGGCGCCGCATTGGCCCGTGGTGGCCGAAGAGGCGGCATCGCGCGGCACCTGCCCGGCCACCGGCGCGCTGTTCTGGCTGGTGGATCCGCTGGACGGCACGCGCGAGTTCGTGGCGCGCAACGGCGAGTTCACGGTCAACATTGCGCTGGTGGCGCAGGGCGAGCCGGTGCTGGGCGTGGTGTACCTGCCGGTGCAGGACCGGCTGTATGCCGGCCTGCGCGGGCAGGGCGCCTGGGTGGAAGACGCGGCAGGTCGGCGCGCCATCACCTGCCGCGCACAGCCGGCCGCAGGGCTGACGGTGGCCAGCAGCCGCGCGCATGGTGACGACGCCGCGCTGGCGGCCTTCCTGCAAGGCCGTCCGGTGGCGGGGCACCTGGCCGCCGGCTCCTCGCTCAAGTTCGGTCTGCTGGCCGAAGGCCGCGCCGACATCTACCCGCGTTTCGGCCGCACGATGGAATGGGACACCGCCGCCGGCCACGCCGTGCTGTCAGCTGCCGGCGGCAGCGTCTGCGACCTGCAGGGCCAGCCGCTGCGCTATGGCAAGCCCGGCTTCGAGAACCCGCACTTCGTCGCGCGCGGCGTTCCCTGAGACACTGGCCCTGCGGCGGGGGAAACCCCGCGGCCGCCCTGCAAGGGGCGCCTCCTAGAATTTGTCCGCTAAAGCCCCCAAGGAACCCCGCATGCCCGCACAACGCCGCGCCACGGCCCCCGCGACCGAAGGCGAAGCCCCCACCGCGGTGCGGACGCTGAAGAAGTACCCCAACCGGCGCCTGTACGACACACGCAGCAGCAGCTACATCACGCTGGCCGACGTGAAGCAGATGGTGCTGGGCGGCGAGGACTTCGAGGTGCGCGATGCCAAGACCGGCGAAGACCTCACGCGCAGCATCCTGCTGCAGATCATCCTGGAGGAAGAGTCGGGCGGCGTGCCGATGTTCAGCACGCAGACGCTGAGCCAGATCATCCGCTTCTACGGCCACGCGATGCAGGGCCTGATGGGCACCATGCTCGAGAAGAACATGTCGGCCTTCACCGAGCTGCAGGCGCAGTTCCTGAACCAGGGCAAGGGCCTCTACGACCCGCGCCACCTGAGCCCCGAGGTGTGGACGCAGTTCATGACCGGCCAGGCCCCCGCGCTGCAGGACATGATGACGAACTACCTGGAGCAGAGCCGCGCCGTGTTCGAGAAGATGCAGCAGGCCGGCTCGATCTTCCCGGGCATGACGGGTTTCCCGGGCGCCAAGAAGTAGCGGCGCGCCGCGTCGGGTTAGGAAGAAGGCGCGCCCTGGCGCGTGAGCAGCATTTCGAGCCGATCCAGCCCTTCCTGCGTACCGTGCAGGCGCTGGGCGCGATCCTCATGCCCGTCCAGGTAGGCGAGTTGCTCGGTGTACACCATGCGCGTGCCGCGCCCGCCGGCGTGGAACTCGACCGTGACGAGCGACACCGACAAGAGGCGGCTGTCGAGCCGGATGTCGTAGGCGAACACGATGCGGCGGCCCGCCACGATGTCGAAGAAGACCTTCTCGATCTCTCGCACCGGTCCCCCGGGATGCACCACCCGGTGCGTCTCGCGCCCGTGCACGCGGAAGTCGAGTTGGTAGAGGGCGGTGTGCTCGGCGTGGCAGTCGGACCAGGCGCGTTTGGCGTCGGGGTCGGCCCAGGCCCGGAACACGGCCTCGGGCGCCGCGGCGAACTCGCGCTCGATGACGAAGTCCGTGTGCGTGCTGGGACGGTCGGTCATCGCGTGGCCTTGCCTTTCTGCGCCGCCAGGTAGGCGTCGAGCCTGTTGAACTGCGCGTGGAGCATCGTCTGGTGCCGGGCCACCCAGTTCGCCATCGCGTCGAAGGCCTGCGGTTCCACCTGGAAGGTGCGCACGCGTCCGGTTTTCTGCGAGGCGACGAAACCACCCTGCTCCAGCACCGCCAGGTGCTTCACGGCCGAGGGCAGGGCGATGTGCAGCGGCTCCGCCAGCTCGGACACCGAGGCCGGCCCGCCGCTCAGCAGCTCCAGCAGGCCGCGGCGGTGCCCATCGGCCAGGGCGAAGAACATGCGGTCGAGCTGCGCCGGGTCGGCCCGGGTGCGCATCTCAGGCGTTCTCCGGCACGAAGTAGCGGCGCGACAGGCCGCTGCGCCCCGGATAGAACCTGAAATAGGGCCGCGCCTCGTCGACGCTTCGGGCAACCGATGGGCGATCCATCAGGCGCTCGAAGTAGGCCGCCAGGCGCGCGTGGGCCGTTGCCAGCGGCACGTAGGTCACGGCGTAGAACAGCGCGGGCGCCGCGGCGCAGTCGGCCATGCTGAAGGCCTCGCCGGCCACCCAGGTGCGCCCTTCGAGGTGGCGGTCGATCCAGTCGTACGCCGACTGCAGGCCGGCGTGGGCCCGCGCCAGGCCCAGCGCGTCGCGGTCGTTCTCCGGGCGCAGCAGGTCGGCGGTGCAGGCCTGCATGGGCGTCATCACGTACAGGTCGAACAGGCGGTCCCACAGGCGCACCTGGAGCGCCGCGTCCGGCTCGTCCGGGATCAGCCTGCGGCCGGGCGCGGCATGGTGGCGCTGCAGGTGCTCGATGATGATGCTGGTCTCGGGGATGGGCCGCCCCTGGTCCACCAGCAGCGGCATCTTGCCCGTGGGCCACAGGGCCAGGAAGGCCGAGCGCTCGGCCGGGTCGCCCAGGTTGAGCAGGCGCTTGTCGGCTTCGACGCCCAGTTCGTCGAGCGCGATGAGCAGCTTGTGGCAGTACGACGAGAGCGGGTGGTAGTGCAGGGTGAGCTTGCTCATGCGCAGCGTCTATTGTTTCCGATGTTGGAAAGTATCAGTGCGACGCCGCTTCGGGTCAAGCACTCGCGGCCGATCTGTGAAAATCGCTGCGATGACAGAAACCAAGACCGCCGCGGCCCCCACCGTCGGCTTCGTGTCGCTCGGCTGCCCCAAGGCGCTGACCGACTCGGAACTCATCCTCACGCAGCTGCGCGCCGAGGGCTACGAGACCAGCAAGAGCTACGAGGGCGCCGATCTCGTCATCGTCAACACCTGCGGCTTCATCGACGATGCCGTCAAGGAGAGCCTGGACACCATCGGCGAGGCGCTGGCCGCCAACGGCAAGGTCATCGTCACCGGCTGCCTGGGCGCCAAGGGCGGCAAGGACACGGGCGCAGGCGGCAGCAACCTGGTGCGCCAGGTGCACCCCAAGGTGCTGGCCGTCACCGGCCCGCACGCCACGCAGGAGGTGATGGACGCGGTGCACCGGCACGTGCCCAAGCCGCACGACCCCTTCGTCGACCTGGTGCCGGAAGCCCGGGGCATCGCCGGCATCAAGCTCACGCCGCGTCACTACGCCTATCTCAAGATCAGCGAAGGCTGCAACCACCGCTGCACCTTCTGCATCATCCCCAGCATGCGCGGAGACTTGGTCTCGCGCCCCGTGGGCGACGTGCTGGCCGAGGCGCGCGCCTTGTTCGCATCGGGCGTGAAGGAACTGCTGGTGGTGAGCCAGGACACCAGCGCCTACGGTGTCGACGTCAAGTACCGCACCGGCTTCTTCGACGGCCAGCCGGTGAAGACACGCCTGCTTGAACTGTGCACCCGGCTCGGCGACCTGGCCGAGGCGCATGGTGCCTGGGTGCGGCTGCACTACGTCTACCCCTATCCGAGCGTCGACGAGGTGTTGCCGCTGATGGCGCAAGGGCGTGTGCTGCCGTATCTCGACGTGCCTTTCCAGCATGCCCATCCCGACGTGCTCAAGCGCATGAAGCGCCCGGCCAGCGGCGAACGCAACCTGGAACGCCTGGCGCGCTGGCGCGAGCTGTGCCCGCAGATCGTGGTGCGTTCCACCTTCATCGCCGGCTTCCCGGGCGAGACCGAGGCCGAGTTCGAGGAGCTGCTGGCTTTCATCCGCGACGCGCGCATCGACCGCGCCGGCTGTTTCGCTTATTCGCCCGTCGAAGGCGCCGCGGCGAACGAATTGCCGGGCATGCTGCCGCTGGAGGTGCGCGAAGAACGCCGCGCCCGCTTCATGGCGGTGGCCGAGGAAGTCTCCACCCACAAGCTGCGTGAGCGCATCGGCGCCACGATGCAGGTGCTGGTGGACCACGCGCCGGCGCTCGGCCGCAAGGGCGGCGTCGGCCGCAGCTATGCAGACGCGCCCGAGATCGACGGCGTGGTGCGCCTGCTGCCGCCCGAGAAGGCCAGCAAGACGCTCAAGGTGGGCGAGTTCACGCGGGCGCGCATCGTCGCCACCGATGGGCACGATCTGGTCGGTGTGCCTGCATGAGTGATCAACCCAAGGCGCTCGCCACGCGCCTGATCCACCACGCCTACGAAGCGCCAGCGGGCTTCATGGCGCCGCAGCCGGCCGTGCACAAGGCGTCGACCGTCATCTTCAAGGACGTGGCCGCCATGCGGGCGCGCGACTGGCGCCACAAGACGGGCTACACCTACGGCCTGCACGGCACGCCCACCACCTTCATGCTGGAAGAGCGCATCGCCACGCTGGAAGGCGGCCACCAGTGCCTGCTGGTGCCCAGCGGCCTGGCCGCCATCGCGCTGGTCAACCAGGCCCTGCTGGGCCAGGGCGACGAGGTGCTGCTACCCGACAATGTGTACGGCCCGAGCCTGGCGCTGGCACGCGCCGAGCTGGCGCGCTGGGGCATCGGGCACCGCCTGTACGACCCGCTGGACGTCGACGCGGCGGTGGCCTTGATGGGGCCGAACACCCGCTTGATGTGGGTCGAGGCCCCGGGCTCGGTGACGATGGAGTTCCCGCCGTTGGCGGCGCTGATCGCAGCGGCGCGCGAGCGCGGCATCTGCGTGGCGCTTGACGACACCTGGGGCAGCGGCATCGCCTTCCAGCCCTTCGAGCTGGGCGCCGACATCGTGATGCAGGCCCTCACCAAGTACCCCAGTGGCGGCGGCGACGTGCTGATGGGCGCGGTGGTGACGCGCGACGACGCGCTGCACCAGCGCATCAAGCTGAGCCACATGCACCTGGGCCTGGGCGTGGCCGGCAACGACGCCGAGGCGGTGCTGCGCGCGCTGCCGTCCATCGCCCTGCGCTACGCCGCGCAAGCCGAAGCCGGCATGGTGCTGGCGCGGTGGTTCGCCGAGCGCGCCGAGGTGGCCACCGTGCTGCACCCGGCGCTGCCGGGGGCGCCGGGCCATGAACACTGGCGCCGGCACTGCAGCACGGCCGCGGGGCTGTTCTCGGTGATGCTGGACGCGCGCTACACGCAGGCGCAGGTGGACGGTTTCGTCGACGCGCTCGAGCTGTTCCGCATCGGTTATTCCTGGGCCGGGCCGGTCAGCCTGGTGGTGCCCTACAACCTGGACCAACTGCGCGACGCCGCGGCCCGCGCGCGGCCGCACCTGCAGGGGCATCTGGTGCGCTTTTCCATCGGCCTGGAGGCCGTGGACGACCTGCGCGCCGACCTGGCGCAGGCCCTGGCGACGCTGGGCTAGGTGGGCCCCGAGACCTTGTGTCTCATCAGCCGGCCCTTCTCGCGCTCCCAGTCGCGCTTCTTCTCGGTGTCGCGCTTGTCGTGCTGGGCCTTGCCCTTGGCCAGCGCGATCTCGGCCTTCACCAGGCCGCCCTTGTAGTGCAGGTTCAGCGGCACCAGCGTGAAGCCCCTCTGCTCGACCTTGCCCACCAGCCGCCGGATCTCGT
Organism: uncultured Rubrivivax sp.; assembly: GCA_964423075.1. Classification (GTDB taxonomy): domain Bacteria; phylum Pseudomonadota; class Gammaproteobacteria; order Burkholderiales; family Burkholderiaceae_C; genus Rubrivivax. The sequence continues at coordinate 216 of CAYREA010000220.1, read as the reverse complement.
CCTTCTTCATCAGCAGCTTCTTGGTGCGGTCGGCTTCCGGGTGCACATGCGTGCTGGCGCTGCGCAGTGCGTTGATGCGGCAGCCGATGAGGTAGAGCTCGCCGTCGCGGATCAGCACGTAGCCGTCGGTGAGCTGCACCTGGCCGGCGCGGATGGCCTTGACCTCCCAGCCTTCGAGCACCATGCCGGCCTCGTGCCGCTCGTCGATGTGGTAGT
>CAYREA010000219.1:0-7754 GCA_964423075.1 uncultured Rubrivivax sp. | reverse complement strand
GCGCCGCGTCAGCGCGGGGTCCTTCTCGATGTGCTTCTTGTATTCGGCGAAGGTGGTGGCGCCGATGGTGCGCAACGTGCCGCGCGCGAGCGCCGGCTTCAGCAGGTTGGCCGCATCGCCGGTGCCGGCGGCGCCGCCGGCGCCCACCAGCGTGTGCGTCTCGTCGACGAACAGGATGATCGGCTTGGGGCTGGCCTGCACTTCCTCGATCACCGAGCGCAGGCGCTGTTCGAACTCGCCCTTCATGCTGGCGCCGGCCTGCAGCAGGCCGACGTCCAGCGAGCGCAGCACCACGTCCTTCAGGCTCGGCGGCACGTCGCCGCGCGCGATGCGCTGCGCGAAGCCTTCCACCACGGCCGTCTTGCCGACGCCGGCCTCGCCGACGAGGATGGGGTTGTTCTGGCGCCGCCGCATCAGGATGTCGACGACCTGGCGGATCTCGTCGTCGCGGCCGACGATCGGGTCCATCTTGCCGCTGCGCGCCTGCTCGGTGAGGTCGACGGTGAACTTCTTCAGCGCCTCCTGCTTGCCCATCGAGGCCGGGGCGATGGCGCCGCTGGCCTCGCCCGGCGCGGCGCCGCCGGCAGCACCGGATGAACCGTCGCTGGCGCCCTGCCCATCTTCGGGCGAACCGCCCACCACCTTGGGCAGCACGTCGGACAACTCGTCGACCTTGAGCTTCTCGAACTGCCGGCTGATGGCCACCAGCGCATCGCGCAGGCGCTTGGTCTTGAGCATGCCCACCAGCATGTAGCCGCTGCGCACGGCGCTGTCGCCGTACAGCAGGGTGCCGTAGACCCAGCCGCGCTCGATGGCGTCGGCGATGTTGTCGGCGATGCCGCTGATGCTGTTTGCGCCGCGCGGCAGGCGGTCGAGCGCCGTGGTCAGGTCTTTTGCCAGCGCCGACATGTCGATCTGGAAATGCTTGATGACACGGTGCCAGTCGCTGTCGGGCTGCTGCAGCAATTGGGCCAGGAAGTGTTCCAGCTCCACGTACGGGTTGCCGCGCAGCTTGCAGAACACCGTGGCCCCCTCGACGGACTTGTAGGTGGGCTGGTTCAGCTTGCCGAACAGGGTGACGCGGTTGATCTCTGCCATGGGGGAACTCCTTTCGACGTTGTTATGTCAGGCCGCGGACAGCCTGGGCACCAGGTTCAGTCCGGCCAGTTCGGTGCGCACCGGGGTACGCAGCCAGCTGGTCCAGCCCAGCCGGCCTTGCCGGCCGAGCTGTACGGCCGGCACGTTGCCGGGGCGCAGCAGCAGCTGCATGTCCCAGCCGTACTCCAGGCCGGCGTACTGGCGCACCAGCGCCTGCACCGCGGGCAGCGCGCTGCCGGTGGGCAGCAGCGATTCGAAGGCCTGCTGCGTGAGCGGGCCGATGTGCAGGCGGAAGTGGTGCTGCCGGTCGTACACCGCGCGGCCCAGCACGGCGCTGGCACCCAGCTGCGAGCTGGAGCCATGGCGCGAGATGGCGCGGCGGCCGATGCGCGTGCGCTCGCCTTCGGGCAGCGGCATCCAGCGGCCGACGAACTGCTCCACGCGCACCGCCATGTTGAGGAAGCCGCTCAGCAGATGCCCCAGCCCGTCGGCGTTGCGCACCTGGCGCGACAGCAGGCCCGAGAAAGCCAGGCGCGCGTGGTCGGGCGCGGCGTCGCGCTGCTGCCATTCACGCCCGCCCACGCCCACCAGCGAGCCCACGTAGTCGGCGTAGCGGTCTTCACCCGGGCGGTCGAGGCTGGCGGTGGGCTGGGCCTGGGCCCAGGCGCGGTAGAACAGCAGCAGCAGGCGGTGGTGGAACCAGTCGGCGAAGCGGCCAAAGGTCTCGTCACCCTTGTGCATGCGGCGTTCGCGCGCATAGGACGTCATGTGCAGCGGCAGCGGGCCGTTGGGGCCGAAGAGGCCGAAGAAGCGCTGCTCGATGCGCGGCCGGCCGCTGCGGTCGGCCAGGTCCACGCGCGACAGGGTGGACGGCGCGAAGGACAGGTCGGCCGCCTGGCCCAGCCGGATGGGCTCGTCCACCGGGCGCCGGGCCTGGCCCAGGCGCGGTTTGTCGGGGCTGAGCGCGTCGATGAGGCGCAGCGCCAGGAAGAAGTCGTAGCGCCAGGGTTCGGCCGCCAGATCCTTCAGCAGCGCCTGGCGCCGCGCCGCCACCGCCTCGGCGTGGGCCGCCAACGCGGGCAGATCCTGCGGCGCGTTCACAGCACGGGCCTCACGCCACAGCGCGGCCGGCCGACCAGGATGTCGCCGCGGCCCACCGAATGCAGGCGCATCTGCGTGAAGCCGTTGATCGACACATGGCGCGCGACGAAACGCTCGAGCACGCAGCCGAGCAGGAAGGCGCTGGCACCTTCGAAGGACAGGTCGTCGACCTCGACCTTGAGTTCCACACCGCGGCCGAAGGTGATGGGCCCGGGCATCGGCAGGCGCCGCACCACGGCCTTCAGCCCCACCGAGCGGATGCCATCCACCTGGCGTTGTGCGCCGGCGTCGCCGCTCTGGGCGTACAGGCGCAGGATCTGGCGCAGCGCCGCGGCACCCTGTTCGGCGTCGGTGTCGGTGAGCGACAGGTGGTTCAGCGAGAGCTGGTTGATCAGCTTCCAGGCCAGGTTGCCTTCGCGCATGGCCGAGATGGGGCGCGACGGGCCCTTGATGACCTGGATCATCTTCACCGGCGCGGTCTGCGCCAACGTGAGGTCGCCCTTGGCGCCGCCCACCGGCATCAGCACCGGCAGGTCGCGGTTGGTGCACAGCGCGCGCACGCCCAGCTGGCGCAGCTCGGCCGGGAACGGCGCCTCGTGCGCGTCCACCACCGAGAGATAGACCTCGGTGCCGATGTAGGAGGTGCGCGGCCCTTCGCGCTGCTGGTGCTGCGACAGCAGGCGCGGCTCGCGCTGCATCGAGTAGTAGGCGTTGTGGCCGCGGTCTTCCTTGTGGAAGGCGTTGTAGAAGGGCAGGAAGCGCCACTCGCTGTTGACGCCGGTGCCATAGCCCTGCACGTCCAGCAGCGAATGCACTTCGTAGTCCATCGGCCGGGTGCGGTCGGGCACGACGTGGAAATCGGCGCTGTCGGTGCCGACGTGGATGCGGTCGCAGCGCTTGTCCAGCAGGTTGATGGCCGGCACCGCGTGCAGGGCCATGCAGCTGGCGTCCACCGCCTGCAGCAGCACGTTGTCGGGGCGGCTGAAGAGGATGACGATGTCGGCCTCGTTGCCGCCGTTCTTGCGCAGCGCCTCACCGACACCGCAGATGTCGAAGAACAGGAAGCGCTGCGGGAAGGCGAAGTACTCCTGCAGCAGCCGGTAGCCCTCGAAGCCGTGCAGGGTCTGCGGCAGCAGGGCTTCGTCGTCGGCGAAACCGGCGGCCTCGACGCAGTCGCCGTTGAGCGTCTCGTGCCAGGCCGCGGGCCGGCGCGTGGGCAGCACCATCACGCCCATCGCGTTGCCGCAGGCCAGCTCGTGCAGGCGGTAGGCCACGTCATCGATACCGGTGCAGTGCAGGCGCAGATCCTTCAAGGCGATCTGCGCGAAGTCCAGGCCCGCCGTGGTGCGGATGCGCAGGCGCAGGCCCGAACGGTACTTGCGCCATTCGGGCACCGCCGCCATGGGCAGGTCGGCCGCGTGGGTGAAGTACTCCACCTGCGTCAGCTCCAGCGGCCACATCGTCAGCTCGTGCGCGGTGCGGAACTCGCAGGCCGTGGCGCCGGCCTTGCCGGGCTGGCCCAGCAGCACGCTGCCGCGCGGCAGCTTGATGCCATTGGCCAGCGACGGATCGCCAAGTTCGGGGTGCACCTGGGCCACCAGCATCGAAGGCGTGGGCGCCAGGAACTGCGGGTAGACGATCTCCAGCAGGCGCTGCGTGAAGCGCGGGAACTCGGCGTCGATCTTGAGCTGGATGCGCCCGGCGAGGAACGCAAAGCCTTCGAGCAGGCGCTCGACGTAGGGGTCGGTGACCTCCAGGCCTTCGAGGCCCAGGCGCGAAGCGATCTTGGGGAACTGCTGCGCGAACTCGGCCCCCATCTCGCGCAGGTGGCGCAGCTCCTCGTTGTAGTAGCGGAGCAGGCGTGGGTCCATCAGTTCAGTTCACGCACGGCCACGCGGCCGGTCTCGAGGTCGATGTCGGTCTGCAGCAGCAACTCCAGCGGCACCGGCTGGGCCCACAGCTGGCCCGAGATGCGGAAGCCGATCTGGTTGTGGTGGTCCATCTGGGCTTCGGTGAGCACCACCTCGACGTGCAGCGACGCGGGCAGGATGCGCGGCTCGTGGTCGAGGATGGCCTGGCGCACACGCGCCTGCAGCACCAGCGGGTCGATGGTGGACGCGGTGTGGCCCGACAGCGCCGGCAGGCCGTAGTTCAGCACCGAGCTGCGCGCATGCGGCGCGTGGCTGAAGTCGACGGCGGTGCCCGGCTGGGTGGCGTTGAACAGCCAGGCCAGGTCACGCAGCACCAGTTCGCGCATGCGCTGGCGGCTGATGACGCGGGTCTCGGCGGTGTCGGTGCGCGCCTCGGTGTCGTCGTCGGTCAGCCGGTCCAGCAGGGCCGGTTGCAGCCTGTCCTGGGCGCGCAGTGTGGACATCGGCCGATCACTCGCTGGCAGCAGCGGCTGGCGTCAGCGTGATCGAGCGCACGTCCATCAGCGCGTGATCGCCGGCGTCGGTGGCCAGCAGGCGCTGGCCCAGGCCGACGAAGTCGCCGGGTGCCACTTCACGCCATTCGGTGGTGCGCGCCAGCGCGGGCAGGTCGCCGGTGGCGAGCTCGGTGTCGGGGTAGCGCGTGGGGATCAGGCCCACCACCTCGCCACCGTTGGTGAATTCGAAGTGGGCCGGCATCCAGACGCGGTCGCGCAGGTCCTGCGGCGGGTCGATGTCGATCTTGGCCAGCCGGTTGATCGGCAGCCAGTAGTAGCGGCCGTTGATCACGGCCTCCAGCATCGGGCCCAGGCGCCCGTCGGCGTCGGCGATCCACTCGAAGGGCTGGCCATCGATCTGGCCCGCGGTGGCCGGCGCCTGCTCGAGCGCCTGCGCGCGCAGCGTGCGCGCGGCATCGGCTTCGCCGCGGCCTTCGCGCAGCAGGGCTTCGATCAGCAACGCCACCCAGGTCTCGGGCTCGCCGAAGAGCATGGGCACCTTCTTGCCGGCAAAGACCTGCAGGCGCAGCGTCTCGCAGGCGATGGCCTCGCGGTAGGTCTGCACCATGGGCAGCGTGCCGCCGTCGAGTTCGAGCGAGACGTTGAGCTGGTTCAGCGCCCGGTCCCACTGGCCCAGCACGCACAGCAGCTGGAACAGGAAGACGCGCAGCTTGGCGTCCTGCGGCTTGCTGCGCACCTGCTCGGTGAGCAGCTTCAGCGCCTTGAGGGCATCGCCATCACGCAGGGCCTGTTCGGCGGGGCTCGGGTTGGACATGGAAGCTCCGCGGATTCAGGCGTCAGGGCCGGTCACGCCGGTGAAACTGGACGCACCGCCGCCGATGCCGCTGGTGGCCTGCGGGGTGTAGTCGATGGTGATCTCCTTGAAGGTCAGCGCCAGGTTCTCCATCAGCACCGGCGAGCCGTCCTCGCCGATCTGCGAGTGCACGCTGTAGCTGTTGACCCGGGCCTGCTTCAGCTTGACCAGGAAATAGGGCAGCGGCGTGGTGCCGCCCGCCTTGCGCACCGTCAGCGTGGCGGTGGTGATGACCTCGTTGGTGTTCATCACCGCCATCAGCGCGGTGGAGGCCTTGTCCACCTTCTTCACCAGGCGCAATTCGTTGAGGGTGACACGGCCGGTGCGGGCGCCGCCCATGGCCATGGGCGCGGTCATGCCCCAGGACCAGTCGATGATGTCGATCTGGTTCGAGAAGGTCTTGTCGTTGGCCTCGCCGACGATCTCGCCCGAGCGAGCCCCGGTGGCCTTCAGGAACATGTCGGAGCGGGCCACGGTGCTTTCCTTCCGCACAGATGCAAAAAGCGCAAAAGGCGCCGGCGGCGCGCAGCCAGCAAGGCTGTGCAACCGCCAACGCATTCAGGGACTAGAGCGTCCCGTGCAACGTCATCAGACGCTGTTGGCCGCGATGTCGTAGGTGAAGGGCAGCGCGTCGCCCAGCGTGCCATCGGGCTTCTGCGGCTTGTAGGTGAACTTCACTTCCGCGAAGTTCAGCGACAGGTTCTCGGTCAGACGGTCTTCACCGCCCGAGCCGCCCGTGCTCACCGAGGTGACCAGCACTTCCTTCATCTCGATGGTGATGTACTCCAGCTGCGTCTTGCCGGCCTTGCGGACATGCAGCGACGCGGTCGCGAAGTGTTCACCCGTGGCGCAGGCGCCCAGCAGGGCGTGCGAGGCCGAGTCGACGTACTTGGTGACGGAGATGTCCTGGAAGCTGGACTTGCCGCCGCCGCCGCCACCGCCCATGTGGGTGGTGCCGGAGTTCGAAACCCCCCAGCCCCAGGCCAGAACGTCGATCGCATTGCTCTTGGCAAAGGTCTTGTCGGTGGTCTCGCCCTTGATCGTGTCGATCTTCAGAAACATGTCGATAGCCATGAAGCGCTCCTAGAGCCCCGTCTTGCGGGGCCGTTGAATACTGCGGTGTACGCCCTCGCTTGTGCTGGGCGCCCCTCCCTGCGCAGCCAGGGAGGGAGTGTCGTTTGAGGCTCGAGTGTGGCTTTGCAGCCGTCCCTTTTCTTTTCTTTCAGCCGCCCTTCGCAGAAGGCAGCTTGGACACCAGTCGCAGGGACACCGTCAGCCCTTCAAGCTGGTAATGAGGTCGCAGGAAAAACTTGCTGCTGTAGTAGCCGGGGTTGGAAGGATCTTCCTCCACGATCACTTCAGCGGCGGCCAGCGGATGGCTGGCCTTGTAGGCTTCGGACGAGCGCGCGGGGTCGCCGTCCACGTACTGGGAAATCCACTTGCCCAGCCACTCCTGCACTTCGGCGCGTTCCTTGAACGAGCCGATCTTGTCGCGCACGATGCACTTCAGGTAGTGCGCGAAGCGGCAGGTGGCGAACAGGTAGGGCAGGCGCGCTGCCAGGTTGGCGTTGGCAGTGGCGTCGGGGTCGTCGTATTCGGCCGGCTTGTGCAGGCTCTGCGCGCCGATGAAGGCAGCGAAGTCGCTGTTCTTGCGGTGCACCAGCGGCATGAAGCCGTTCTTGGCCAGTTCGGCCTCGCGCCGGTCTTCGATGGCGATCTCGGTGGGGCACTTCATGTCCACGCCGCCGTCGTCGGTGGGGAAGGTGTGCGTGGGCAGGTTCTGCACCGCGCCGCCCGATTCGATGCCGCGGATGCGGGTGCACCAGCCGTACTCCTTGAAGGAGCGGTTGATGTTGGTGGCCATCGCGTAGGCGGCGTTGGCCCAGGTGTACTTGCTGTGGTCGGCCGAGCCGGTGTCTTCCTCGAAATTGAAGGCTTCCACCGGATTGGTCTTGCTGCCATAGGGCAGGCGCGACAGGAAACGCGGCATCGCCAGGCCCAGGTACTTGCTGTCGTCGCTTTCGCGCAGCGAGCGCCAGGCGGCGTATTCGGGCGTGGTGAAGATCTTGGTCAGGTCGCGCGGGTTGGCCAGTTCCTGCCAGCTGTCCATCTGCATCAGCGTCGGCGAGGCGCCGGTGATGAAGGGGCAGTGGCCGGCGGCCGAGATCTTGGCCATCTCGGCCAGCAGTTCCACGTCGGGCGCGCTCTGGTCGAAGTGGTAGTCGCCCACCAGGCAACCGAAGGGCTCGCCGCCGAACTGGCTGTACTCTTCGGAGTAGATCTTCTTGAAGATCGGGCTCTGGTCCCAGCTCGTGC
>CAYREA010000218.1:0-7764 GCA_964423075.1 uncultured Rubrivivax sp. | reverse complement strand
TGCGCCAGCCGGTCAGCTCGGACGCCAGGCGCACGTTCTGGCCGCCGCGGCCGATGGCGATGGCGAGGTTTTCCTCGTCCACCACCACGTCCATCGCATGGCGCTCTTCGTCGACGACGATGCTCTGCACGTTGGCCGGCGCCAGGGCACCGATGACGAACTGGGCCGGATCGTCGGACCACAGCACGATGTCGACCCGTTCACCGGCGACTTCGTTGGTCACGGCGTTGACGCGCGAGCCCCGCACACCCACGCAGGTGCCGATGGGGTCGACGCGGCGGTCATGGCTCACCACGGCGATCTTGGCGCGGCTGCCCGGGTCGCGGGCGCAGCTCTTGATCTCGAGCAGGCCCTGCTCGATCTCGGGCACTTCCTGCGCGAAGAGTTCGATCATGAAACCCGGCGCGCTGCGGCTCAGCATGATCTGCGGGCCGCGCTGCGTGGGGTCGATGCCCATCAGGAAGGCCCGCACGCGGTCGCCGCTGCGCAGGTTTTCCTTGGGGATCATCTCGCTGCGCTTCAGGCGCCCTTCGACGCGGCCGCTCTCGACGATGAGGTCGCCCTTGTCCAGGCGCTTGACGGTGCCGACGAAGATCTTCTCGCCGCGCGAGAGGAAGTCGTTGAGCAGCTGCTCGCGCTCGGCATCGCGGATCTTCTGCAGGATCACCTGCTTGGCCGCCTGCGCGCCGATGCGGCCGATGGTCAGCGATTCGATCGCTTCTTCGATGTAGTCGCCTTCCTCGATGTCGGCGATGCGCTCCTGCGCTTCGGACAGCAGTTCCTCGGCATCGGGGTTCTGCAGCCCGGCGCTGTCGGGCACGACGAGCCAGCGGCGGAAGGTCTCGTAGTCGCCGGTCTCGCGGTCGACGGCGACACGGATGTCGACCTCGCCGCCATTGAGCTTCTTCGTCGCCGAAGCGAGCGCCGCCTCGACGGCGCCGAAAACGACGTCGCGCTCAACGGTCTTCTCGCGCGAGATGGCGTCCACCAGCATCAGCATTTCGCGGTTCATGGGTCTTCTCAGCCTCCGTCCGTACCCGGTGCGGCGTCTTCCGCCACACCCGCCGGGCCGCTGTCCTTGCCGGACTTGCGGCCCTTGAAATCCACCACGGGCACGAGGCGAGCCTCGCGCACCTCGTCAAACTTGAAGCCGAACTGCTGTTCGGTCTTGCCAACCTTGAAGACCAGGCTCCAGGCCCCGTCTTCGGCGCGGCTCAGCACGCCTTCCCATTTCTTGCGGCCCTGGAACGGGGCCTTCAGCGTCACCTGCACCATCTGGCCGGCGAAGCGCTCGAAGTCGGGCTCGGTGCGCAGCGGCCGGTCCAGGCCCGGCGAAGACACTTCCAGCCGCGCGTAGTCCAGGCCTTCCACTTCCAGCGCGTACTGCAGCTGGCGCGTCACCTGCTCGCAGTCGTCGACGGTGATGAACTCGCCCGGCAGGCTGTAGGCGTGGCCGGGGATGCGGTCGATGAACACGCGCAGCAGGCCACGCGGGGCACGTTCGACATCCACTAGCTCGAAACCCAGGCCCGACACCGTGCCGGCGATGGCTTCGCGCCAGCCCACGCGCGGGCCCGCCGCAACCGCCAGCTCTCGCTGCGCGCTGCCGCCTGCCTTGCTGGAAGCCCTGCTGGTGCCGTTATTGCCGCTCAAAACCTTGCTCGTCCCGATCTGCCCTGCCCACCCGTGCCGCCGGGCGAGCCGCCAAGACCGGTCTTCGCTTGTTACGGCAAAAGACGATCAAGCAAAAAAAATGGGCTGGAAGATTCCGCCCACGCAGCTTTACCCGGAAAGACCGGATTATAGCCAGGCAGATCGGCGCGAGCAATCTGCACGGTGTGTAGCCGGCCAGAAACGCGCTTCCGCTTGTCGAGAAAACCCTACAAGGGACTTGGGAAAGCGCGGCGATAGGCGCGCAACTCGGGCCATCCCGCAGGGGCATGGCCGCGAATACTCATCACGTCTTCACCGCAACCTGCGCCGTCCTGTGCGCGGCCGCGGCCCGATGAGTGCAACCATGACCCCTGGCCCGACGATAACGCTTCGCCTGCTGGACCGCATCAACGCCACACCGGCGTGGCAACGTGCCGCCCTGTGGCTGCCATGCTGGGCCGGCGCAGGCCTGGCGCTGCTGCTGGGCTCGCCCGCCTGGGCCGGCACCGCCTGGGCGTTGCTGGGTGCGCTCAGCTTCGCCGGCTGGATGGCGCGGGCGCCGGCGCATGGCCATGACAGCAACGCAGCGGCCGTCGGCCCGGGACTGCAGGCCCGCATGCTGCCCCTGCTGGACGAGGCCGCCCGCACCTGGTCGACCCACCTGGGCACCGCACAGAGCCAGCTGCACGACGCCACGGCGCAGCTGCTGCAGAGCTTCGACGACATCCTGGCCCAGCTGGACGCGCTGATCGGCGAGCCGGCCAGCGGCCCCACCAGCGCCGCCGAGCAGGACCGAACCGCCGTGCTGACGCGCTGCGAAGACCAGCTGCGCGGCCTGCTGGCTGGTTTCCAGGGGTTCGTGCAGTCGCGCGAGCAGGTGATGGGCTCGGTGCGCACACTCACCAGCGCCTCGGCCGGGCTGCGCTCGATGGCGGAGGACGTGTCCAAGCTGGCGCGCCAGACCAACCTGCTGTCGATCAACGCCGCCATCGAGGCCGCACGCGCCGGCCCCAGCGGGCGCGGCTTCGCCGTCGTGGCCGGTGAGGTACGGCGGCTGTCGGCCGAGTCCGGTGACACCGGGCGCCGCATCGGCACGCAGGTGGATGAGTTCGGCACCCGCATGCAGCAGGCGCTGGACCAGGCCACGCAGAGCACGGCGGACGACACGCGTGTCATCCGCCAGTCCGAGGCCACCATCAACCAGGTGGTCGAGCAGGTGGACCAGGCCGTCTCGCAATTGCACGAGCGTTCCGCCGAGCAGAGCGCCCATGGCGCGCGGGTGAAGTCGCAGGTCGAGCAGTTGCTGGTGGCCTTCCAGTTCCAGGACCGCGTGCAGCAGATCGTCGACCAGGTGCAGCAGTCCATCCGCTCGGCCGTGTCCGCGCTGGAGGCCGCCGCACGCGAGGGCCGTTCACCCGATGCGGCCGAATGGCAGACCCTGCTCAGCGCCGGCTACACCACCGACGAACAACGCTCTGCCAGCGGGGGCGCGGCGCCCGCCGCCGCGCCAGCCGCCAGTGCCGAGACCACCTTCTTCTAACCCTCACCGGGCAATCGCAACATGGCCAAGACCATCCTCATCGTCGACGACTCCAGCTCGCTGCGCACCGTCGTGCGCATCGCGCTGTCGCGCGCCGGCTACGACGTCCTGGAAGCCGCCGACGGCGTGCTCGCCCTGAAGGCGATGGACGGCCCCACGCGCATCAACCTTGTCGTCTGCGACGTGAACATGCCCAACATGGACGGCATCACCTTCGTCGGCACGCTCAAGCAGCACAGCAAGCACAAGTTCATCCCGGTGATCATGCTCACCACCGAGGGGCAGGAAGAGAAGAAGAACCAGGGCCGGCTGGCCGGCGCCAAGGCCTGGATCGTCAAGCCCTTCAACCCGCCTCAGCTGCTGGACGCCGTGTCCAAGCTGATCCAGCCCTGAAGGCGCGCCATGGCCAAGCGCACCAAACCCGCAGCCAGCACGGCCCTCGCCGCCCTGGTGCTGCCGCCCGAGCTGACCATCTACACCGTGGCCGAGCTGCACCCGCAGTGGCTGGCCTGGATGGCCCAGGCCGCCGCCAGCGCTGACGAAGTGGCCGCCGCCGATGGTGCCGCCGTGTGCGAGGTCGACGCCGCCGGCCTGCAGATGCTGCTGTCGCTGCAGCGCGCACTGGCCGAACGCGGCCGCCGCCTGCGCATCGATGCACCCAGCGCCGCGCTGCAGGCCGGATGCGGCGCCGCCGGCCTGGCCGACTGGCTGCAAGCCCCCGCTGCCTTGGAGGGCGCGACATGAAGATCGACCAGGACCTGAGTTTCATCGCCGAAGCCTTGCCTGCTTTCATCAGCGAGGCGCAGGAACAGATCGAGAACCTGGAACAGCTGCTGCTGCAGCTGGATGAGAACCCCGGAGACCGCGAACTGCTGGACGCGCTGTTCCGTTGCGCTCACACCGTGAAAGGCTCGGCCGGCATCTTCGGGCTCGACCGCGTGGTCGCCTTCACGCACCACGTCGAGACCCTGCTCGACCGCGTGCGAGAAGGCGAGGTGGCGCTGACGCCCGCGCTGTCGACCCTGCTGCTGCGCTGCAACGATGCGCTGCGCGCGCTGATCTCGCAGGCCGCCGACGGCGCTGCCGACGATGAGGAGGCGCAGGCCACGCGCGAAGCGCTGGTGGCCGCGCTGCAGGCCGCCACCGGCCACGCCGCAGCGGCCCCCCCGGCCGACGAGCCCAAGGCCGCACCCGACACGCGGCGGCGCTGGCACCTGTCGGTGGCCTTCGGCGGCGACACCTTCCGCAACGGCATGGACCCGCTCACCATCCTGAACTACGTGCGCAGCCTGGGGGAGGTGCCGCGCCTGGTGTGCGACACCGCCGCCGTGCCGGCGCTGGACGCGCTGGAGCCGGAGACCTGCCACCTCGGCTTCGACTTCGGCCTGCTCAGCGAGGCCACGCGCGCCGACATCGAAGGTGCCTTCAGCTTCGTGCGCGACGACTGCAAGCTGCACATCGTCGAGCCCGGCGCCGGCCTGGCCGGCTTCGCGGCCCTGATCGACGCCATGCCCGAAAGACAACGCCTGGGCGACATCCTGGTGGCCGCCGGCGCCATCACCCAGGCCCAGCTGCAGAACGGCCTGCGCGTGCAGCAGGCCGCCCACCCCGCGGCGCCCCCGCTGCTGGGCGACGTGCTTCAGGCCACCACCGGCGTGGCCCCTGAGGTGGTGGCCGCAGCGCTGGTGAAACAGAACAAACAACGCGAGGGCGGCCCGACCGCACCGACGGCCGGCGAGGAACAGCGCTTCATCCGCGTGCAGGCCAGCCGCCTGGACGACGTGATCAACCTGCTGGGCGAACTGGTGATTGCGGGCGCCGGTGCCGCACTGCTGGCGCGCCAGACGCGGCACAAGCCCCTGGTCGAGGCCAACCTGCAGATCGGCCGCCTGATCGAGGACATCCGCAACGGCACGCTGCAGCTGCGCATGGTGCCCATCGGCGAGACCTTCTCGCGCTTCCGCCGCGTGGTGCGCGACACCGCCGCCGAACTCGGCAAGGACGTGGCGCTGGAGATGGTGGGCAGCGAGACCGAACTCGACAAGTCGGTGGTGGAACGCATCGCCGACCCGCTGATGCACCTGGTGCGCAACGCGCTCGACCACGGGCTTGAGACACCCGAACAGCGCCTGGAAGCCGGCAAGGCGGCGCAGGGCCGGCTGACGCTGTCGGCCTGCCACGAATCGGGCAGCATCCTGATCCGCATCGACGACGACGGCCGCGGCATCCGGCGCCAGAAGGTGCTGCAGCGCGCCTGGGAGCGCGGCCTGGTCGAGCCGGGCACCACGCCCGACGACGACGCCATCCTGCGCCTGATCTTCGAGCCCGGCTTCTCGACGGCCGAGCAGGTGACCAACCTCAGCGGCCGCGGTGTCGGCATGGACGTCGTGCGGCGCAACATCGAGGCGCTGCGCGGCACCGTCACCTTGTCCAGCGAGGAAGGCCGCGGGTCACGTGTCGAGATCCGCCTGCCGCTGACGCTGGCCATCATCGACGGCTTCCTCATCGGCGTGGGCAGCTCGCGCTTCATCCTGCCGCTGGACGCGGTGGTGGAAGTGATCGAGAACCGCCCCACCGTGTCGCAGCTGGACAGCAATGGCCGCGGCGTCGTCGAACTGCGCGGCCAGGTGCTGCCGGTGGTAAGCCTGCGTTGCCTCTACGCGCTGGACGGCGCCACGCCCGAACGCAGCAGCGTCGTGGTGCTGCGCGCCGGCAACCGCCGCTACGGCGTGATGGTCGACCAGCTGCTGGGCCAGCACCAGACCGTCATCAAACCTCTGGGCCGCATGTTCCGCAGCCTGCGCGGCATGTCCGGCTCTTCCATTCTCGGCAACGGCGAGGTCGCCCTGATCTTCGACGTCAACTCACTCGGCCAGCTGGCGGCCGAACCACCCAAGCATTCCGCCTGCACCCGCTCAACCTCCATCGAAGGATTAGCCTCATGAACAAGCAAGAACAACCCATCTCGTGGCTGGTGCGCCTGCTGGCGGGCCACCGCATCCAGAACGCGCTCGACGAAGCCCAGGCGCAGGAGCAGGCGCGCCGCGCCGCCGACGCAGCCCTGGCCGCCGCCCAGGCCCGCCTGCTCGAGGTGGAAACGGAGCTGAAGGCGCGCACGGACATCATGAACGTGACGAGCATCGTGTCCGAGTCGGACAAGAAGGGCGACATCCTCAACGTCAACGACAAGTTCATCGAGGTCTCGAAGTACAGCCGCAACGAGCTGATTGGCGCCCCGCACAGCACCACGCGCCACCCGGACATGCCCAAGGCGACGTTCAAGCAGCTGTGGAGCACCATCGGCCGCGGCGAGATCTTCCGCGGCGTCATCAAGAACCGCGCCAAGGACGGCACGCCCTACTACGTGGACGCCGTCATCGCCCCCATCATGGGCGACAACGGCAAGCCCGTGAAGTACCTGGGCGTGCGGTACGACATCACCGAAGCCGAACTGGAGCGCCACAACGCGCGCGGCATCCTGGATGCCATCGACCAGAGCTACGCCTACATCGAGTTCGACCTCGGTGGCAACGTGCTCAAGGCGAACCAGAACTTCCTGCGCACGCTGGGCTACCAGCTCGACGAGATCGTGGGCCGCCACCACCGCCAGTTCGTCGAGCCGGTGCTGTCGTCCAGCGCCGCCTACGACCAGTTCTGGCGCGACCTGAACGCCGGCAAGGCGCAGAACGACGTCTTCAAGCGCGTGGCCAAGAACGGCCAGACGGTGTGGATCCAGGCCGTGTACGCGCCAGTGAAGGACGAGATGGGCCGCGTGGTCAAGATCGTCAAGATCGCCACCGACGTGACGGCCCAGGTCAACGCCGCGCGCATGCTGGACCAGGCCGTGGAGAGCGCGCGCAACGTCACCACCTCGGCGCGCAACGGCGACCTGTCGCCGCGCATCCCGCTCGAAGGCATGAACGGCCCGATCCAGGTGCTGTGCGAGGGTGTCAACGCGCTGATGGAGACCACCTCGGTGATCCTCGGCGACGTGGGCCGCGTGCTGGGCGCGCTGTCGGCGGGCGACCTGTCGCAGCGCATCACGCGCGACTACGCCGGCACCTTCGGCCAGGTGAAGAACGACGCCAACGCCACCACCGAGAAGCTGTCGCACATCATCGACGACGTCGGCCGCGTCTTCGCAGGCCTGGCCGCGGGCGACCTGACGCAGCGCGTCACGCGCGAGGCCGAGGGCGTGTTCGACCAGGTCAAGAACGACGCCAACAGCACCAGCGAGAAGCTGGCCGGCATCATCGAGGAGGTGCGCGCCGCGGCCGACGCGCTGACCGGCGCGGCCAACCAGGTGAGTGCCACGGCCCAGAGCCTGTCGCAGGCGGCCAGCGAGCAGGCGGCTTCGGTGGAAGAGACCACCGCGTCGATCGACCTGATGTCGGCCAGCATCTCGCAGAACAGCGACAACGCCAAGGTCACCGACAGCATGGCCACCAAGGCCAGCAAGGAAGCCGGCGAAGGCGGCTCTGCGGTGACGCAGACGGTGGCGGCGATGAAGCAGATTGCGCAGAAGATCAGCATCGTCGACGACATCGCCTACCAGACCAACCTGCTGGCGC
>CAYREA010000217.1:0-7765 GCA_964423075.1 uncultured Rubrivivax sp. | reverse complement strand
CGCCACCACGCCCGAAGAGGCGCGCGCGTTGCAGCAGCAGGTCAGCGAGCTGCAACAGTCGATTGCGCTGCGCCTGGAGCGTTTGCGCGGCGGCGCGCTCTGATTCGTTGAAAAGGGGCGCTTTTGCCCCCTGTTACCGTGGGGTGCCACACAGCTTGCGGACTAGCATTCCGGCCATGAATACCCGCCTGCTCCTCGCCGCCGCCCTGGCCCTGGCCGCCACCGCGCATGCCAACCCCGTCACCACCGTGCCCGGCTCGGTGGACGCGATGGTGATCACCTTCTCGCCCTACGACGCGGTCACCAGCGCGGGCTTCGTGGCCGACGACACCACCTTCGTCGACGTCGGCACGGCCGAGACCGGCGTGGCGGTGAACCTGGGCTTCAACAACGGCGCCGACCACATCCTGGGCGCGGTGCCCACCAGCTTCGGCGCCAACGGCAGCTGGCCCGTCTCGGGCGCCTACGCCGGGCTCGGCCAGACCACCGGTTTCATGACCTTCGCCTTCACCAGCGGCATGAACCTGGCCGGCGGCTTCATCAACTACGACCCCAACCTCGACGGCACCACCTCGCTCACCGCGCTGGATATCAATGGCGACGTGCTGGAGTCGATCAATTTCGACAACAACAGCTTCACGCCCGGCTTCTACGGCTTCATGCGCGACGACGCCGACATCTACCAGCTGGTGTTTGCCAATGCCAACATCGCGGTGGACAACTTCACCTTCGGCGTCACCCGCGGTGGTGGCAACGAAGCGCCGGAACCCGGCACCACGGGCCTGGTGCTGGCCAGCCTGGGGCTGATCGCACTGACACGCCGCCGCGCCTGAGTCCGCTCAGACGATAGGCAAGGGCAGCTTCTCGGTGGCCACGGCCCGCTGCACGGCGGGCCTTTCCAGCATGCGCTGCAAGTAGGGCCCGATGTGCGCGTGGGCGCGCGCCGGGCGCTGGTTCTTGAAGCCGCGGGTCCAGCGGCACAGCATGAAGGCCAGCGGGTCGGCCGCGCTGTAGGCCGCGCCCAGCAGCCAGGGGCCGCCGTGGCGCGCCAGCTGCACGTCGACCTGTTCCAGGCAACCAGCCACCCTGGCCTCGGCATGGGCCTGCACCTGCGCGGCGCCGTCCGCGTTGCCTGCGTCGACCATCCGCTCGGGATAGAAGTAGTGCATCAGCGTGGCCTGCATCGTGTTGCTGAGCCACAGCATCCACTTGTAAAACTGCGCGCGCTCGGCCGTGGCCAGCGTCGGCGCCAGCTGCGCGGCGGGGTGCGTGTCGGCCAGGTGCATGAGGATGGCGGCGGTCTCGTAGAGCACGAGTTCACCGTCGACCAGCACCGGAATCGAGCCGTTCGGATTCAGCGCCAGGTAGGCCGGCGTCTTGTGCGCGCCGTTCGCGCGGTCGACGAAGGCCAGCTCGAAAGTCGCGCCGATCTCGTGCAGCAACACATGCGGCGCGAAGCTGGCGTTGCTGGGGTGGTAGTGCAAAGTGATCATGGCGTGATGCTAGAGCCGCGGCCGCCGTCACCTTCCACCGCGCGGATCAGGTCGGGCAGCGTCTTGCCCGGCTCGTCGCGGAAGTGCTCGTCCAGCACCGCCAGCGTCTCGATGCGGTCGATGCGGAAGCTGCGCATGCCCTGGCGCAGTTCGCACCAGGCCGCGAGTGTCCACACCGCGTCCCAGAACACGCAGCCCAGCGGGCGCAGCCGGCGCTGGCTGCGCTGGCCTTTCAGATCGAGGTAGTGAATCTCGACGTAGCGCCGCTGTTCGGTGGCCAGGCGCAGGCGGTGCAGGCGTTCGCGCGTGGCTTCGTCGGGGCCGTGGCTGATGGCGAACAGCGCCAGGCCCTCGGCCGCGGCACGCGCCGACGCCGGCAGCACGGCCAGGATCTTGGACAGCGCCATCTCGCCCTGCGCGGCGAGCGCCTGGTCCAGCCGCGGCTGGGCGATGCGCACCGCAGCCACCAGCGCTTGAGCTTCTTCGCGCGTGAACATCAGCGGCGGCAGGTCGAAGCCGGCCCGCATGCGGTAGCCCACACCGGCCTCGCCTTCCAGCGGCACGCCCTGCGCCTGCAGGTCGGCGACGTCGCGGTAGACCGTGCGCGTGGACACCTGCAGCCGCTCGGCCAGGAACTCGGCGGTGGACAGGCGGCGCCCACGCACCAGCTGGACGATCTGGAACAGGCGGTCGGCACGGCGCATGGCCGCATTGTGAGTGGGGGGCTTGAAAGCCGGCCCCGGCAAGCCCAGATGGCCGGGTGACGCTGCTCTTCGCGACCCTCTTCTTCGCCACCCTGGTGCTGGCCGTGGCCGGCTGGCTGGCCGGGCCCGCGGCGCTGGCCGCGCTGCGGCGGCGGCGCATCCGGCGCCAGCCCTTTCCGGCCGCCTGGCGCGAGGTGCTGCGCCGGCGCATGCCGGCCTATGCGCGGCTGCCGGTGGATCTGCAACTGCAGCTGAAGAAGCACATCCAGGTGCTGGTGGCCGAAAAGCCCTTCATCGGCTGCGCCGGCCTCGTCATCACCGACGAGGTGCGGGTGCTGATCGCCGCGCAGGCGGCTCTGCTGTTGCTGCACCGCCAGGCGGGCTACTTCGTGAACCTGCGCCAGATCCTGGTCTACCCCGGCGCCTTTGTCGTCGATCGCAGCCAGCCCGACGAGCTGGGCCTGACGCACGAGACACGGCGCGCGCTGTCGGGTGAATCGTGGGAGCAGGGCCAGATCCTGCTGTCCTGGGACGACGTGCTGGCCGGTGCCGCCGACCCCACCGACGGCCACAACGTGGTGATCCACGAGTTCGCGCACCAGCTCGACCAGGAACGTGGCCGCGCCAATGGTGCGCCCTGGCTGGGCCGGCGTGAGGGCTACGCCAGCTGGGCGCGTGTGCTGAGCGGCGAATATGCCGCCTTGCAGGCGCAACTGGCGCGCGGCGAGGCGCCGCCGGTCATCGACGCCTACGCCGCCACCAACCCGGCCGAGTTCTTTGCCGTGGTGAGCGAGCATTTTTTTGAGCAACCGGCCGCGCTGGCCGCGGCGCACCCGGCGCTGTACGCCGAGTTCGCGCGCTGCTACCGCACCGACCCGCTGAGCTGGTGAGCCGCCTTCACCGCACTTTCGCGACGTCGAAGTGCGGGTTCTGGATCAGGCCCAGGCGGTTGCCGAAAGGGTCCAGCACCGCGGCGACGCGGATGCCGTCGCCCACGTCGGCCACCGGGTCCAGCGGCCTGGCGCCCAGGGCCAGCAACCGGGCCTGCGTGGCCACGATATCGGCCACACCCCACAGCGGCTGCGGGCCGGCGGTGGCGGGCGTGGCGTCGGGCAGCAGGCCCAGCTCAAAACCGCCGACCTCGAAGCCGACGTAGAACGGCTGGTCGAAATAGGGCGCCTGGCCCAGGACTTCGCTGTACCAGGCCTTGGCACGGGCCAGGTCGGGGGCGGGGTACAGCGCGGTGCGCAAACCAAGCAGCATGGCAGTCTCCCTGTGAAGCTCAGGCCAGCGCATGCAGGCCGACGCGGTTGCCTTCGGCGTCGATGATGTGCGCGAAATAGCCCAGGCCGGGTGGCAGCGCGGTGCAGGGCGTGGCGACGCGCCCGCCCAGGGCTGCAGCGCGCGCCAGCGTGGCTTCCAGCGACGGGCCGGCGTCCAGGTAGACCAGGGTGCCCTGGGCCTGCGGCGGGCCCATGCCGGGGGCGTCGATCAGCGCACCGCCCACGGCGTCGTCCGGCGCATCGAACACGGCCATCAGGGCCTCGCCGATGGTTTCGCGGCGCAGGGGTTTGCCCAGCAGTTGTTCATAGAAGCGCTGGGCGGCGTCGATGTCGCGGGTGGGGATCTCGAACCAGGTGATGGGGGCGGTGCTCATGGGGCTTTCCTCGGCAGGCGGGTGGTTGAAAGGAACGCCATGCTGCGTGGGGGCTGCTGACAACATGGCGTCAGCAGCCGCGGGCATTAACCCGCCGCTAATTCGCAGCGCGGCCGCCACAAACTGGAATGAAAATGTTTCATCCAGATGATGGATATTCGTCCGGACAGAATTCAGAGTAATAATCGCGGCCCGAATGGCACCGCCTGAATAAAAGATGCCAATCCGGGCCTTGCCCTGCTTTCCAGGGAGTTCCTCCTCTTCAATGAATATCCCATGACCCAAACTTACGCCCAGCTCGTCAAGAAAATGGAAGCACTGCAGGCCCAGGCCGACAAGGCCCGCAGCAAGGAAGTGAAAGGTGTGATCGGCCGCATTCGCGACGCCATCACCGCTTATGGCCTGACGGCCGAAGACCTGGGTTTCGGCGGCACCAAGGCCAAACCCGGCCGCAAGCCGGGCGCCGCGAAGAAGGCAGCCGCCCCGCGCAAGGCCGGCAAGACGGCGCGCGCCATCAAGTACCGCAACGAGGCGGGCGAAGGCTGGGTGGGCCGTGGCAAGCGCCCGCAGTGGCTGCGCGATGCGCTGGCTGGCGGCAAGACGCTGGAAGACTTCGCCGTCAAGTAAAGGCCTATGCGGTGGCCTGCCGCACCGCGTGTTCCCAATGCGCCATGCGCTCTTTCGCGAGCGCGGGCGCCAGTTGCGGCTCGAAGCGCCGCTCCATCGCCCACAGCGCCGCCAATTCGGCGGTGCTCTTCCACACGCCCGTGGCCAGCCCGGCAAGATAAGCCGCGCCCAGGGCCGTGGTTTCGGTGATCGCGGGCCGTATCACCGGAATACCCAGCAGGTCAGCCTGGAATTGCATCAGCAGGTTGTTCACGCAAGCGCCGCCATCCACGCGCAATTCGCGCGGCGCGTGGCCGCCGGCCGCCACGGCATCGCGCGACATCGCCGAAAGCAGCGCCGCGCTCTGGAATGCAATGCTCTCCAGTGCCGCACGCGCAATGTGCGCGACGCTGCTGCCGCGCGTGAGGCCGACGATGGCGCCGCGCGCATCGGCATTCCAGTAGGGCGCGCCCAGGCCGGTGAAGGCCGGCACGAACATCACGCCGCCGGCGTCGGGCACGCTTTCCGCCAGCGCCTGCACGTCGCCGCTGCTCTGGATGGCACGCAGGCCGTCGCGCAGCCACTGCACCACCGCGCCGCCGATGAAGACGCTGCCTTCCAGCGCGAACTGCGGCTTGGCATCGGGCTGCGCGGCCGATGTGGTGATGAGCCCGCTGCCGGACACCTCGAAGCGGCTGCCCGTGTGCATCAGCATGAAGCAGCCGGTGCCGTAGGTGTTCTTGGCCAGGCCGGCCTCGAAGCAGGCCTGGCCGAACAGCGCCGCCTGCTGGTCGCCGGCCACGCCGGCAATCGGAATGGGCGCACCGAACCACTGCGCGTCACATTCGCCGTAGACATGCGATGAGGGAAAGACCTGCGGCAGCACGCTGTCGGGCACGTGCAGCAGCTTCAGCAGCTCGTGGTCCCAGGTGTTGTGGCGGATGTCGAAGACCATGGTGCGCGAGGCATTGCTCACGTCGGTGGCATGCACGCGCCCGCCGGTGAGCTTCCACATCAGCCAGCTGTCCACCGTGCCGAATGCCAGCTCGCCCTTGGCGGCGGCAATGTGCGCGCCGTTCACATGGTCGAGCAGCCAGCGCAACTTTGTGGCCGAGAAATAGCTGTCCACCACGAGGCCGGTGCTGTGGCGGATGGCATCGGCGTGGCCCTGCGCGCGCAACTGCGCACACAGCGGCTCGCCGCGCCGGTCTTGCCAGACGATGGCCCTGTGGATGGGGCGGCCGGTGCGCCGGTCCCACACCACCGTGGTCTCGCGCTGGTTGGTGATGCCGATGGCGGCGATGTCGCGCGCCGTCAGGCCGGCGCGTTCCAGTGCCTCGCGGGCGGTGGCGAGCTGGCTGGTCCAGATCTCTTCGGCATCGTGTTCCACCCAGCCCGACTGCGGGAAGTGCTGCGTGAATTCACGCTGCGCCAGCGCACGGATGCGGCCCTGCGCATCGAACACGATGCTGCGCGAACTGGACGTGCCCTGGTCCAGGGCCAGGATATAGCTCATGGTGCGGCGCCTTGAGTGCGAGCGTGGGGCCGAGACTAATGCAAGCGCCGCAGATGCAACCAAGGGAAATCTCGGCGTGCTTTCCGGGGCGGACGCACAAGAATCCGCGCATGCAGCTGGAGTTGGAAGCCGTTACCCGGCGCGTGGGCGCCATGCCCTGGCTCTATGAATTGAACCTGGCTCCGCGCCCGGGCGCCGTGACCGTGCTGCTGGGCGCCACGCAGGCCGGCAAGACCAGCCTGATGCGCATCATGGCGGGCCTGGACAAGCCCAGCACCGGGCGGGTGAAAGTGGACGGCGCCGACGTCACCGGCATGCCGGTGCGCCAGCGCAACGTGGCCATGGTGTACCAGCAATTCATCAACTATCCCTCGATGACGGTGGCTGACAACATCGCCTCGCCACTGCGCCTGCGCGGCGAAACGAACATCGAGCAGCGCGTGGCCGAACTCGCCGCGCGGCTGCACATCGAGCCCTTCCTAGGCCGCCTGCCGGCGGAGCTTTCCGGCGGCCAGCAGCAGCGCGTGGCGCTGGCCCGTGCCCTGGCCAAGGGCGCGCCGCTGATGCTGCTGGACGAGCCACTGGTCAACCTGGACTACAAGCTCCGCGAGGAACTGCGCGAAGAGCTGACGCAGCTCTTCGCCGCCGGGGACAGCACGGTGATCTACGCCACCACCGAGCCCGGCGAGGCCCTGCTGCTGGGCGGCCACACCGCGGTGATGGACGCCGGCGAACTGCTGCAATACGGCCCCACCGCCGAGGTCTTCCACACGCCCAGTTCGCTGCGTGTGGCGCGCGCTTTCAGCGACCCGCCGATGAACCTGGCCGAGGCCGCTGCCGCAGCGGGCGGCGTGCAGCTGCGCGCCGGCCCTCTGCTGGCGCTGGCCCTGCCCGCGGGCGCAACACCCGCACTCACCGTGGGCTTTCGTGCCGCCGCGCTGCGCGTGACGCCACAGCCCGGTGACGTGCCGCTGCCCGGCCAGGTTCAGCTGGCCGAGATCTCGGGTTCTGACACCTTCGTGCACGTGCACACGGCCATCGGTGAACTGGTGGCGCAGCTCACCGGCGTGCACAACTTCGAGCTGGGTGCACCCATCACCTTGCACGCCAGCGCCGCGCAGGCCTATGTCTTCGATGCCGGTGGGGCTTTGCTGCTCGCGCCCGCGCGCAGGAGCTGAACAGCCATGGCGCGCATCGAACTTGACCTGGCTCACTCGTACAAGGCCCAGCCGCAGGCCGACGCCGACTACGCCCTGCTGCCCCTGAAGATGACTTTCGCCGACGGCGGCGCCTACGCGCTGCTAGGCCCCTCGGGCTGCGGCAAGACCACGCTGCTCAACATCGTGTCGGGCCTGCTGGCGCCCTCGCGGGGCCGCGTGCTGTTCGACGGCCGGGATGTCACGCAGGTGACACCGCAGGCCAGAAACATCGCCCAGGTCTTCCAGTTCCCGGTGATCTACGACACCATGACGGTCGCCGAGAACCTGGCCTTCCCGCTGAAGAACCGCAAGGTGCCCGCAGCGCAGATCGAACAACGCGTGAACCAGATTGCCGAGATGCTGGAACTGGGCCCGCAGCTCAAGCAGCGGGCGGCCGGCTTGTCGGCTGACCAGAAGCAGAAGATCTCGCTCGGCCGCGGCCTGGTGCGGCCCGATGTGTCGGCGGTGCTGTTCGACGAACCGCTCACCGTCATCGACCCGCACCTGAAGTGGCAGCTGCGGCGCAAGCTCAAGCAGATCCACCATGAGCTCAAGCTGACGCTGATCTACGTCACGCACGACCAGGTGGA
>CAYREA010000216.1:0-7771 GCA_964423075.1 uncultured Rubrivivax sp. | reverse complement strand
GCCTGCGCTACGACGACGAGTTCGTGAAGCACAAGATCCTGGACGCCATCGGCGACCTGCACATCGCCGGCAAGCCGCTGCTGGCCAGTTACGTGGCCTACAAGAGCGGGCATGCGCTCAACAACAAGCTGCTGCGCAAGCTGCTGGCCGACGCTTCGGCCTACGAGGTGGTGACCTTCGAGACCGAGGCCGACGCGCCGCGCGGCTTCGCCGAGCTGGCGCCGGCCTGGTGACGCGCCCCCGATGCTGGTCTTCCGCCTCGTCTTCGGCCTGCTGCTCGTTGCCGGGCTGCTGTGTTTTGCCACCTACATCGGCACCGGCCAGACGGTGTGGCGCCAGCGCGGCATCGTGGTGGTGAAGTGGACGGTGCTGGCGGCCTTCGGCTTCTTCGCGGTGCTGATCCTGGAGCGGCTGGCGCTGATGCTCTGAGGCCTCTGAGGCCTCTGAGGCATTAGCGCCGTGCCAGCGGCGACTTCGACCGGTCGCCCACCTGCACGTCCAGCGTCAGCGCCTTGGCGCCACGCTGCAGGCCGAGCCGGGCCTGCTGGCCGGGCGGCAGCGCGGCCACCGCGGCCAGCAGTTCGGCGGTGTTGTGCACGGGCTTGTCACCCACCTTCACCACCACGTCACCCGGCATCACGCCGCCCTTGGCGGCCGGGCCGTCCTGCAGCACGCCGGCGATCAGCACGCCGTCCTTCACCGGCAGGTTCAGGCTCTCGGCCAGCTCGGCGTTCAGGTCGCGCGGCTCCACGCCGATCCAGCCGCGGCGCACCGCGCCGCCGCGCACGATGGCTTCCATGACCTCGCGCGCGGTGTCCACCGGCACCGCGAAGCCGATGC
This sequence comes from uncultured Rubrivivax sp., assembly GCA_964423075.1. Classification (GTDB taxonomy): domain Bacteria; phylum Pseudomonadota; class Gammaproteobacteria; order Burkholderiales; family Burkholderiaceae_C; genus Rubrivivax. Next base: position 6,931 of record CAYREA010000216.1, on the reverse strand, counting down.
CCATGCTGCCGCCGCTGCGGCTGAAGATGGCGGTGTTGATGCCCACCAGCGCGCCGCTGGCGTCCACCAGTGCTCCGCCCGAGTTGCCGGGGTTGATGGCGGCGTCGGTCTGGATGAAGTTCTGGAACGGCGACGAGCCGCGCTGCTTGCGGTCGAGTGCGCTGACGATGCCGGCCGTCACCGTCTGGCCCACGTTGAAGGGATTGCCGATGGCCAGCACCGCGTCGCCCACCTGCAGTGCGCGCACGTCGCCCAGGGCCACCACGGGCAGCTGGTCGAGCTCGATCTTGAGCACGGCGATGTCGGTCTCGGCGTCGCTGCCCACGATGCGGGCGCGGGTGCTGCGGCCGTCGGCGAGCTGCACCTCGATCTCGGTGGCGTCTTCCACCACGTGCTGGTTGGTGAGCAGGTAACCCTCGGGCGCCACGATCACGCCCGAGCCCAGGCCCACCTGCTGCTGCGGTGCGCCGTCGCCGAAGAAGAAGCGGAAGCGCGGGTCTTCGGCGTGCGGGTTCTTCTTCGACATCTTGGTGGCGGTGACGCTCACCACGGCCGGCGCCGCGCGCCGCGCCGCCAGCGCAAAGCCCGAAGCGCCGCTGGCCGCACCTTGTGCCGGCACCACCTGCACCAGCGTGGGCGTGGGCAGCAGGCTCGGCACCGTGCCGGTCTTGGCGCCCGGCAGCCATTCGGGCTTGAGCGTGAGCACCACGAACAGCATGGCCACGGCCACGGTCACGGCCTGCGAGAAGACGAGCCAGGTTCTACGCCACATGAGGGGGGAGGTTCGGGGTGATCCAGAATCGGCGCATGGCCGACCGTACAGAGATCGAAGCGCACCTGGAACTGCTGCTGCAGCCCGGCGCTTTCAAGGATTATGGGCCGAACGGCCTGCAGGTCGAGGGCACGCGCGAGGTGCGGCACATCGCCTCCGGCGTCACCGCCAGCCTGGCCTTCATCGACGCGGCGCTGGCCGCCGGCGCCGACACGCTGCTGGTGCACCACGGCCTGTTCTGGCGCGGCCAGGACGGGCGCCTGACGGGCTGGCTCGGTGCCCGCGTGCGGCGCCTGATGGTGGCCGGGGCCAACCTCTTTGCCTACCACCTGCCGCTGGACGCCCACGCCGAGCTGGGCAACAACGCGCAACTCGGGCTGCGGCTCGGCCTGAGTGCCGACGCGCATTTCGGCGAGCAGGCGCTGGGTTTCATCGGGCCGTGCGACCAGCCGCTGCCTGCGCTGGCCCAGACCGTCCAGGCCCAGCTCGGCCGCGTGCCCACCGTCGTGCCCGGCGACGGCCGCCCGCTGCGGCGCGTGGCCTGGTGCACGGGCGGCGCACAGGGTTACTTCGAGGCCGCCATTGCGGCCGGCGCCGACGCCTTCCTCACCGGCGAGATCTCCGAGCCGCAGGCCCACCTGGCGCGCGAAACCGGCGTGGCCTTCCTGGCCTGCGGCCACCACGCCACCGAACGCTACGGCGCCCCGGCCGTGGCCGCGCAGGTGGCGGCGCAGTTCGGGCTGGTGCATCGTTTCATCGAGGTGGACAACCCGGCATGAAACCGCTGCTGGTCACCATGGGCGACGCCGCCGGGATCGGGCCCGAGATCATCGTGAAGGCCTTCAAGGCCGGCGAACTGGCCGACGCGGTGGTGATCGGCGACGCGGCGGTGTTCCGCCGCCCCGGTGGCGTGATGGTGGCTCTGATCGAAGCGCCGGCCGACCTGCCTGCCGTGCCACCCGGCTGCCTGCCCGTCCTGCCGCCGCCAGGCCTTCCGGCCGGCCTGGCGACGCTGCCGCTGGGCCAGGTCGACGCCCGCAACGGCGCGGCCGCAGCGCGCTGCATCGAACACGCCGTGCAGCTCGTGCGGGCCGGCCAGGGCGCTGCCATCGTCACCGCGCCCATCCACAAGGAAGCACTGGCCGCCGCCGGCGTGCCCTATCCGGGCCACACCGAGATGCTGCAGGCGCTGGCCACGGCGCCGGGTGGCGTGGCGCCGCCGGTGCGCATGATGCTGGCGAACGAGGAACTGCGCGTGGTGCTGGTGACCATCCACGTCTCGCTGCGCCGCGCCATCGAGGCCATCACCTTCGACGCCGTGCTCGACACCCTGCGCATCGCCCACCGCAGCGCGGCGGCCTGGGGCCTGTCCACGCCGCGCATCGCGGTGGCCGGCCTGAACCCGCATGCCGGCGAAGGCGGCCTCTTCGGCGACGAGGAGCAGCGCATCATCGCCCCGGCCATCGCCGCCGCGTGCGCCGAAGGCATCAACGCCAGCGGCCCCTTCCCGCCCGACACCGTGTTCATGCGGGCGCGCTGCGGCGCTTTCGACCTGGTGGTGTCGATGGTGCACGACCACGGCCTCATCGCCGTGAAGTACCTCGGGGTGGAGCAGGGTGTGAACGTCACGCTGGGCCTGCCCCTCGTGCGCACCAGCCCCGACCACGGTACCGCCTTCGACATCGCCGGCCAGGGTGTGGCCGATGCGTCCAGCCTGGTCGCCGCCACGCGCCTGGCGCGGCGACTCGTTCAGATGCCCGCGGGCTGAGAGGTCGTGGTGGCCGGCGAGGCCAGCCCGGCCAGCTGGCGGCGCGCCCGTGCGGTGGCGCGTTCCACCAGGTAGGCGCTCTCGTAGGCCTTGAAGCGGCCGGTTTCGCACAGGCGCACCAGCATGCGCTGCGTCAGCGAGACTGTCTTGCGGCCCTTGCCGCCGTGCTTGAAGATGAAAAAGCCGCGCCCGGGGCTGATGTGCGTGAGCCGCACCTTCTGCCATTCTTCGTTCAGGTGCATGCGGTAGGCGAAGCCGATCTGCACGCTGTCGGCCAGGCTGCGGCCCTCCACTGGCTCGGCCGGTTCGGCCGCCGCCGGCAGGCCCGGCAGTTCGGGGCCGGTGTCGGGCGGCAGGTCGGGTTCGGCGCTGAGGTCGATGTCGACCTTGCCGTCCCAGTCGACCTGCGACTCCTGCACCAGCCCCACGCGCTGCACTTCCTCGGGCGTGAACTGCGGCGCCGAGAGTTCTTCGGTGAGCACCGGCAGGTTGGGGGCGGTCTTCAGGTCGGCGCGCACCGGCAGCGGGCGCTGCAGCGCGCCGTCGACCTGGCGCGCCATCAGGTTGATGTCGAGCTGGCGCCCGAGCGGGCTCTTCAGCGCCTCGGCATGCGCCGGCATCAGCTGGCCGAAGAAGGCGCGGCGCTGCGCTTCGGGCCAGTGGATGAGGTTCATGCCCTCGGTCAGGTCCTGCATGAGCTTGGGCAGCTCGGCCAGGAAGGACTTGCGGTGTGCCGGCGTGGCCTTGGCCTGCACGCTCATGAAGAGGTCGCGCGCCACCGTGCGCAGCCGCTGCGTCAGCGGGCCGTCGGGGCCGTTCTGCTCGGCCGCGCGCAGCAGCACCTGGCTCCAGACGCGGCTGATGAAGTCGCGCAGGAAGGGCGGCGCCGACAGGTCTTTCAGCTCGCCCGACAGCCGCATCGCGTACAGCTGGCGCAGCCGCGCCTGGTCTTCCTTCTCGGACAGCAGGTCGGCCGCGCCGCCGATCTCGGAGGTGTCGCGCGCCGCCAACTCGGCGGTGAAGGCTTCCAGCGCCGCCAGCTTCTGCTCGTAGACGTCGATGTGCTCGAAGTCGCCGTCGACAACCTCGTGGATCAACGCCTTCACCTTGGCCAGAAAGGCCTTGGCCCCTTCTTCACCGAAGTCCTCGAAGGCCGAGCCGAGCGAGGCGATGCGGTTGATGAAGCGCCGCACTGGGTGCCGGCGCGACGAGAAGAAGGTGCCGTCGCCCAGGGCCGCTCGCAGCACGGGCAACTGCAGGCGGGCGATCTGGCGCGCCATCTGCGGCGGCACTTTCGGGTCGGCCAGGATCTGGTCGAACATGAAGCCGATGACGTCGATCACCATGTGATCGAGCGCCCCGGTGCTGGCCTGGCGCAGCTCTTCGCGGTGCACGCGGATCAGGTTGGGCGGCGCCGGCATGCCCATGGGCTCGCCGCCGTCGTCGGCGTAGACGGTGCCGTAGCTGCTGTTCTCGGGCGCGCCGCTGACGTTGAGGCGCCGGATCAGCGTCATCAGCGCCGGGTCGACGTGGCCGAAGGATCGGCCCATGCCGACGCCAGTGCGTGTGGACGGGCCGAAGCTGCCCGGGCCGCTGCGGCCGCCGGGGCCGGCCGGGCCACCTGGCCCGCCGGGCCCGCCGTAGCCTGCGGGCCCACCCGGGCCGGCGTAGCCGCTCGGCCCGCCGGGGCCCGCGTAGCCGCCCGGGCCGCCGTGGACGCTGGCGTAGCCCGAGCGGGTGGTGCGGTCGTCGCCGGCACGGCCCAGGTTGTTGAAGGAGGAGTTGCTGTGCTCGTCGGGCCCGCCCGGGCCCCAGCCGCCCACCGGGCGCTGCGGGCGGTTGCGCACGGTCAGCCCCTGCGGCTGCACGCCGGCATTGCGCAGTTCGGCGACGATGTCGCCGTAGGCCGTGCGCAGCAGGCCGCCGAGCGAGCGGCTGAGTTCACCCGAGAGCACCTTGCGCACGTCGGCGCGGTCGGAGATGGCCTCGATGCCCTTGAGCATGGCGTGGCCCACCAGGTCGGGGCGCAGCGGGTTGCGGTCGCCCAGGCCACTGGCCGGGCCGGCGGCTTCGGTCAGCAGCGAGCCGACGTAGCCGTCGAGCTCGCGCAGCTCCCATTCGCAGGCGTGGGCGATCTCCAGGCCGAAGCGGTCGGCCGAGATCTGGGCCTCGACCTCCTTGTCCTCGACCAGGCTCAGCGTGGCCCAGTCGGTCAGGGTGGCGGTGGGCCGCGAGGCGGCGAAGGCGCTGTCGGGGTTGTTGGCAGCGGCGCGTGGGCCCAGCTCGCGCAGCACACGTTCGTCGAGCGCGTCGTTGAAGGTCAGCGCGAAGACGGCCGACTTGCGGTTGAGCTCGAACTGCGCGCCCAGCAGCCCGTCGCGCTGGTAGGCGTTGGTGGCAGCCAGGGCCGCCAGGCCCAGGCTTTCGATGCTGCGTTCAGCGGCTTCGCGGGCCGTCAGCTTCAGGCGCTGGACGGCCGCCTCCAGCGGCGCGGGCAGGCGGTGAAGAGGGTTCGGCTTCATGGACGGATGCGTGCCCACCAGGGCAACGCGCAAGTATGCGGCATCGCCCATGGCGGGCTTTGTGCGAACTCACCCCGTCCGACCCCGGGTTTCGGAGGATCGGAGCCGGATCAAGTTTCCTGCCGTTACTTCTTCAGGCTGTCGCGGATCTCGCGCAGCAGCAGCACGTCTTCGGGCGTCGGCGCCGGCGGCGCGGCGGGTGCCGGCGGGGCTTCGCGCTTCATGCGGTTCATCTGCTTGACCATCATGAAGATGATGAAGGCCAGGATGATGAAGTTGATGACGATGGTGATGAAGCTGCCGTAGGCGAACACGGCGCCGGCCTTCTTGGCTTCCAGCAGCGTGGCCGCGGGCGCGCCCGATAGCTGGATGAAGTAGTTGTTGAAGTCCAGGCCGCCGAGTAGTTTTCCGACCACCGGCATGATCAGGTCGCCGACGATGGAGTCGACGATCTTGCCGAAGGCACCGCCGATGATGACGCCGACCGCCAGGTCCATCACGTTGCCCTTGAGGGCGAACTCCTTGAACTCTGAACTGAAACTCATGGACTCTCTCCTGGTGTTGTGTGGGAAGGGGCCGGCCCGCTTCCCTCCTGGGCTCGGCGGCGGCACGGTAGTGGGGGCCCGGCATGACGTCAATGGGCCAAGGGCTGGGCCGGCACTGCGGCTCGTGTCAGGGCCGCGAAGGCGGCTCGGCTAGAATTCGGAGTTAACCCGAACTTTGCAGAACTCCTGAGGACCTTCATGAGCGACGCCCCTGGCGACAAGGCCGTGGACAGCAGCAGGCGCACCTGGATCGCAATCACCTGCGGTGCCGGCGCCGTAGGCGGCGTGGCCGCCGCGGTGCCCTTCGTGAGCACCTTCGCACCTTCCGAACGCGCCCGCGCGGCCGGCGCCCCGGTCACGGTGGACATCGGCGCCATCAAGCCGGGCGAGAAGCTCACCGTGGAATGGCGCGGCAAGCCGGTGTGGATCATCCGGCGCACGCCCGAGCAGGTGGCAGCGCTGCCCAAGCTCGACAAGGAACTGGCCGACCCGCAGTCCAAGCGCAAGCCCGACGAGCTGACGCCCGAGTACGCCCGCAACGAAGCGCGCTCGCGCAAACCCGAGTACTTCGTCGGCGTCGGCATCTGCTCGCACCTGGGCTGCTCGCCCAGCGACAAGTTCACCCCCGGCCCGCAGCCCTCGCTGCCCGACAACTGGCAGGGCGGTTTCCTGTGCCCCTGCCACGGCTCCACCTTCGACCTGGCCGGCCGCGTGTTCAAGAACGTGCCCGCGCCCGACAACCTGGAAGTGCCGCCGCACATGTACCTGTCGGACACCGTGCTGCTGATCGGTGAAGACAAGCAGGCCTGACAACGGCCCACCCGCTGCCCCCGCTGCATTCGACCGAGGACCCCATGGCTGATTTCAAGGAAGCGCCGCCCGGCGCGCCGATGCTCGTGCAGGCGACGACATGGCTCGAGAACCGGTTCCCGACCGCGTTCTCGGAATACAAGAAGCACATGTCGGAGTACTACGCGCCGAAGAACTTCAATTGGCTGTACTACTTCGGCGCGCTGTCGATGCTGGTGCTGGTGATCCAGATCGTCACCGGCATCTTCCTGGTCATGCACTACAAGCCCGACGCGGCGAAAGCCTTCGAGTCGGTCGAGTACATCATGCGCGACGTGCCCTGGGGCTGGCTGGTGCGCTACATGCACAGCACCGGCGCGAGCGCGTTCTTCGTCGTGGTCTACCTGCACATGTTCCGCGGCCTGATCTACGGCAGCTACAAGAAGCCGCGCGAACTGGTCTGGATCTTCGGCTGCGCGATCTTCCTGTGCCTGATGGCCGAGGCCTTCATGGGCTACCTGCTGCCCTGGGGCCA
>CAYREA010000215.1:0-7787 GCA_964423075.1 uncultured Rubrivivax sp. | reverse complement strand
CCAGGATGTTGGTCTGGAAGGCGATGCCGTCGATGGTGCCGATGATGTCGCCGATCTTGCGCGAACTGGCGTTGATCTCGCCCATGGTCGAGACCACCTGCGACACCACTTCGCCGCCGCGCTGCGCCACTTCGGTGGCCGAGTTGGCGAGCTGCCGCGCGGTGCGCGCCGATTCGGCCGTCTGGCGCACGGTGCCGGTGAGCTGCTCCATCGAGCTGGCGCTCTGCTGCACGCGGCTGGCCGCCTGCTCGGTGCGCTGGCTGAGGTCGGTGTTGCCGCTGGCGATTTCCTGCGCCGCGGTACCGATGCTGTCGCTGGCCTGGCGCACGGTCTGCAGCGAATCGCGCAGGCGTTCGACCATGCGGCCGAGGGCGCGCACCAGGTCGCCGATCTCGTCGTCGCGGCTGCTGTGCACCTGGCCCTGCAGGTCGCCGGCGGCCACGCGTTCGCTCAACTGCAGGGCGGCACCGAGCTCGCGCACCACGCGGGCCTGCATGCGCCAGGCGGCGAACAGCGCGCCACCGGTGGCCAGCAGCATCAGCGCGCCGAGCAGCGCGCTCACATGCAACTTGCGGGCGTCGGCCGCGTCGGCGCGTTCGTCGTGCAGGGCCTGCTGGCGCGCCACCAGCGCGAGCATGGTCTTGGACAGTTCGGTGTAGGTGGTCTCGGCGGCCCGCATCGCGCCGATGCCGATATTGGGGTCCATGCCACTCAGGTCGATGGCCTTGTCGCACTGCTTCAGGTAACGCTCCAGCAGCGGGTTCGCGGCCTTGGCCAGTTCGGCCACGGCAGCGTCTTCGCCGCTGTTGCCGGGCATGGCGCTCACCACGCGCTGCACACCGCCGACCTGCTGTGCGATGTCGGTGCGTGCGGCCTTGACGGCGTTCTCGTCCATCGACGCCATCAGCGTCAACGTGCGGAACACATGCCCTCGCACCTGGGCCAGCTGCTCCTGCGCCTGGCCGATGGTCTTGAAGTTGTCGATGTCGGCGTTGTTGGACTCGTGGGCGATGCGGGTCTGCTGCCAGTCGAGCAGCGAATAGGCCGTGCCCGCGGACAGGGCCACGGCGGCCGTGACGAGCGGGGCAATCAGGAGCTTCAGGCCGAGCTTCATCGTGCTGCCCCGGCCGGGCTTACTTGTAGACGCCGCCGCAGACTGCGGTGTCGCCCAGCTTCTCGCAGTACATCACCTTGGGCTCGACCTTCTTGCTCACCGGGTTGGTGAACTTGTATTCCTGCCAGAAGCCGGCCGGCTTGCTTCGTGCGAGCTCGACACGTTCCTTGACGAAGTACTTGCCGTCGATGTCGGTCAGGTCGATCAGGTCCTTGCCGATCTGCTTGGGGTTGGCGCCGTGCGCCAGGCACTTGCCGTCCAGGCCATAGACCACCAGGTACAGGTCGCGGTCGACGAACTGCCCGCCCTTGTTGCTGACCTCGGCGTAACCCTTGTCGACGCCGTTGGCCTTGATGAAAGCGATGCCCTTCTTGACCATGGCCTGCGCTTCGTCGCGGTTGGCGTTGCTGGCAAGGGCGGGAAGGGCGGCCAGGGACAGCAGGGCGGCGACGAGGGTCTTGTTCATGGCGGGATCTTTCGGGGAAAAGGGGTTGGGTCAGGCGTTGATCAGGCCCATGTCGGCGCTGCTCATCAGGCCTTCGATGTCCATCAGGATCAGCATGCGTTCGCTCTCGTTGTCGCCCTGGCCGTTCTTCACCGTGCCGATGCCGGTGATGTACGACGCGTCGACGCTGGAGTTCAGCTCGGGCGAAGGCTTGATCTCGTCCTTCTTCAGTTCCAGCACGTCGGAGACCGAGTCCACCACCGCGCCGACCACGCGGCCACGGACGTTGAGCACCACCACCACGGTGAAGGTGTTGTACTCGGCCGACTCGCAGCCCAGCTTCAGGCGCAGGTCGATGATGGGCACGATCACGCCGCGCAGGTTGACCACGCCCTTGATGAACGAGGGTGCGTTGGCGATGCGGGTGGGCTGCTCGTAGGAGCGGATCTCCTGCACACGCAGGATGTCGATGCCGTATTCCTCGGCACCCAGACGGAAGGTCAGGAACTCGCCACCCTGGGAGGTGCGGCTCTGGCTTGAACCGGGCGCGCCGGCCGCGCTGGCCCGGGCGGCTTCGTGGCGGGCCACGTGGGTGGCTTCGGCGATCATCTCCATGGCGATTCCTTTTGGGGCTGAGACAGGTGTTGCAGGGGATATCGGCAGGGCGCCGGGTTTCTGCAGGACGGGTCGTGAAATCAGGCCGGCTGCGCCAGCCGGAACGAGGAAACCACCTCGGCCAGCGTGCGCGCCTGGGCATTCAGCCCCGTGGCGGCGGCGGTGGACTGCTCGGCCAGCGCGGCGTTCTGCTGCGTGGCCTGCTCGAGCTGGAGCACGGCGCCGTTGATCTGGCCGATGCCGGCGCTCTGCTCGGCTGCGGCGGCGCTGATCTCGCCGATGATGTCGGACACGCGCTTCACGCTGGCCACGATCTCATGCATGGTGCGGCCGGCGTCGCCCACCAGCTGAGTGCCCGACTCGACACGCTCGACGCTGCTGCCGATCAGGCTCTTGATCTCGCGCGCCGCTTCGGCGCTGCGCTGCGCCAGGCTGCGCACCTCGCTGGCGACGACGGCGAAGCCGCGGCCCTGTTCGCCGGCGCGCGCGGCTTCCACCGCGGCGTTCAGCGCCAGGATGTTGGTCTGGAAGGCGATGCCGTCGATGACGCCGGTGATCTCGGCGATCTTCTTCGAGCTGCCGTTGATCTGGTCCATCGTCGACACCACCTGGCTGACGATGTCGCCGCCGCGTTCGGCCACCTCGGCAGCGCCGCGGGCCAGCTGGTTGGCCTGGCGTGCCGAGTCGGCGCTGTGGTTGACGTTGGCATTCAGCTGCGAGATCGCGCTGACGGTCTGCTGCAGGCTGCCGGCCGCCTGTTCGGTGCGGCCGCTGAGGTCGTTGCTGCCGGCGGCGATCTCGCCGGACGCGGTGTCGATCTGCCCGGCGCTCTGCTGCACCGCGCCGATCGAGTCACGCAGCCGGCTCACCATCTCGGCCAGGCCGCCCACCACGCTGTGCGGCGGCGCGTTGGTCACGATCGGGCTCAGGTCGCCGCTGCCCACGCGCTGCATCAGCGCCTGGGTGTGTTCGAGGTCGCCACCCAGCCGGCGCTCCAGCCGCAGCCGCGCGATACGGCCGCAGAACGCGGCCAGCAGCACGCCCAGCACCGACACGGCACCGGTGGCCCACATGGTCTGGCGTGCGTCGGTGTGCGCTGCCACGTCCTGCGCCTGCGCATGCTGGCGCAAGGCGGCCAGGGCCTCGTTGGCCTGCGCGCTGAGCTTGCCGTAGGCCACCATCGCGTCGTCGTTGTCGACCGAAGGTTTCTTGATCTTCTCGAAGGCCAGCAGCGGCGGCACCAGCGCGGCCAGCTGCGTGGCCAGCGCCGAGCCGGCCAGGCCGGCCGGCGGGGCCTGCATCGTGGCCTGCACTTCGGCCAGCGAGGCCTGCAGCGCCTTGCGCGCGCTGCTGGAGCCGGCGCTGACGAGCAGGTCGTTGGCGTCGCGCAGGCTGGACACGAGCACACGCTCGACGTGGTCCACCGCGATCACCTGGCGGTTGATGGACTGCACGTGGGCGGCGGCCCACCAGCCGGCGGCGCCGACCAGCAGGCACACGCCGGCGGCGGCAGCAAAGCCGACCTGGATCAGGCGGCGGGTGGAAAGCGACTTGAAGCCCACTTCGATTCCTTCAACTGCATATGGATCGGTGGAGCCGGTTCAACGCTCGACGGCGTAGCCCTTGGATTCCCACTCGGCGAAACCGCCGCGCATGTACATCACGTTCTTGTAGCCGGCGCGCACCGCCAGCACGGCGGCCTTGTAGCTCTTCCAGCCGCTGGGGCCGTCGCTGTAGAAGACGACCTTGGCGCCCTTGTCGGCGGGCAGGCGGGCGATGTCGAAGTCGTCCTTGCTGGCGTCGAAGGCCTCGACCTTCTCGCTCTTCTCCTTGTACGAGGCGGTCACGGCGCCGGGCACGTGGCCCTTGCCGAAGTTCAGCGCGCTGCGCGTGTCGAAGAAGGCCGCGGCCTTGGTGCCCGACAGGGTCTTGCCCTCGTCGACGCTGATGACCTTGGCGCCACTGATGGACTTGGGCGTCTCTTCGCCGTCGGCCAGCGCCGGGCCGGCGAACAGGGCGGCGGACAGCGCCGCGATGAGGGTGAACTGCTTGATCATGGGTAAGTCTCGGTGGTTCGGTTGACGGGTGGCCGAGGTGCGGCCTGCAATCGTTTTCGGCGCCGGTAGCGCTCACTTGAGGCGCGGCGCGTCAGAAGTGCGCGGGGGCGCCGGGCCGGGCGCCGGGTCAGAAGGTTTCCCAGTCGTTGTCGCCGGCACCACTGGCGGGTGCGGCGGCTGGGCCCTTGGCTTCGACGGGCTTGGGCGCCGGAGCCGCTGCGGCCTTGGGCGCGGCCTTCACGGCCGGCTTGGCAGCGGGCTGGGCTTCGGCCTTCTTCTCGGCCTTGGCCGCAAGCGGCGCGCTGCGCGCACGGCTGGCGGCCTGGGTCACCACCTTGGCGGCCACGGCCTTCGGGCTGGCAGCCGCCTCGCCGCTGCCGATGCGGAAGTTCACCAGCGCACCGGCGAGCTGGCGCGACTGGTCTTTCAAGGACTCGGCCGCAGCCGCGCTCTCTTCCACCAGCGCCGCGTTCTGCTGCGTCATCGCGTCGAGCTGGGTGACGGCGGTATTGACCTGGCCGATGCCGCTGCTCTGTTCGGCGGCGGCGGCGCTGATCTCGCCGATGACGTCGGTCACGCGCTGCACGCTGGCGACGATCTCGCCCATCGTGTTGCCGGCGTCCTGCACCAGCCGCGAGCCCGATTCGACGCGCTCGACGCTGGCGCCGATCAGGCTCTTGATCTCGCGCGCCGCTTCGGCGCTGCGCTGGGCCAGGCTGCGCACTTCGCTGGCCACCACCGCGAAACCGCGGCCCTGCTCGCCGGCGCGTGCTGCTTCCACGGCGGCGTTGAGCGCCAGGATGTTGGTCTGGAAGGCGATGCCGTCGATGGTGCCGATGATGTCGGCGATCTTCTTGCTGCTGTGGTTGATCTCGTCCATGGTCGAGACCACCTGCGCCACCACGCTGCCGCCACGTGCGGCCACCTCGCTGGCCGAGCTGGCCAGCTGGTTGGCGGTGCGCGCCGAGTCGGCGGTCTGGTTGACGGTCTGCGTCAGGCGCGCCATCGAGCTGGCGGCGTGCTGCAGGTTGGAAGCGGTCTGTTCGGTGCGCACGCTCAGGTCGGCGTTGCCCTGGGCGATCTCCTGCGCGGCCAGCGAGACGCCGTCGGCACCGCCGCGCACGCTACCCAGGGTCTGGCGCAGCGAGGCCTGCAGCGCCTGCAGCGCATTCAGCAGCGCGGCGGCGTCGGGGCTGGTCTCGCGCGTGTCCAGGTCCTGCGACAGGTCGCCCTGCGCCATGCGCTGCACGTGCTGGCCGAAGGCCTTCAGGAAGCCCAGCACCAGCGAGGCGTTGACGATCAGGGTCAGCACTGCGAGCAGGCTGACCGTGATACCGATGGCGGCGGCGGCGCTGCCGCCCAGGCCGAGTGCGGGGCCGGCCACGGTGGCGCCCTGGCCGACGACGATGAGGCCGATGGCCAGCACCAGGCGCTGGCGGGAGGAGAGGCGGTTCAACATGGGGTAGGTCGTGATGGGGCTCGAAGACGGGTCAGGCGTGCTGCGCGTGCAGGCGGAAGCGGTCCACCGCGGCGGCCAGGCGCTGGGCCTGTTCGCGCAGCGACTCGGCGGCCGCGGCGCTCTGTTCCACCAGCGCGGCGTTCTGCTGCGTCATCGAGTCGAGCTCGGTGACGGCGGTGTTGACCTGGCCGATGCCGGTGCTCTGCTCGCCGGCGGCGCTGCTGATCTCGGCGATGATGTCGCTGACCCGCTGCACGCGCGAGACGATGTCGCCCATCGCGCTGCCGGCCTGCGACACCAGCAGGGCGCCGGCATCCACGCGTTCGACGCTGTTGCCGATGAGGGCCTTGATCTCGCGCGCGGCGGTGGCGCTGCGCTGGGCCAGGCTGCGCACTTCGCTGGCCACCACCGCGAAGCCGCGGCCCTGTTCACCGGCGCGCGCGGCTTCCACCGCGGCGTTCAGCGCCAGGATGTTGGTCTGGAAGGCGATGCCGTCGATGGTGCCGATGATGTCGGCGATCTTCTGGCTGCTGGCCTTGATGTCGTCCATGGTGGAGACCACCTGCGCCACCACCGCACCACCGTGTTGTGCCGCTTCGCTGGCCGAGCTGGCCAGGGTGTTGGCCGAGCGTGCGGCGTCGGCGGTGTGGCCGACCGTGCCGGTCAGCTCTTCCAGGCTGCTGGCGGCCTGCTGCAGGCGGCCGGCGGTCTGTTCGGTGCGCTGGGACAGGTCCTGCCCGCCGCTGGCGATCTCGGCGCTGGCGGTGCCGATGGACTCGCTGCCCTGGCGCAGCTCGGTCACCAGGCGGGCCAGCGAGGCCTGCATCTCGGCCAGCGAGCGCTGCATGTCGGACATCTCGTCGCGCCCACCCACGGCCACGGTGCCGGACAGGTCACCGGCGGCGATGCGCCCGGTGGCGGCCACGGTGCTGGCCAGCGGCTGCGTGATCGAACGCGTGACGCGCCAGCCGAAGAAGGCAGCGGCCGCCACGGCCGCGGCCAGCAGCACGAACATGGTCAGCTGGGTGCGCGCGGTGGCGGCCTCCAGGCGGCTCAGGCCTTCATCCACCAGCGTCTGCTGGAAGGCCGACAGGTTCTCCAGCGAACCCACGTAGGCGCCGGCGGCCGGCACCATCTGGCTGTCCAGCAGGGTGCGCCCGCCGGCGGCGTCGCCGGCCTTGAACTTGGCCAGCACGTCCTTGCGCACGGCCACGTAGGCGTCGCGCTTGACGCCCACCTCGGCCAGCAGGGCCTTGCCCTTCTCGCTGGCGATGTTCTCGGTCAGGTCCTTCTGCGCAACGCTGATCGAGTCGCTGGTGGCCTTCATCTGCGGCGCGAAGAACTTCTCGATCTCGGCGGCGCCGCCGGCCTGGGCGATGGCCAGGGCGCGCGCCGCGTTCAGCTGCACCTGCGCGCGCCACTGGTCGGCCAGCGCGGCGCGGCGCTGCAGGTTCAGCAGGTGCGTGTTGTCGTTGCGCACGCGCTCCAGGCCGAAGCCTGCGATGGCGACCACGATCACCATCAGCGCCACCACGGCGCCGAAGGCCAGGGCCAGGCGGGGGCCGGTGCGCAAGCTTTGAAGATTGATGGACATGACTGCTCCAGGTACAGCGGTTACTGCGGTTATTGCGGGTACTGCGTGTGCGCCAGTGTTCGGACTCAGGGCGTGCGGCTCTGCGTTCGTGGGCGTGGCGGGATGTCAGGCCGCCTGCAGGCGGAAGGTGGCAACCAGCGAGGTCAGCGTGCTGGCCTGCTCGCGCAGCGACTCGGCGGCGGCGGCGCTCTGTTCCACCAGCGCGGCGTTCTGCTGCGTCATGCGGTCGAGATCGGTGACGGCGCGGTTGACCTGGCCGATGCCGCTGCTCTGCTCGGCGGCAGCGGTGCTGATCTCGCCGATGATGTCGGCCACACGCTGCACGCTGGCGACGATGTCGTTCATGGTGCTGCCGGCGCTGGCCACCAGCTGGGTGCCGGCCTCCACGCGTTCGACGCTGGCGCCGATGAGGCTCTTGATCTCGCGCGCCGCGGCGGCGCTGCGCTGCGCCAGGCTGCGCACCTCGCCGGCCACCACCGCGAAGCCGCGGCCCTGTTCGCCGG
>CAYREA010000214.1:0-7804 GCA_964423075.1 uncultured Rubrivivax sp. | reverse complement strand
CCGCGCGCCACCGAGATGCGCTTGATGGCGTTGGCCATGTTCTGCACGGCGATCTGCAGGAAACCTTCGGCCAGGCTCTCCGGCGTGGCGGCGCGGCCGGTGGACGAACGCACCGATGCGGCCATGGCCTCGAACTTCTGCGCCACGCCATCACGGTCCAGCGCCTCGTTCGCTGCCGGGCCGAACACCTTCGGGAAGTAGGCCGGCTGGATCTTGCCGAGCAGCACGTTGGCATCGGTGGTGGCCAGGGGCCCGCCGCGGCGGTAGCTGGCCGGGCCGGGGTTGGCGCCGGCGCTTTCCGGGCCCACGCGCAACCGAGCGCCGTCGAAGGCCAGGATCGAGCCGCCGCCCGCCGCCACCGTGTGGATGCTCATCATCGGCGCGCGCATGCGCACGCCGGCCACCTGGGTTTCGAAGGCGCGCTCGAACTCGCCGGCGTAGTGGCTCACGTCGGTGCTGGTGCCACCCATGTCGAAGCCGATGACCTTGCGGTGCCCCGCCGCGGTGGCCGTGCGCACCATGCCGACGATGCCGCCGGCCGGGCCGGACAGGATGGCGTCCTTGCCCTGGAAGTGGTGTGCCTCGGTGAGGCCGCCGCTGCTCTGCATGAAGAAGAGCCGCACACCGGGCATCTGGGCCGCGACACGGTCCACATAACGGCGCAGGATGGGGGACAGGTAGGCATCGACCACCGTGGTGTCGCCGCGCGACACCAGCTTCATCAGCGGGCTGGTCTCGTGCGAGCTGCTCACCTGCGTGTAGCCCAGCTCGCGCGCCAGCTTCGCGGCCGCCTGCTCGTGCGCCGTGTAGCGGTAGCCGTGCATGAAGGCGATGGCGCAGCCGCGGATGCCGGCGTCGAAGGCGGCCTGCAGTTCGCCGCGCAGCTGCGCCAGGTCGATGGGCTGCAGCACGTCGCCGTGCGCACCCACACGCTCGCGCGCTTCCACCACGCGCTCGTACAGCAGCTCGGGCAGCACGATGTGGCGGTCGAAGAGGCGCGGCCGGGCCTGGTAGGCGATGCGCAGCGCGTCGCGGAAGCCCGTGGTCGTCACCAGCAGCGTGCGTTCGCCCTTGCGTTCCAGCAGCGCGTTGGTGGCCACCGTGGTGCCCATCTTCACGCAGTCCACCTGCTCGGCGGTGATGGCCTGGCCGGGCTGCAGGCCCAGCAGGCGGCGGATGCCTTCCACCGCCGCGTCGGCGTACTGCTCGGGGTTTTCGGACAGCAGCTTCAGCGTGTGCAGCGCGCCACCCGGCGCGCGGCCGACGACGTCGGTGAAGGTGCCGCCGCGGTCGATCCAGAACTGCCAGCGTTGTGGCTTGGTGGTCATCGAAGAATTCCTTGAACGCGGCCAGCGGGTGGCCAGACAGCCATTACATCAGGCCCGGCAGCCACAGCACCGCCTGGGGAAACACCCAGATCAGCAGCACCGCCAGCACCAGCAGGCCGAAGAAGGGCAAGGCCATGCGCGCCAGCTCGGGCAACTCGCGCCCGGTCAGGCCTTGCAGCACAAACAGATTGAAACCAACAGGCGGGGTGATCTGCGCCATCTCCACCACCAGCACCACGTAGATACCGAACCACACCAGGTCGATGCCGGCGGCCTGCACCGTGGGCAGCAGCACGGCCATGGTCAGCACCACCATGCTGATGCCGTCGAGGAAACAGCCCAGCACGATGAAGAAGGCCATCAGCAGCATCAGCAGCCAGAAGGGTGAGAGCTGCAGCCCGCCGATGAAGGCCGCCACCTCGCGCGGCAGGCCGATGAAACCCATGGCCAGCGTGAGGAAGCTGGCGCCGGCAAGGATGAGGCCGATCATGCAGTACACGCGGCAGGCCGACACCAGGCCGTCCTTGAAGGTGGGCCAGCTCAGCGTGCCTTCCCAGCGGCTGAGCACCAGCGAACCCGCCACGCCCAGCGCCGCCGACTCGGTGGCCGTGGCCAGGCCGCTGTAGATGGCGCCGATCACCAGCGCGATCAGCGACACCACCGGCACCAGGTGGCGCGCGGCGCGCATCTTGTCGGCCAGGCTCATGGCGGCATCGGCCGCCGGCACCTGGCCGGGGTGGCGCAGGGCCCAGATCATCAGGTAGCCCGAGAACAGAGCCATCAGCAGCAAGCCCGGCACGACACCGGCGACGAAGAGCTTGCTGATGCTCACGTCGGTGGCCACGCCGTAGACGATCATGATGATCGAAGGCGGAATCATCAGCCCGAAGGTGCCGGCACCCGCCAGGCTGCCCAGGCTGATGGCATCCGGATACCCGCGCTGCTTCAGTTCGGGCAGCGTGATCTTGCCGATGGTGGCGCAGGTGGCCGCGCTGCTGCCCGACACCGCCGCGAAGATGCCGCAGCCGATGACGTTGGCATGCAGCAGCCGCCCCGGCACGCGGTTCAGCCACGGCGCCAGGCCCTTGAAGAGATCGGCCGTGAGGCGTGAGCGGAACAGGATCTCGCCCATCCACAGGAAGAGCGGCAGCGCGGTGAGCGTCCAGCTGCTGGTGCTGCCCCAGATGGTGAAGGCCATGCTGTCGCCCACGGGCCGGCTGGTGAAGACCTCCATCGCGAACACGGCCACGCCCAAGAGGGCCAGGCCGAT
Organism: uncultured Rubrivivax sp.; assembly: GCA_964423075.1. Taxonomy (GTDB): domain Bacteria; phylum Pseudomonadota; class Gammaproteobacteria; order Burkholderiales; family Burkholderiaceae_C; genus Rubrivivax. The sequence continues at coordinate 5,206 of CAYREA010000214.1, read as the reverse complement.
CCAGAAGCCCGAGGCCAGCACGGCGATGAGCAGCGCGATGAGCAGGGCGGCGGTGACGATGTCCATGGGCCTACTCCACGTGCGCGGCTTCGGCGCCGGCGTTCAGTTCAAAGCGGATGCCGGCGGCGCGCGACAGCGCACTGTCCAGCAGGCCCACGGCCAGCCCGATGCAGCCCAGCGCCATGGCCAGCTGCGGCAGCCACAGCGGCGTGGCGTCGCTGGCGGGTGATACGTCGTGCGTCAACCACGACAGCCACACCAGCCGCACCGCGTAGAAGGCGAGCGTGGCCGCGAGCAGCGAGCCGCCGATCAGGCACCACCATTCCAGCGCCGCGCGCCAGGCCGCCGGCAGGCGCTGCAGCAGCAGCGTCACGCGGATGTGCTCGCCCTTCTGCAGCGTGCCGGGCAAGGCCAGGAACAGCGCCGCGGCGATGGCGTAGCCGGCATAGGCATCCAGCCCGCGCAGGCCTAAAGCGAACTGCCGGTCGGCGATGCCCAGCATGACGCAGACAAAACACGCCGCCATCGCGATGGCCGACAGCGTCATCAGCAGGCCGTAGAAACCATCGAGCGCGCGGCGCATCACCGGCTCACTTGCGGTAGGCGTCGAGGATGGCCTGGCCGTCGGGGCCGGCCTGCTTGAGCCATTCGGCGCTCATGCGTTCGCCGATGGTCTTGAGCTCGCGCTTGAGCTTGTCGCTGCTGCGGTCCACCGTCATGCCGCGCGCGGCCAGCTCCTTCAGGTATTCGTCGTCCTTCTGGTCGCTGGTCTTCCAGCCGCGTTCGCCGGCGGCGGCGGCCACCTTCAGCAGTGCGGCCTGCGTGCTTGCATCCAGCGCCTGGAAGGCCTTGATGTTGACCACCACCGCGTTGCGCGGGAGCCAGGCGTTGACGTCGTAGAAGTACTTCACCTGCTCGTAGAGCTTGCTGTCCACGCCGCTGGCGCTGCTGGTGAGGAAGTTGTCCACGGTGCCGGTGGCCAGGGCCTGCGGCAGCTCGGCCAGCTGGATGGTCACCGGCTGCGCGCCGATGAGCTCGGCAATGCGCGTGGTGGCCGGGTTGTAGGCGCGCATCTTGGTGCCCTTCAGGTCGGCCAGGCCGGCCACCGGCTTCTTGGTGTAGAGGCTCTGGCCGGGCCAGGGCACGGTGTAGAGCAGCTTCATGCCCTGGCTGGCGAGCAGCTTGTCCAGCACCGGCAGCGAGGCGGTATCGAGCTTCTTCGCTTCCGCGTAGGTGGTGGCCAGGAAGGGGATGGAATCGACGCCGAAGAGCGCGTTCTCGTTGGCCGAGCCCGAGAGGATGAACTCACCGGCCTGCGTCTGCCCGCCCTGCACGGCGCGCTTGATCTCGTTGGCCTTGAACAGCGAAGCGCCGGGGTGCAGCGTGATCTTCAGCTTGCCGGCGCTGGCCTTGTCCACCTCGTCGGCGAACCATTGCAGGTTCTGCACCTGGAACGTGTTGACGCCGTAGCCCGAAGGCAGGTCCCACTTCGTTTGGGCAAAGGCGGGGCCAACAGCACTGGCGGCGGCCAGTGCCATGAGGAACTTCTTCATGGCAAAACTCCTGGGGGTGGGCGGGGCTAGAAGGCAGCGAGCTGGTGGTTGAGCAGGTCGGTCATCAGCATGGAACCCGGTGCGTGCGTGATGGCCAGCGACAGCTGGGCCTGCACCAGGGCGGCCTGCGGGGTGACGCCGCAGGCCCAGTACACGGGGATCTCGTCGGGCATCACGGCCACGGCGTCGCCGTAGTCGGGCTTGGACAGATCGCTGATGCCGATCAATGCCGGGTCGCCCAGGTGCACTGGCGCACCGTGCACGGCCGGGTAGCGCGAAGTGATCTGCACGGCGCGTATGGCATCGGCGGCCTTCAGCGGCCTCATCGTCACCACCAGCGGGCCGTGGAAGCGGCCGGCAGGAGTCGTCGCCATGTTCGTGCGGAACATCGCCACGTTGCGGCCCTGCTCCACGTGGCGCAGGCGTATGCCTTCGTCCATCAGCGCCTGCTCGAAGCTGAAGGAACAACCGAGCACGAAGCTCACGAAGTCATCGCGCCAGAGCGAGGTGATGTCGGTGGGCTCGTCGCTCAGCGCGCCGTCGCGCCAGACGCGGTAGCGCGGCAGGTCACGCCGGATGTCGATGCCCGCGCCCAGCGTCGGCAGCGACACATCACCCGGCTCGCCCACCGCCAGCACCGGACAGGGTTTCGGGTTGCGCTGGCAGTAGCGCAGGAAGTCCTCGGCGGCATCACGCGGCAGGATCACCACGTTGCCCTGCACATGCCGCTGCGCGATGCCGCTGGTGTGGCCGCCGTAGGCCCCGCTGCGACAGGCGGCGCGCAAGTCAGCCGGTGTGCGGAACTCTTCCATCGCGGGCCTGGCCTTCATCGGGGTGCTGCAATGGGAGCGCATCTTCGCGGTGCGGTGCACGCACCGCAAACGCAAAATCTTTCTATGCCTTCATCGGTTTTTTCGATGAAGCCCGGGCCTGGGCCGCGGCCAGCTTGTTGAAGGCCAGCACCGATTCGACCACGCGCCCCGCCACCGGCGCCGCCGGGTCTTCGCGCCAGCTCAGGTGGATGGGCAGCGGCGCCAGCGCCGCCTCGCAGCGCACGGCGCACAGCGCCATCGAATCGGCCAGCCGCGCCACCGCGGCCTGCGGCAAGGTGGCCACGCCGAAGCCCTGCTCCACCAGTTGCACCATGGCCGAGATCGACGAGATGGTGTGCACACGCGGCGCTTCCACGCCCTGGCGGCGACACAGGTCCAGCAGCGCCACGTGCGGCTGCGAACCGCGCTGGAAGGTGAGCAGTTCGTCGCCTTCCAGCAGCTGGGCCAGCGTGTAGCGCTTGCGGCCGTGGCGCTGGCGCTGGCCGGTGAAGACCATGGGCATGGGCGCCAGCGCGCGGCTCAGCACGCCGTCGCCGTCGGCCGGCAGCGCGGCCAGCACCAGGTCGGCCGCGCCGCGGCGCATCTGGTCCAGCAGCACCGGCGTGGTTTCCACCGTCAGCGACAGCTCCAGGCCCGGATGGTCGCGCCGCAGCGCCTGCACCCATTCGATCAGCCAGGAATGCAGCACCGATTCGATGACGCCAATGCGCACCGCCATCGCGCGTTCGGCCGCACCGGCACCGAGTTCGGCCTTGATCTCGCGCTGCAGGTTCAGCAGGCGTTCGGCATGGCGGTGGAAACGCGTGCCGGCGATGGTCAGGCGGAACTGCTTGTCGCGCCGGTCCAGCAGCAGCACGCCGAGTTCGCTTTCCAGCGCGGCGATGCGGCTGGACATCGCGCTCTGCGTGACGTGCAGCTTCTCGGCCGCGCGCGTCACGCTCTTGAGCGTGACGGCCCAGTAGAAGGCTTCGACAAAGCGCAGGTTCATCGGTGGCTGGTGAGGGGAAGCCCCGGGCCGCCGGCCACTGGGCACGACCTATGCTAGCTGCCTGTCACCCCCAGCCCGGAGCCTTCTTCCATGCGATTCATCCGCCCCCTGCTCGGTGCCGCCCTGGCGCTGGCCCTCAGCGCCACCGCCCAGGCCCAGACCAAGTGGGACCTTCCCGCCGCCTATTCCGCCACCAACTTCCACAGCATCAACCTGACGGAGTTCGCGGCCGACGTCGACAAGGCCACCGGCGGCAAGCTCAAGATCACGGTGCACGCCAACGCCTCGCTGTTCAAGGCCAACGAGATCAAGCGCGCGGTGCAGGGCGGGCAGGCGCAGATCGGCGAGGTGCTGATCAGCAACTTCAGCAACGAATGGGCGCCCTTCGGTGCCGACGCCCTGCCCTTCCTGGCCGACAGCTACGACGAGGCCGTGAAGCTGTGGAAGGTGCAGAAGCCGCTCTTCGACAAGAAGCTGGCCGAGCAGGGCCTGATGGTGCTGTACGCCGTGCCCTGGCCGCCGCAGGGCATCTACGCCAAGAAGCCCATCAACGTGTCGGCCGACCTGAAGGGCGTGAAGTGGCGCGCCTACAACCCGCAGACCTCGCGCATCGCCGAGCTGGTGGGCGCGCAGCCCGTCACCGTGCAGGCGGCCGAACTCTCGCAGGCACTGGCCACGGGCGTGGTCGAGTCCTACATGTCCTCGGGCTCCACCGGCTACGACACCAAGACCTACGAGCACCTGAAGTATTGGTACGACACCCAGGCTTGGCTGCCCAAGAACATCGTGCTGGTGAACAAGGCGGCCTTCGCGGCGCTGGACAAGGCCACGCAGGACGCGCTGCTGAAGGCCGGTGCCGATGCCGAAGCGCGCGGGCTGGCGTCGAGCAAGAAGGCCAACTCCGAAACGCTCGACAAGCTGCGCGCCGCCGGCATGCAGATCCTGCCGCCGAGCCCGCAGCTGAAGGCCGAGATGAAGAAGATCGGCGAAGTCATGCTGAAGGAATGGCTCGAGAAGGCCGGCCCTGAAGGCAAGCAGCTGGTCGACGCTTTCCAGAAGTGACTGCGTTGAGGAGGGCCCTCGACGCGCTCTACGACGGCGCGGCCTGGCTGGCCGCGCTGTGCATGGTGGGCCTGCTGCTGATGGTGCTGCTGTCCATCGCGAGCCGGCAGCTGCACTTCCACGTGCCGGGCACCGACGCCTATGCCGGCTACCTGATGGCCGCGGCCGGTTTCCTGGCGCTGGCGCACACGCTGAAGAAGGGTGAGCACATCCGCGTCACGCTGCTGCTGTCGGCGCTGCAGGGCCGCGCGCGCAAGGCGCTGGAGCTGTGGGCGCTGTTCGCGGCCTCGGCGCTGGCCGGACTGAGTGCGTTCTACAGCGCACGGCTGGTGTGGCAGTCGCACGCCTTCAACGACATCTCCACCAGCAACGACGCCACGCCGCTGTGGCTGCCGCAGCTGGCCATGGCCGCGGGCTCGGCCATCCTGGCCATCGCCTTCGTCGACGAGCTGGTGCTGGAAGCGCGCGGCCAGCGCAAGGCCGACCACGGCGACGAAGCCCTGCACAACGAATGAGCGATCTCGGCGTCACCTTCCTGCTGATCGCGGCGCTGTTCCTCATCCTGGGCAGCGGCGTGTGGATAGGCCTCACGCTGTCGGGCGTGGCCTGGATCGGCATGCAGCTCTTCAGCAGCCGGCCCGCGGGCGACGCGATGGCCGTCACCATCTGGGGCAGCAGCAGCAGCTGGACACTCACCGCGCTGCCGCTCTTCGTGTGGATGGGCGAGATCCTGTTCCGCACCCGGCTCAGCCAGGACATGTTCCGCGGCC
>CAYREA010000213.1:0-7864 GCA_964423075.1 uncultured Rubrivivax sp. | reverse complement strand
CGGTGTACGTGACGCACGACCAGATCGAGGCCATGACCATGGCCGACCGCATCGTGGTGATGCACGACGGCATCGTCGAGCAGATCGGCACGCCGCTGGAACTCTTCGACCGCCCGGGCAACCTGTTCGTGGCGCAGTTCATCGGCTCACCGTCGATGAACGTGTTCAAGGGCCAGGTGCGTGGTGCCGGCGTCGACGCGCTCGGCGCGCACTGGCCGCTGCCTTCGCGCACCGCGGCCGAGGGGCAGGCGGTGCACTACGGCATACGTCCCACCGACCTGGCGCTGGCCGAGCAGGGCATCCCGGCCCAGGTGGTGGTGGTGGAGCCCACCGGTGCCGAAACCGAACTGCTGGTGCAGGTGGGTGAGCAGCAGCTGGTCCTGGTGATGCACGGCCGCACCGATGCCCAGCCCGACCAGACGGTGTACCTGGCGGTCGACCCGGCCAAGGCCCATCTGTTCGACGCCGCCAGCGGCGCGCGCCTGGGCTGATGGCACGTGGCGCGATGGCCCTGCGTGTCGTCGTGATGGGTGTCAGCGGCTGCGGCAAGAGCACCGTGGGTGCCGCGTTGGCGCAGGCCCTCGGGCTGCGCTTCGTGGAAGGTGACGCGCTGCACCCGCCGCGCAACGTGGCGCTGATGGCGGCTGGTACGCCCTTGACCGACGAGGACCGGCAGGACTGGCTGAAGGCCGTGGCCGCGAAGCTGGGCGAGGCTGCAGCTGATGGGGTGGTGGTGTCCTGCTCCGCACTCAAGCGCAGCTACCGCGACCTGCTGCGCGGCAGCGCGCCCGACCTGAAGCTGGTTCACCTGCGTGGTGAGCCCGCTCTGCTGGCGCAACGGCTGCAGGCGCGCAAGGGCCACTACATGCCGGCTTCGCTGCTGCAGAGCCAGCTCGACACGCTGGAGCCGCCGGCGGCCGATGAAAGTGTCTACACGGCGGACGTCGAAGAGCCGCCCTCGCAACTGGTGGGGCAGCTCATGCACCGCCTGCGCGCCCCCATCGCCTGACGAGACCCCCCCATGCAATTCACCAAGGTCGTGCTCTACACCGCCGAAGACGGCCGCGCGCGTTTCCGCGACGAAGCCATTGCGCTCACCGAAGGCAAGCCGATGGCGCGCCTGTCGACACTGATGCCCAGCGGCGGCCTGCAGCTGCGCATGAGCCCGGTGGGTTTTCGCAGCGACTTCCACTGCACCGAGAACCCGCAGTGGCTGTTCGTGCTGGGCGGGCAGATGGAGATCGGCCTGCAGGACGGCACGTCGCGCATCTTCAGGCCCGGTGACCACTTCTACTCGGCTGACACGCTGCCTGCCGGCGCGAGCTTCGATCCGAAACTGCATGGCCACTGGAGCCGCCAGGTCGGCGACGAACCCCTGGTGACCGCCTTCGTGCGCGCATGACACCCATCAAGAACGTCCACGGCCGTACGCTCGAACTGCTGGGCGAGGCCATCGTCTCGGGCCACTACCCGCCGGGCACCGGCATCCCGCCCGAGCCCACGCTGGGCGAGGAGTTCGGCGTCAGCCGCACTGTGGTGCGCGAGGCCATCAAGTCGCTGGTGGCCAAGGGCCTGGTGAGCACCGGCCCCAAGGTGGGCACGCGCGTGCTGGCGGCCGAGCAGTGGAACTGGTTCGACCCCGACGTCGTCACCTGGCAGAGCCGAGCCGGCCTGTCGCGCGAGTTCCTGCGCGACCTGCAGGAACTGCGCCGCGTGGTGGAACCGGCCGCGGTGCGGCTGGCCGCCGAACGCGCGACGCCGCAGGACATCGCCGAGATCGAAGCCGCCTACGCCGGCATGAAGGACGCCATCGAGAACGGCGGCGACTATGTGCGCCACGACCTGGCCTTCCACCAGGGCCTGCTGCGCGCCTGCCACAACCGCATGCTGGTGCAGATGAGCAAGGCGCTGGGCGCGCTGCTGCGCACCAGCTTCGAGATCTCGACCAGCAAGCCCGACGGCCCCGCGCATTCGCTGCCTTTGCACCGCGCGGTGCTGGACGCCGTGATCGCCCGTTCGGCGCCGAAGGCCGAGCGCGCCTGCCTGGTGTTGATCGACGGCGCGCAGGAAGACATCGAACAGGTGCTGGCCTCGCGCCGCAAGTTGCCTTCGCTGCGCGCCCCGGCGCCGCGGCTGAAGGCGCGGAGAGTGCCGGCTACTCCTTGACCGACCCGGTCAAGCCCGAGACGTAGTGCTCGACGAAGAACGAGTACACGAAGGCCACCGGCAGCGAACCCAGCAGCGCGCCCGCCATCAGCGGGCCCCAGTGGTAGACGTCGCCTTCCACCAGTTCCGTCACCACGCCCACGGGCACCGTCTTCATCTCCGACGAGCTGATGAAGGTGAGCGCGTAGATGAACTCGTTCCAGCTCAGCGTGAAGGCGAAGATGCCGGCGCTGATGAGCCCGGGCACCGCCAGCGGCAGCACGATCTTCACGAGAATCTGCCAACGTGTCGCGCCGTCGATCAGCGCGCACTCTTCCAGCTCGAAGGGGATGCTGCGGAAGTAGCCCATCAGCAACCAGGTGCAGAAGGGAATGAGGAAGGTGGGGTAGGTGAGGATCAGGGCCCAGCGTGTGTCGAACAGGCCCAGCTGGAACACGATGGCCGCCAGCGGGATGAACAGGATCGAAGGCGGCACCAGGTAGGCCAGGAAGATGGACAGGCCCACCTGCTTGGCGCCCTGGAAACGCAGGCGCTCGATGGCGTAGGCCGCCAGCACGGAAGCGAACAGCGAGAAGGCCGTGGCCACCACCGACACCAGCACCGTGTTCCACAGCCACTCGGGGTACGAGGTGTCGAACAGCAGCTTCTTGAAGTGAGCCAGCGTCGGCGCCACCACCCAGAACGGATTGCCGTCGCGCGACAGCAGTTCGTTGTCGGGCTTCACCGAGGTGATCACCATCCAGTAGAACGGAAACAGCAGCACGAACAGGAAGATGGCCAGCGGGATGTAGACGGTGACCAGCTTGCGGCCGCGTGTGTCCAGGTAGCCCATGCCGCCCTGGTCGATGTTCCCTTTGTCGGCACTCATTCGTCGCGCCCGCCTTGTTGCCAGGCCCTGCGCTGCAGGCCGAAGTAGCTGAACAGGATGGCCGCCAGCAGGAAGGGCACCATCGCGATCGAGATGGCCGCACCTTCACCGAGGGCGCCGCCCGCAATGGCGCGCTGGAACGACAGCGTGGCCATCAGGTGCGTGGCGTTGAGCGGCCCGCCACGTGTGAGCACGTAGATGAGCTGGAAGTCGGTGAAGGTGAACAGCACCGAGAAGGTCATCACCACCGCGATGATGGGCGTCAGCAGCGGCAGCGTGACATGGCGGAACTGCTGCATCGGCGTGGCGCCGTCGATGGCCGAGGCCTCGTAGTACGAAGGCGAGATGGTCTGCAAACCGGCCAGCAGCGTGATGGCCACGAAGGGCACGCCGCGCCAGACGTTGGCGAAGATGGTGGACAGGCGCGCGTTCCAGGGGTCACCCAGGAAGTCGATGTAGGTGTCGATCAGGCCCATCTTCACCAGCACCCACGACACGATGGAGAACTGCGCGTCGAAGATCCACCAGAAGGCGATGGCCGACAGCGCCGTGGGCACGATATAGGGCAGCAGGATGACGGCGCGGAAGAAGGACTTGATGCGGATGTTCTTGTTCAGCAGAAGCGCCAGCCACAGGCCCAGGCCGAACTTCAGCACGCTGGCCGCCGTGGTGTAGAAGAGCGTGTTGAAGAGGGCCAGGCGCGTGACGCTGTCGCCCCACAGGAAGGCGTAGTTCTCCAAGCCTATCCATTCGCCCGAACGCCCGATCTTGGCGTCGGTGAAACCCAGCCAGGTGCCCAGGCCGAGCGGGTAGGTCAGGAACAGCAGCAGCAGCACCGCCGCCGGCAGCATGAACAGCAGGCCGAGCGCGTTGCGGTTGTTCTGCAGTTTCTCGAGCATGGCCGCTGCCGCTGATTCCTTGGGGCGTCAGACTTTGTAGTAGCGCTCGGCGCGCTTCTGCGCGCGTTCGGCGGCTTCCTTCGGCGTCTTCGATCCGCTGGCCGCTTCGGCCACCATGTTGACGACGATGAAGTCGGCCGCCGCGCCGGCCGAGGCGTAGCCCAGCTTGCCGGCATAACCGGCCGGGCGCAGGTTCTTCACGCAGTCGCGGTAGGGCGTGTGCTTGGGGTCCGAAGTCCAGATCGCCGCCTTGGTGTACTCGGCCAGCGGCGGCGCGATGTAGCCGCCCGCGGCGGTGAGCCAGGGGTCGAACTGCTCCTGTTCCATCATGAAGCGCAGGAACTCCTTGGCCGCCTGCGGGTACTTGGTGTACTTCATCACCATCTGGTTGAAGAACAGGTGCGATTCGGTGGGCACGCCCACCGGACCCACCGGGTACTGCGCGTGGTACACGTCTTCCCGCAGGTCACGCACCTTCTGGTCGGTGGAGTTCTTGGTGGCGTAGTAGATCGAGATGCCGTTGTTGGTGAGGCTGACCTGGCCGTCCAGGAAGGCCTTGTTGTTGTTCGGGTCGAGCCAGCTCAGCGTGCCCGGCACGAAGGTGGCGTACATCTCCTTGGCGTACTCCAGGGCCTTGAGCGTCTCGGGGCTGTCGATGACGACCTTGTTGTTCGCGTCGACCAGCTTGCCGCCGTGCGACCACAGCAGCCAGTTGCACCACAGGCCGTCGCCGGTGGCATTGCCCAGGGCGAAGCCGGCCGGCGTGCCCTTGGCGTGCAGCGCCTTCAGCAGGGCCATGAAGCCGGTGGTGTCCTTGGGGAAGGTGTCGAAGCCCGCCGCCTTCACGTGGCTCTGGCGGTACACCAGCATGGCGCCGGCAGCACCCAGGCCGATGCCGATCCACTTCTTGCCGTCGGGGCGCAGGTAGGCCTCGCAGGCCGGGTACCAGCCGCCGTACTTCTTGCCCAGGTAGGTGGCCAGGTCGGTGACGTCGAGCAGCTTCTCGGGGTAGAGGTTGGCGTCGTCGTTGGTGGACAGGATGATGTCGGGCCCGGCGCCGGTGTTGGCCGCGACGGCCGCCTTCGGCCGCACGTCTTCCCAGCCTTCGTTGTCGACGCGCACCTCGATGCCGGTCTTCTCGGTGAACTTCTTGACGTTGGCCATGTAGGCGTCGATGTCGCCCTGCACGAAGCGGCTCCAGCGCAGCACGCGCAGCTTGGCGCCTTTCTCGGGCTTGTAGGTCAGGTTCTGCGCATGCACGGCAGGTGCCCAGACCGCGCCGGCACCCAGTGCCGCGACACCGGCCGTGAACTGGCGGCGGTTGAAGTCACTCATCGAAGTCTCCTTTTGTGATGAAGCGACCCGATCAGGCCGCAAGGCGTCGGCCGGAGCCGGCATCGAACAGATGGGCCCGCGCGATGTCGGGCTGCAGGTGGATGGTGCTGCCGGGGGTGAAGGCGTAGCGGTCGTGGAAGACCACGGCCAGCTCGCGCCCCGCGTGGCGGCAGGCCACGAAGGTGTCGGCCCCGGTGGGCTCGACCACGGCCACTTCGGTGGCAATGCCACCCTCGGCCGCGCTGCCCAGGGCCATGTGCTCGGGGCGGGTGCCGAAGATCACCGGCTGGCCATCGACGCCCGCGCTGCCCTGCGGCGCCGGGAGCTTCGTGCCGTCGGACAACTCCACCGTCGCGCTGCCGCCCTGGCGGCGCAGCGTGGCGGGCAGGAAGTTCATCGCCGGCGATCCGATGAAGCCGGCCACGAACAGGTTCGCCGGCCGGTCATAAAGCTCCAGCGGGCTGCCGGTCTGTTCGATGCGGCCGTCTTTCATCACCACGATCTGGTCGCCCATGGTCATGGCTTCGATCTGATCGTGCGTGACGTAGACCGAGGTGGTCTTCAGGCGCTGATGCAGTTCCTTCAGCTCGGTGCGCATGGCCACGCGCAGCTTGGCGTCGAGGTTGGACAGCGGCTCGTCGTACAGGAAGACCTGCGGGTCGCGCACGATGGCGCGGCCCATGGCCACGCGCTGGCGCTGGCCGCCGGACAGTTGGCGCGGGTAACGCTGCAGCAGTTCGTTCAGGCCCAGGATCTCGGCGGCGCGCGCCACCTTGCTCTCGATGGTGGCCGCGTCCAGCTTGGCCAGCATCAGCGCGAAGGCCATGTTGTCGCGCACCGTCATGTGCGGGTAGAGCGCGTAGTTCTGGAACACCATCGCGATGTCGCGCGCCTTGGGCGGCAGCTCGTTGACGCGCTGGCTGCCGATGCGCACCTCGCCGTCGCTGATCTGCTCCAGCCCCGCGATCATGCGCAGCAGCGTGCTCTTGCCGCATCCACTCGGCCCCACCAGCACGGTGAAGGAACCGTCGGGGATGGCGATGTCCACACCATGCAGGATCTCCACGGTGCCGAAGCGTTTCTTGACCTGGGCGATGGTCACACTGGCCATGCGGGGCAGCCTCTCTTGGCGATGCGCGGTGGGACGGGGTTGGCCGGCACGATACGACGCCGTGCCGCGCCGGCACCATCGGGCTTACCCGTTGAGCCGGCCGGCAAAGTTGTCTGATAACCTGACGAATATGGCTGCACGTCCGCCCCCTGCATCGCCGCCTGCTGCGGGCACGCTGGGCCGCGCCACACTGGCCGACCGCCTGGCCGCGCTGCTGGCTACGCAGATCGAACGCGGCCGGCTGGCCCCGGGCGACCGGCTGCCCACCGAAGCCCAGCTCTGTGCCACGCACGGCGTGTCGCGCAGCGTGGTGCGCGAGGCGGTGCACCGCGTCAAGTCGCGCGGGCTGCTGGTGGCGCGCCAGGGCTCGGGGGTGTTCGTCGCGGCGCCGGCCGAACACCGGCCGCTGGAGTTCGACCCGCAGGTGCTGGAGTCGGTGGAAGCCGTGGTGCACGTGGTGGAGGTGCGCCGCGTGCTGGAAGGCGAGATGGCGGCGCTGGCCGCCGAGCGCGCCACGCGCGCCCAGGTGGCGGGGCTCAAGCGCGCGCTGGCGGCCATCGACGCCGCGGCCGCGGCCGGCGGTGACGGCGTGGCCGAAGACCTGGCCTTCCACCGCGCCATCGGCGCAGCCACCGGCAACCCGCAGTTCAGCCGCCTGCTCGGCTTCCTGGAGCAGTACCTGCGCGAAGCCATGCGCATCACGCGCGGCAACGAGGCGCGCCGCGCCGACTTCATGGAAGCGGTGCGCAAGGAGCACCGCGGCATCGTCGATGCCATCTCGGCCGGCGACCCGCGGGCCGCGCGGCGTGCGGCGCGCAGCCACCTGGCACATGGCGCACAACGCCTGGAGCGGGGTGGCGTGATCGCACCGCGCGCGGCCCGGAAAGGGGTTTGATCATGAGTGACGGCAAGGTGCTGGGTGTGGTGGGCCTGGGTTCGATGGGCCTGGGTGCGGCGCTGTCGGCCGTGGCTCGCGGTGTGCCCACCTGGGGGCTGGACATGCGGCCCGAGCCCGTGCAGCGCCTGGTGGCTGCGGGCGGCCACGCGGCGGTTACGCTGGCCGACCTGGCTGCGCGATGCGACGTGGTCGTGGTGCTGGTGGTGAATGGCGCGCAGACCGAGCAGGTGCTGTTCGGCGAGGGCGGCCTCGCCGGCCAGCTGCGCCGCGGCTCGGTGGTGGTGTGTTCGGCGACGGTCGACCCGGCGCTGCCGCCACGCTGGGCCGAGCGCCTGGAAGCGCATGGCCTGTGGCTCATCGACGGCCCGGTATCCGGCGGCCCGAAGAAGGCGGCCGAAGGTGCGATGACCGTGATGGCTTCGGGCCGAGCCGAGGCCTTCGCCGCGGCCGGCGGCTTGCTGGACGCCATCGCCGGCAAGGTCTACCGACTGGGCGACCAGCCGGGCATCGGCAGTACCGTGAAGATGGTCAACCAGCACCTGGCCGGCGTGCACATCGCCGCCGCCTGCGAGGCCATGGCGCTGGGC
>CAYREA010000212.1:0-7914 GCA_964423075.1 uncultured Rubrivivax sp. | reverse complement strand
TCTTGGTGAAGCCGATGACGCCGAACTTGGCCGCCGCGTAGTTGGTCTGGCCGAAATTGCCGTAGATGCCCACCACGCTGCTGGCGTTGAGGATGACGCCGCTGCCCTGGCTGATCATGGGCTCGGCCACCGCCTGCGCGCAGTGGAAGACGCCGCGCAGGTTGACGTCGATCACGGCGTCGAACTGCACCAGCGTCATCTTCACCAGGCGCGCGTCCTTGGTGATGCCGGCGTTGTTCACCAGCACGTCGATGCGGCCGTGGCGTTCCAGCACGGCCGCCACCATCATGTCGACGGCCACGCGGTCGGTCACGTCCACGTCGTGGCGCTCGTAGGCCTCGTTCACGCCCTCGGCGCGGCGGTCGCAGCCGATGACGACGGCACCTTCGGCCGCGAACTTGGCACAGGTGGCAGCACCGATGCCTTGCGCGGCGCCGGTGACGATGCAGATCTTGTTCTTCAGTCTCATGGCAGTTGCAGGAACTTCAGGATGTGGGGCAGGTGGTCTTCGAAGTCGCTCAGCGCGTGGTCGCTGCCTTCGAGCAGGCGGATCTGCGCGCCGGCGTAGCGGGCGGCCATTTCCTGCCAGCTGAGCAGTTCGTCGCCTTTGGCGATGACGGCGAAGTAGCGCTCGGGCCGGGTGATGGCCGGTGGCGCCAGTTCGCGCAGTTCGTCGACGTACTCGGCGCGGAAGTAGAAACGCTCCTCGGGTGCGTGGAAGGCGGTCTGCTCGCCGATGTAGGCAGCCAGGTCGCGCGCCGGGTCGACGGCCGGGTTCATCAGCACGGCGGGCCAGCCGGTGGCTTCGGCCACCACCGTGGCGTAGAAGCCACCGAGCGAGCTGCCGAGCACTGCTGACGCACCCGCCGGCCAGCCGGCGATGCCTTCACGCACCAGGCGCATCGCCTCACGCGGCGAGGGCGGCAGCTGGGGGCACCACCAGCGGATGTCGGGCCGGTGCTGCGCCAGCCAGCCGGCAACCCGGCGCGCCTTGAACGACTGCGGCGAGGAGCGAAAACCGTGCAGGTAGAGCAGGTGGGTGGGCGACAAAACGGGCGGGGCAGCGAAAGAACCGTCCGGGCGAGTCTAGCGGCCGCTCGTCGCACGTTGCCGCATGCTCGTCGCAGCCGATGTCGCGCGCGCCCCACGCCGGGCAGAATCGCCGACTTCACTTTTTCCGCCGGGCAACCGCCGTACCGCCATGCGCTCGAATCCTGACCGCCGCCTGCTCGTCCATCCGCTGGCCCTGGCTGCCGCCGCGGCCTTGTTCGCCGGCTGCGCCACGCCGCCGGCTGCCACGCCCAGCACCGTGGCTGCGGCTGCTCCGGCTGCCGCAGCGGCCAGCGGGCCCGCCCGCGCCGCCTCGGGCGCCGTGCCCGGTGCGCGCCCGCCGGACCCCACCGCCCCCAAGCCCTTTGCCGACGTCAGCAAGGACGCCAAGCGCCAGGACGGCTTCGTGCCCGTCTGGCGCAAGGACGAGAAGGTGTGGCTGGAAATCGCCCCCGAGCGCCTGGGCAAGCCTTTCCTGTTCAGCATCAACATCACCCAGTCGGTGGGTGAACGCGGCCTCTATGGCAGCCAGATGGGGCCCGACTGGATGGTCGAGTTCCGCCGCGTCGGCAACCAGATGCAGATGGTGGCCAAACAACTGGCCTTCCGCGGCGACCGCGACCCCGCCTCGGCCCGCGCCGTGGGCGAGGGCTTCAGCGAAAGCCTGATCGCCTCGGCGCCCGTGGCCAGCGCCGACCACCCCGAGCGCAAGTCGGTGCTGGTGGACGCCAGCTTCCTGCTCGGCGACCTGGCCGGCATGAGCACGCAGATCGAACGCGCCTTCCGCCTGCCGTTTGCGGTGGACCGTGCCAATTCCTTCTTCACCGCCACGCAGGCCGAGGCCGGCCTGACGGTGTTGTCGGCCAAGGTGCACTACGGCGTTCCGCGCATCCCGGCGCCGCCGATGCTGCCGCCGGGCGCCACGCCGCCGCCTTCGGTGGCGCCGCCGCAGACCACGCCCGACGCGCGCAGCCTGTACATCGGCTATCTCTACAACCTGCGTGAACTGCCGGCCACCCCGATGAAGACGCGCCCGGCCGACCCGCGCGTGGGCTACTTCACCGACAGCTACACCGACCTGTCGGACGACCTGCGCGCCAACCCGCGCGTGCACCACATCGCGCGCTGGCGCCTGGAGAAGAAGGATCCGGCGGCCGCCCTGTCCGAGCCGGTCAAGCCCATCACCTACTGGATGGACCGCAACATCCCGGTGCGTTACCGCGAAGCCGTCAAGGCCGGTATCCTGGAGTGGAACAAGGCCTTCGAGCGCATCGGCTTCAAGAACGCCATCGTCGCCCAGCAGCAGCCCGACGATGCCGCCTTCGACAACATGGACACCGGCCATGCCTCGATCCGCTGGTTCCTGGGCGCCGACGTGGGCTTCGCCCAGGGCCCGAGCCAGACCGACCCGCGCACCGGCGAGATCCTCGACGCCGACATCCGCATGAGCGACGTCTTCGGCCGCGGCTCGCGCCGCCAGGCGCGCGACGACGTGGCGCTGCCGCTGGGCGACAGCCGCATGCCGGCCTGGCGCGCCGGCCTGGACGCCATGGCCCTGGGCCGCAAGGATATGTGCACCTACGCGGCCGACAGCAGCAGCGAGATGGCCTTCACGCTCGACCTGCTGGAAGCGCGCGGTGAACTGGAACCCGACTCGCCCGAGACCGAAGCCTTCGTGCAGAACTACATCAAGGACGTGATCACGCACGAGGTGGGCCACACGCTGGGCCTGCGCCACAACTTCAAGGCCAGCACCACGGTGTCGCGCGACCAGCTCAAGGACAAGGGCTTCGGCGCCAGCAAGGGCATCTCGGGCTCGGTGATGGACTACAACGCCTTCAACCTGGCGCTGGCCGGCGAGCCCAAGGGCGAGGCCAACATGGTGACGCTGGGTGCCTACGACTACTGGGCCATCGAGTACGGCTACAAGCCGGTCGACCCGGCCAAGGAGGCGGCCGAGCTGAAGGCCATCGCCGAAAGGGGCCGCAACGACACCACGCTGGCCTTCGCCGACGATGGCGATGCCTTCAACCTGAACGATGGCAGCCCGGGCATCGACCCGCTGGTCAACCAGTTCGACCTGGGCGACGATCCACTCGCCTACGCCCAGCGCCGCGTCACGCTCAGCAAGGAACTCTGGGCCCGTGTGCAGCAGCGCCAGCCCCAGCCCGGCGACGACCCGCAGCGCGCCCGCCGCAGCGTGATGGCCGGCTTCAGCCAGCTCGGGCGCCTGCCCGGCATCGCCGCCAAGTACGTGGGCGGCATGCACACGAGCCATGACCTGCCCGAGAGTGGCAAGCCCAACTTCCGCCCGGTCGACCCGGCCAAGCAGCGCGAGGCCCTGCGCTTCCTGACCAGCGAGCTGTTCAGCACCGACAGCTTCAAGTTCAAGCCCGAGTTCCTGGCCAGCCTGTCGCCCGACTACATCGAGTGGGCGCGCGTGGGCCCGCTGGCCGTGCCGCAGGCCGTGCTGGCCTTGCAGACCCAGGCCATGGACGGCCTGCTCAGCCCCGGCACCGCACGCCGCCTGCTGGACCTGCCGGTGTACCTGCCCGAGAACCAGCGCAAGGGCGCGATCTCGCTCAACGAGGTCTATGGCACCGTGCAGGGCGCGGTGTGGAGCGAACTGAAGAGCGGCAAGGAGATCGACGGCCTGCGCCGCAACCTGCAGCGCGAACACCTCAAGCGCATGCAGGCCCTGCTGACGCGGCCTTCGCCGGCGCTGCCGGCCGACGCCATCAGCCTGGCGCGCTTGCAGGCGGTGGAGTTGCAGTCGCAGCTGCGCTCGGCGCTGGCGCGCAAGGGCTCGATGTCGGTGGAGAACCGCGCGCACCTGGACGACGCGCTGGCGCTCATCACCGAAGCACTGCGCGCGACCCTTCAGCGCTCCTAAGCCGGTGCATCAGCTCCTGGCGGCGAGTGCCGTCAGGAGCTTGTCGTGGATGCCGCCGAAACCGCCGTTGCTCATGCACAGCACGTGGTCGCCGGGGCCGGCGGCCTGGGCGATGGCGGCAACCAGCGCGTCGACCGTGTCGGCCACAACCGCGTTCTGGCCCATCGGCGCCATCGCCTCGCGCGCGCTCCAGCCGTAGTTGCCCTGCAGGCAGAAGGCCAGGTCGGCTTCTTCAACCGACCAGGGCAGCTGCGCCTTCATCGTGCCCAGCTTCATGGTGTTCGAACGCGGCTCGAACACGGCCAGGATGCGCTGGCCGTGGCCCACCTTGCGGCGCAGGCCGTCGACCGTGGTGCGCATGGCCGTGGGGTGGTGGGCGAAGTCGTCGTAGACCTTGATGCCACGCACCTCGCCACGCAGTTCGAGCCGGCGGCGCACGTTCTGGAAGCTCGACAGCGCGGCGCAGGCCGCGTCGGTGGCCACGCCCACGTGTTCGGCGGCGCCGATGGCGGCCAGCGCGTTCATCTGGTTGTGTTCGCCCAGCAGGGCCCATTCCACGCGGCCCAGCTTGAGGCTGCCGCGCAGCACGTCGAAGGCCTGCGGCTCGCCGCGTGCGCACAGGCCGCCGGGTTCCTCGCGCTTGGTGCCGAAGCGCTGCACCTCGCTCCAGCAGCCGCGCGCCAGCACGCGGGTGAGGGCCTCGTCGCGTGCGTTCACCAACAGCCGGCCCGACGCCGGCACGGTGCGCACCAGGTGGTGGAACTGGGTCTCGATGGCGGCCAGGTCGGGGAAGATGTCGGCGTGGTCGAGTTCCAGGTTGTTCAGGATGGCGGTGCGCGGCCGGTAGTGCACGAACTTGCTGCGCTTGTCGAAGAGCGCGGTGTCGTATTCATCCGCCTCGATCACGAAATGGGTGCCGGTGCCCAGGCGTGCCGACAGGCCGAAGTTCAGCGGCACGCCGCCCACCAGGAAGCCCGGGTTCAGGCCGGCCTGTTCCAGGATCCAGGTGAGCATGGCCGTCGTCGTGGTCTTGCCGTGGGTGCCGGCCACCGCCAGCACATGGCGGCCGAACAGCACGTGCTCGGCCAGCCACTGCGGGCCGCTGGTGTAGGCCGCGCCGGCGTCGAGGATGGCTTCCATCAGCGGGAAGCCTCGTGTCACCACGTTGCCCACCACGAACACGTCGGGCTTGAGCGCCAGCTGCTCGGCGCCGAAACCTTCGATCAGCTCGATGCCCTGGGCGCGCAACTGCTCGCTCATCGGCGGGTAGACGCCGGCGTCGCAGCCGGTGACGCGGTGCCCGGCTTCGCGGGCCAGCACCGCCAGGCCGCCCATGAAGGTGCCGCAGATGCCCAGGATGTGAAGATGCATGCGGGTCATTCTAGGATCGGGCCCCGACCAAGGAACGGATGAAAGGCTTCGGCATGCAGGGCATCGCGTGGCTTTCTGCCAGCCCCTGGGCCTATCCGGCGCTCGAGGTGCTGCACATCGCCGGCATCGCGCTGCTGCTGGGGAGCCTGGTGGTGGTGGAACTGCGGGTCTGGGGTTTGTCCGCGGCGCTGCCGCTGCCTGCGCTGGCGCGGCTGGGCCTGTCCGTCAGCCTGGCGGGCTTCGGGCTCATCGTCGCCAGCGGCTTGTGCCTGTTCGCGGCGCACCCCGCCGAGATGCTGAGCAACCGCGCCTTCCTCATCAAGATGGCGCTGGTGGCCACGGCCGGCACCAACGCCGCGCTGTTCCATGCCCGCGGAGGCCTGCAACGCGCGGATGCGCTCGCGCGGGCGCAAACCCTGTTGTCCTTGGGCTTGTGGTTCGGCGTCATCATCTGCGGCCGCTGGATCGCCTACCTCTGAAGGAGACGCACATGCACCGTCGCACGCTGATCGCTGCCCCGCTTGCCCTCTGGCTGCCGGCCTGGGCCCACCACGGCTGGAGCAGCTTCGACCAGAGCCGCCCGCTCTACGTGGAAGGCAGGGCGCTGAAGGTGAGCTGGGGCAACCCGCACGCCGAACTGGACCTGGAACTGGCGGCCGACCTGAAGCTGCCCGCCGACCTGGCCAGCCGCAGCCTGCCGCCGCAGAGTGCGGCGGTGGACGGCCCCGGCCTGCTGAAATCCGCCCGCCTGCCCACGCGCAAGGACCGGCGCTGGGAGATCGAGCTGGCGCCGATCTCGCGCATGGAGGCCTGGAAGGTGCCCGAGATCAAGGTCGGCGACACCGTGGGTGTGCTCGGCTTCACCTTCACCGGCGAGAAGGGCGACGCGATCATGCGCGCCGAGTACCTGTTCGCCGGCGGCAAGGCCTACGGCCTGCGTTCGTCGCCGGCCTGAAGCTTCAGGCGCGCAGCGCCTCGCGCGCTGCGGCCACCGTCGCTGCGATGTCGGCCTCGGTGTGGGCCGCGCTGACGAAGCCCGCTTCGTACAGGGCCGGCGCCAGGTACACGCCGCGCTGCAGCATGCCGTGGAAGAAGCGGTTGAAGCGTTCCTTGTCGGTGGCCATCACCACGCCGTAGTTCTGCGGCAACTCGCTCGTGAAGAAGAAGCCGAACATGCCGCCTTCGCTGTCGCCGACGAAGGGCACGCCGGCCTCGCGCGCGGCGCCCGTGAGGCCTTCGACGAGCGAACGGGTCTTGGCCGAGAGCGCATCGAAGAAGCCGGGCTTGCGGATCTCCTTCAGCGTCGCCAGCCCGCAGGCCGTGGCAACCGGGTTGCCGCTGAGCGTGCCGGCCTGGTACACCGGGCCCAGCGGCGCCAGCTGGCTCATCACGTCCTTGGTGCCGCCGAAGGCTGCCAGCGGCATGCCGCCGCCGATGACCTTGCCGAACACGCTCATGTCGGGCCTGAAACCGGGAATGAGTTTGGCGTAGACGCTCTGCGCGCCGCCAAGCGCGACGCGGAAGCCCGTCATCACCTCGTCGAACACCAGCAGCGCGCCGTACTGCGTGCACAGCTCGCGCAGCCGTTTCATGAAGGGCACGCTGGCGCGCACGAAGTTCATGTTGCCGGCGATGGGCTCGATCATCACGCAGGCGACTTCGCGGCCTTGCGCGGCGAAGGCCTCTTCGATCTGCGCCACGTTGTTGTATTCGAGCACCAGCGTGTGCTGCACGACTTCCGGCGGCACACCCGCGCTGGTGGGGTGGCCGAAGGTGGCCAGGCCCGAACCGGCCTTCACAAGCAGCGCATCGGCATGGCCGTGGTAGCAGCCTTCGAACTTGATGATCTTGCTGCGGCCGGTGGCGCCGCGCGCCAGGCGCAGCGCACTCATGCCGGCTTCGGTGCCGCTGCTGACGAGGCGGATCTGCTCGACGCTGGGCACCAGGCCGATGATGGCCTCGGCCAGTTCGATCTCGCGCTCGGTGGGCGCGCCGAAGCTGAAGCCGTCGGCGGCGGCCTTCAGCACCGCGTCCAGCACGGCCGGGTGGCCGTGGCCCAGGATCATCGGGCCCCAGGAGCCGATGTAGTCGATGTAGCGCTGGCCTTCGGCGTCCCACATGTACGCGCCTTGCGCGCGGGTGATGAAACGCGGCGTGCCGCCCACGGCGCGGAAGGCGCGCACGGGTGAATTGACGCCGCCGGGGATGACGCGCTGCGCACGCGCGAAGAGTTCTTCGTTGCTGCTCATGGGGGCTGGTTCAGTGGACACGGCGCGGTGCGCCCTTGCCCTTGGGGTCTTCGGGTTCGGGTTCCGGCATGCCGTCTTCACCCCCTTCTTCGCCTTCTTCGGGCGGGGGCAGGGCCCAGAAGAAGCGGTCGGGCACCACATGGCCCATGCCGGGGCGGAAGCCGGAGTCCAGGCTCTGGTCCAGGAAGGACAGCGCTTCACCCACGGCCGGCTGCAGTTCGCTGCCCGCGGCCAGCAGTGCGGCCAGCGCCGCGGCCAGCGTGTCGCCGGCGCCGACGAAGGAGGTGTCGAAGCGTTCGAACTTCTCGCCCGTGATGGCGCCTGTGGGCGAGGCCAGCACGTTGTCGATGA
>CAYREA010000211.1:0-7924 GCA_964423075.1 uncultured Rubrivivax sp. | reverse complement strand
GGAGATGAACACGCGGCTGCAGGTGGAGCACCCGGTCACCGAGAGCATCACGGGCATCGACCTGGTGGAGATGATGATCCGCGTGGCCGCCGGCGAGGCGCTGCCTTTCAAGCAGGAGGACATCCCGCGCAAGGGCTGGGCCATCGAATGCCGCATCAATGCGGAAGACCCGTTCCGCAACTTCCTGCCCTCCACCGGCCGGCTGGTGCGCTACCTGCCGCCGCCGCAGACCATGGAAGCCGCATCGCCTGTTCCCCACGGCGGTGGCGTGCGTGTGGACACCGGCGTCTACGAAGGCGGCGAGATCCCGATGTTCTACGACTCGATGATCGCCAAGCTCATCGTGCACGGCCTGGACCGCAACGACGCCATCGCGAAGATGCGCGAGGCACTCAACGGCTTCGTCATCCGCGGCGTGTCCAGCAACATCCCCTTCCAGGCCGCCTTGCTGGCGCACCCGAAGTTCGTGGCCGGCGACTTCAACACAGGCTTCATCGCCGAGCAGTACGGCAAGGGTTTCCGCGCCGAGGACGTGCCGCACGACGATCCCGACTTCCTGCTGGCCATGGCCGCCGCCGCATACCGCCGCTACCGCGAACGCGCGGCTGGCATCAGCGGCCAGCTGGCCGGGCATGGCGTGGTGATCGGCGAGTACTTCGTCGTGGTGGTGAAGGGCGAGAAGGGCCTGCACACCTACGTACCGGTGCGCATCGTTCCCGGCGAGGCCCTCACCGTGCACGTGGGCGGCAAGCCCTACGCCATCGCCAGCGACTGGCAGTTCGGCGGCATCCGCGCCAGCGGCCATTGCAACGGCCGGCCCTTCACGGCGCAGATCGAGCGCCACGGCCTGTGGATGCGTGTCGAGCACAACGGCCTGCGCATCGAAGCCCAGGTGATGAGCTCGCGCGCCGCCGAGCTGCTGCGCGTGATGCCCTTCAAGGCACCGCCCGACCTCAGCAAGTTCCTGCTCTCGCCCATGCCCGGCCTGCTGGTGGACGTGGCGGTGGCGGCGGGCCAGAAAGTGCTGGCCGGTGAACGCCTGGCCGTGATCGAGGCCATGAAGATGGAGAACATCCTCGTCGCCACGCAGGACGGCACCGTGGGCGCGCTGCTCGCCAACAAGGGCGAGAGCCTGGCCGTCGACCAACCCATCCTGAGCTTCGCGTGATGGACAACAAGCCTTTTCGCATCCTCGGCATCCAGCAAGTCGCCATCGGTGGCCCCGACAAGCAGCGCCTGAAGTCGCTGTGGGTCGACATGCTGGGCCTCACCGTGAAAAGCAGCTTCGTCAGCGAACGCGAGAACGTCGACGAGGACATCTGCGAGATCGGCAGCGGCCCGCATGCGGTGGAGGTTGACCTGATGCAGCCGCTGGATCCGGACAAGAAGCCCGCCGTGCACACCACGCCGCTCAACCACGTGGGCCTGTGGGTGGACAAGCTGCCCGAGGCCGTGACCTGGATGACGGCGCAGGGCGTGCGCTTCGCGCCGGGTGGCATCCGCAAGGGTGCGGCGGGCCACGACATCTGCTTCATCCACCCCAAGGGCAACGAAGACTTCCCGCTCAGTGGTGAAGGTGTGCTGATCGAACTCGTGCAGGCACCGCCCCACGTGGTGGCCGCTCTGGGCTGAGCGCCAAGCCCGGAGCCGGCCCACGGCCTCAGGGTCGGCGCTAGAGTGCCTTCCATTCACCTGTGGAGTGCCCCGATGAGCGCCTTCTCTTTCCTCGACCAGCTCCTGAAGGCCGGCGCCAGCGCCGCCAGCCAGTACAACGCGCGCCAGAGCGACGTCGGCCGTTACGCCACCGGCGCCGCCGCCGGCAGCCTGCTGACGATGCTGCTGGGCAGCCGCAGCGGCCGGCGCCTGGGCGGCAAGGCGCTCAAGCTGGGCAGCGTGGCCGCCCTGGGTGTGATGGCCTGGAAGGCCTACAGCGACTGGCAGGCGCGCCAGCCGGGCGCCGCCCCTGCCACCGCGGCGCCGCCGCAGGCCCTGCCTGCGCCGCAGGCCGAGGAGCAGGGCCGCGCCTTGCTGAAGGCCATGATCGCCGCCGCCAAGTCAGACGGTCACATCGACGCCCGTGAGCAGGATCTGCTGCACACCGAACTGCAGCGCGTGGACGCGCCGCCTGAACTGCGCGCCTGGGTGGAAGAAGAGCTACGCCGCCCGCTCGAACCCGCCGACGTGGCCGCCGCGGCCACCACGCCCGAGCTGGCCGCGCAGATCTACCTCACCAGCCTGCTGGTGGCCGACGAGACCACGACGATGGAGCGCGCCTACCTCGATGCCCTGGCCACCCAGCTGCGCCTGGCCCCCGAGCTGAAGGCCGATCTCGAGGCCCGCGCCGCAGCGGGCACCTGAACGCGGGGGTGGCGCAACCACCCTGTCGATTCCTGGCACTCAGGGGCAGCGCAAGCCGGGGCAAGCCCGGCCCGCACAACCGATAGAACCAGGAGTTCGACGATGACTGTTTCCCTCTTGCTGAAACGTCCGGCGGCTGCGCTGCTCGCGGCCGTGGCGGCCGCGTCGCCGATGGCGGCGCTGGCCGTCGATGGCATCACCGACCGGCCGGGTGACTTCCTGGCCACCTTCGCCGGCAGTGCGTCGGCGCTGGACCTGGACGTGGTCGCCGCCACCGTCACCTACAACACCGCCACCGACATCTTCACCTTCACCAGCACGCAGAGCGGCGCCGTGGGCCTGACGCCCACCGGCCTGTACGTGTGGGGCGTGAACCGCGGCGCGGGCACGGCCGGTTTCGCGGCCAACGGCCTGAACGGCGTGCTGTTCGACCGCGTGGTGCTGCTGCGCCCCGACGGCACCGGCTCCATCGGCGCCACCGCGCTGCCGGCCGGCTCGGTGCTGATCAGCGGCAACACCATCAGCGCCACCGTCAGCGGCTCGCTGCTGCCCAGCACCGGCTTCGCGAAGAACAACTACACCTTCAACCTGTGGCCGCGCGACGGTGGCCTGGCAGCCGGCTTCACGCAGATCTCGGACTTCGCGCCCGACAACTCGAACTTCACCGCCAGTGTGGTGCCCGAGCCGGGCAGCCTGGCCCTGATGTCGCTGGGCCTGGCTGGCTTGTTGTGGCGGCGGCGGGTGGCGGTGCTCAACGCCCCGCTTGCGCCGCGCAGCTGAGATCCGGGCGCAAGCGCTGCAGCGCGACGCAGGCATCCACCGTCGCGCTGCGGCCGGCCAGCAGCGTCTGCAGCGCCGGCCCTTCGAGCTTGGGGTCGAGTGCGCGCAGCAGCGCCACCACGCCGCTGACATGCGCCGCGGCCATCGAGCTGCCGCTGGCGTAGTCGTAGCCGCCGCCCGGAGCCAGCGTCAACACACGCCGGCCCGGGGCGGCCAGCACACCCTGTCCGACGATGCCGTCCTCGGCAATGGCCACGGCCAGGACGCCGGGCACGGCCGCCGGGAAACCTTCGCGCGTGCCACCCGGCGGCAGCGCACCCACCACCACGATGCCTCGCGCCAGGGCCTGGGCCAGCAGCTTTTCCAGCAGCGGGTCGCGCGGGCCGCCCAGGCTGAGGTTGATGATGTCCGGCCGCTCGGCCAGGGCCGCGGCCAGCGCGCGCGCCAGCGTGAAGCTGTTGCAGCGAGCAGCCTGCCCGGTGCCGCCGCCCCAGCAGGCGCGCAAGGGCAGCAGCCGCACACCCGGCGCCACGCCGACGATGCCGATGCCGTTGTTGGCCGAAGCCGCGATCACGCCGGCCACTTCGGTGCCGTGGCGCTCGCCCGCGCCGTCGGACGGACGCCCGGCGAAGTCGCGGCCGGCACTGATGCGGCCCAGCAGATCGGGGTGCTGCGGGTCCAGGCCGGTGTCGATCACGGCCACCGTAACGCCGTCGCCGCGGCTGGCGCGCTGGGCGCCGGCGGCGTCGATGCGTGCAAAGCCGGTCTGAAGGGAAACGTAAGGGTCGTTGTAGGCGCCGGGCTCGGACAGGGTCTGGAACTGGTTCAGCGGCTGGGCCAGGGCGACGCGCGGGTCGCGGGCCAGCCGTTCCAGCAGTGTCGCGGCATCGGCGCCGCTGGCCGGCCGCAGCAGCGCGCAGCGCCAGTTCAGCGTGGGGATGGTCCAGGCATCGAGCTCCGCCAACTGGTGCTCGGCGGCCAGCGCCGCCAGGGTGTCCAGTGCGGCGTCGCTGCCGCTGTAGCTGCCGGCACGGCGGTAGTCGGTGCGCGCCGCGGTGCCGGCGGCCGAACGCGCCGAGCCGCCTTCGGTCACCGCCACGATGATCAGGCCGCCGCTGTCGTCGGCCGCCGTGCGCGCCGGCGCGGCGCAGCCGGTGAGTGCCATGCACAGGCAGGCCGTGGCCAGACCCGCGAGCTTGCGCAGCAGCCGGCCCACGTTATCGGGGCCCATGTCCGGTGGGCTCGGCCATCTGCACGCCGGCATGGCTGCGCAGGCGCGGCAGTGCGGCCTGCGCTGTGGCGGCTTGGCCGTCGGCCGGCGCCAGGCCCAGGCTGCTGCCGTCGGGTGCCACGTCCACGATGTCCAGCTTCAGTTCGGCCAGCAGGCCGCGCAGGGCGGCGAAGTCCATGCCGGCGGCCGGCACCAGGCGCAGGCTGGCGGCGCGCGGCGCCTCGGGCGTGCTCAAGGTGCGGAATTCGGCGTCGCGCGTGGCGCCCATCCACGCGAAGCCGGCGGCGGTCAGCCCGACGGCCTGCACCACCACCGCGGCGGCCAGCCAACGCACCGGGCCCGCCAGGCGCGGCGTCGGAACCGGTTCGGTGTTGGCTGCTTCGATGCGTGCCATCAGGCGCTGCAGGCCGGGTTCGGGGTCGGCCTCGGGCGCTGCCGCATCGCGCAAGCCGCGGTGCAGGCGCTGCTGGAACTCGAATTCCTCCCGGCAACTGGCGCAGTGCGGCAGGTGGTGCATGACGCGGTTGACGTCCGCGATGGCGGCGCTGCCGGCCACCACCCAGGGAATCGCGTCCCAGGCGCGGCGGTGTTCGGAAGGGTCGCTCGCCGGCGGGCCGGGTGGCGGCTTGGGCAGGTCAGCCATGATTGCTCTCTCCTCCGGCCGGGCCGGTGGGCTCGCCGGCCAGGGCGGGCAGGGTATTGCGCAGGCGCACACGGGCGTGGAACATGCGCGCCTTCACGGTGCCCACCGGGCAGCTCATGATGGCCGCGATGTCCTCGCAGCTTTCGCCCAGGTAGTAGGCCAGCTCCAGCGTCACGCGCTGCTCGTGCGGCAGCGCGGCCAGGCCGCGGCTGAGCCAGTCGCGGGTTTCGATGGTGGCGTCGCGGCCGGGCGGGCCGGGCAGGGCGTCGAAGCTGAAGTCGTCCAGCGAGGAGGCGTTCACTTCGGCTGGCGGCGGCCCGTCGCGCAGGGCGCGCAGCATGCAGCGGTAGGCGATGCCGGTGATCCAGGTGCGCACCTTGGCCTCGCCGCGGAAGGCGTGGGCGCGTGTCCACACCAGCCACATCGTGTCGTTGACGATCTCCTCGGCCAGCTCGGGCCGCGACACGAAGCGCCAGAGGAAGCGCATCAGGCGCGGCTGGTGGCGCCGGTACAGGCGTGCAAATGCCGCCCGCTCGCCGCGGGCGGTGGCGTGCAGCCAGGCTGCGTCCTGGGTGTCTTCGGATTCGGGGCTCATCTTGGGCTGGGTGCCAGAATCGTCCGCAATGGTTGCATCGACAGCGTTCTTTCGATGAGGATGCCGCGTTTTGCGCGCATCGGGCTGGTGGCGACCCTGCTTCTGGCCGCCTTGCCCGGCCGGGCCGACACCGTGGAAGGGGTGCTGGGCCTGCAGTCCGACAAGCTGCAGCGTGGCATCAGCAACAGCGGCGGCGACACCGTGGTCAGCCTGGACGCGCGCTGGCGCGGCGACACCGGCTGGCTGGCCCAGGCCGGGCTGTCGACGCTGGGCCGCGAGCGCCGGCGCGGCGATGCCGAAATGACACTGGGCGCTGGCTATGGCGGCGTCTTCGACGAGGCCTGGGCCTGGCAGGCCACCGCCACGCACTACCGCGTGCTGGGCAGTGGCGTGCAGCGCCGCCTGCCCTACAGCGAACTGGCGCTGGCCCTGGACGCGCCGGGCCGCGTCGACCTGCTGCTGGCCGCCTCGGCTGACTACCCCGGCCCGCTGCCGGGTGGCGGGCTCGGCCGCGGCGGCACCCGGATCGCCGAAGCCGGCTGGCACCCGCGCCTGGCGCCGGGCTGGGTGCTGGACTTCGGCCTGGGTCATGTGCGGTATACGCGCATCACCTTCCCCAACCACCGCTACGGCAGCGTCGGGCTGTCGTGGCGCAGCGGACGGCTGGGCCTCTCGGCCACGCGGGTGTTCCGCAGCGGCCCGGGGCCGGCCGCCGATCCGCGCGCCGTGCTGGCTGTCTCCTGGCAGCTTTGACCCCGAAGCCTTCGTGGCACACGAAGGCTGGGTTGACAATCGAAGCAATCACGACAAGCCGGCGAAGGCTAAGGTTCGGCCCCGCGCCGGCCGGCTGCCGCCCTGGCCCCCATGCGCTTCGATCTCACCACGCTCAACCTCGTGCTCGCCATCGCCGACACCCGCAGCATCACGCGTGGCGCCGCCCGTGAGCACATCGCCGTGGCGGCGGCGAGCAAGCGGCTGTCCGACCTGGAAGCGCGCTTCGGCGTGCCACTCTTCGAACGCCGCGCGCGCGGTGTGGAGCCCACCGAAGCCGGCCGCGCCCTGGTGCGCCACGTGCGCAGCCTGCATGCCCAGCTGCATGCGCTGGAAAGCGAAGTGGTCGAGTTCTCGCGTGGCATCAAGGGCCACCTGCGCGTGGCGGCCAATGCCGGCGCCATCAGCGAATGCCTGCCGCCCGACCTGGCCGCCTTTTCGCAGGCGCACCCGCAGATCCGCATCAGCCTGGACGACCTGACCAGCGCCGAGGTGCAGGCCGCCGTGGCCGAAGGCCGCGCCGACGTGGGCATCTTCGTGGCCCCGCTGCTCGACACCCGCCTGGCCACGCGCACCTACCGCCGCGGCCTCCTGGCGGTGATGGTGCCGGCCGGCCACGCGCTGGCGCGAAAGCGCCGCGTGCGTTTCGAGGCGCTGCTGGACCACGATAACGTGGGCCTGCACCACGGCGCCGCGGTCGACGATCTGATGCAGGCCGAAGCCGTGGCGCAGGGCAAGCCGCTGAAGGCACGGCTGCAGGTGCGCGGCTTCGATGCCATCGCGCAGCTGGTCGAGGCCGGGCTGGGTGTCTCGGTGCTGCCCGCCGCGGTGGCCGAGCGCCTGGCCCAACTCTTCGCCGTGCGTGTGCTGGCGCTGGACGAACCCTGGGCCGAGCGCGACTACCTGCTCGGCGTGCGCCAGCAGGAGGTGCTGCCCACGGTGCTGCAGCGCTTCGTCGACGCGCTCTGCCCATCCCTTCCCGAATCACAATCACCCCCTGGAGGCACGAAGCCATGACTGCCCGAACGCTGTACGACAAGCTGTGGGACGAACACGTCGTCCACACCGAAGAGGACGGCACCGCCGTGCTCTACATCGACCGCCACCTGGTGCACGAGGTGACCAGCCCGCAGGCCTTCGAAGGCCTGCGCCTGGCCGGGCGCAAGGTGTGGCGCGTGAGCAGCATCGTCGCCACCGCCGACCACAACACGCCCACCACCGGCTGGGCGGATGGTTACGACGGCATCACCGACCCCATCAGCAAGCTGCAGGTCACCACGCTCGACGCCAACATCAAGGCCTATGGCGCCGCGGCCTACTTTCCCTTCCTCGACAAGCGCCAGGGCATCGTGCACGTCATCGGCCCCGAGAACGGTGCCACGCTGCCCGGCATGACGGTGGTGTGCGGCGACAGCCACACCAGCACGCACGGCGCTTTCGGCGCACTGGCGCATGGCATCGGCACCAGTGAGGTCGAGCACGTGATGGCCACGCAGACGCTGCTGGCCAAGAAGGCGAAGAACCTGCTCGTGAAGGTGGAAGGCAC
>CAYREA010000210.1:0-7950 GCA_964423075.1 uncultured Rubrivivax sp. | reverse complement strand
GTGGTCGGATCGGGATGCGCCAGCACCTGCGTCAGCTCGTCCTTGGACATGTAGGGCACCGGCACCTGGACATGGCGTCGCAGCGGCATCGCCATGATCTTCTGGCACTGCAGAATCCGCTCCGGCACCTCCGATTGCACGTAGCGGAAGAACGCGTGCAGCACGGCCAGGCGCTGGTTCGTGGTCCGGATCGAGCAGTGCCGCTCTTGCGCCAGGTGATCAAGGAACGCTTCGACGAAAGTCACGTCGATGTCGGCCAAAGACAGGCGCTCGACGGCGATGCCGCGGCCGTCACGGCTGAAGCGCAGCAGCAGCGTGAACACATCGCGGTAGGCCTTGATCGTGTTCGGGCTCAGGTTGCGCTGGCCGGCCAGGTAGCGCGTGAGGAAGTTCGTGACGTGCAAGGACAGGTCGGTCGGCTTCATGAAGGCCTCCCGGTCATGCTTGGAATGACATCGCTGAAAGCCGCGTCCGATCGAGAGACGATCTCCGGGTACAGCTCGGCGGTCATCTGCAGATAGTCCTGCGTGCCATCGATCGAGGCATGGCCGAGGTAGGTGGCGAGCACCGGCATCCTGGACTGCAGGTCGGCGCCCTCCCGATACCAGCGCAGCAGGACGTGAACGGCGAAGGTGTGCCGTAGGTCGTGAAGGCGAGGGCCTTCACCCCGGCCACCGTGGCCGATACGGCTCCGGTGCAGCAGCTCCCGGTAGTTGCGGTACACGCCACCGCCGTCCAGACGGCCGCCGCGCGGTGACGGGAAGAAGTAGTCGTCGTCCGAGCGTGGCCCCAGCGCAGCCGCGTACTGCTGCAGACGGACGACCAGTGGCCGGGCCGGCGGCACCAGGCGGTCCTTGCGGAACTTGGTGTCGTTGATGCGCAGCACGCCTTGGACGAGATCAACATCGCGCATGCGCAGGCTCAGCGCCTCTTCGAGCCGCAGGCCGCATCCGTACAGCACGCGCAGCAGTTCCGGCAGGACGATGTGGCGCAGGTGGGTCGACGCCTTCGGCTCTATGCGGTCAGCGGCCTCAAGCAGGCGGCGCACTTCCTCATGCGTCAATACACGCGCCAGGAACGACTTCGACTCCTTGGCAGCGACTGCGTGGTCTGGCACGTCGGCTGGAAGGCCCAGCCGGCGCATGAACAGAGCGAAGCTGCGAACCACGTTGATGCGATCGCGCTGGGTCTTGCCGTTCTCGTGCGGCTGCTTGGCCAGCCAGGACGAAGTCACGGACCTGGGCAGTTCCACTTGCTGCAAGCCTTGTCGACACAGGTAAGCGTCGAATCGACGCAGGCTCAAGGTGATGGCGTTGTAGCGATAGCCACATGCTCGCTTCTCCTGAACGAACTGCGCCATCAGTGGGGCCAGGGGGCTGTTGCCGGTGAATGTTGCGGGCTTACGAGGCACGGCCATGGCACACCTCCTCCGGATCGATGGCAGCGATGCGCAGCGTCTCTACATCGGCCTTGGCGTAGATGAAGGTGGTTGCCGGCGAGGCATGCCCCAGCACAGCCGAGATGACCGGGAATGGGGTCTGTGCCCCGAGCAGCCGGGTAGCAAGGGTGTGGCGAAGCGAGTGCAGGCCGTGGCGCTGCGGGGCCTTGAATTTGATCCCGGCCAGTTCCCGCCAGTACGCCACGACGCGGTAAAGCCGGTCGTTCTGGCAGATCGGCTCGAACGGCGTTGTCAGATTGGTGAACAGATGCCGATGCTCGACCGGCGGCCGCCCAGCCCGAAGGTAGTCAATGAGTGCGGCGCCGACCTCCTCGATCAGCGGCAGGACCAGCGGCTCGCCCGTCTTGTTCTGCACTATCTCGATGGTGGACGTCGTCCAGTGGAGGTGATCGAGAGTCAGTCCCTTGATGTCGCCCAGGCGCAGACCCAGGCGCGCGGCGAGCAACAAGATGGCGTAGTCCCGTCTGCCCTTCGGTGAGCTGCGATCGACCGCGGCAAGCAGCCGCTCGACCAGCTCCGGATCCCACACCGACGGCACCTTGGCATTGCTGGCCAGTCGAACCGTTGGGATCGCTGCACTGAGGTCACGCGGCAGGATGCCGCGCATGAAGAGGAACTGCAGGAACAGCCTCACCGTGGACGAAGCGGACGCGACGGTCCTTGGCTTCCAGTCCGTCCGGGTCTGAACGAAGGCGCTGAGGTGTTCGGCCTGTAGGGTGTCCAGCGTCTCCAGGCCGCGAGTACGCAGAAAGTCCAGGAAGAGCGCGATGTTGTGCATGCGCTCGGCCAGGCTGGACGCCCGAAGACGCCGCCGCTCCCTGGCGTACTGCTCGTACTCACGCAGGGCCTTGTGCATGCCTGCCGGCACCCGCAGCCCGGTGGTCTCGACCACGAAGCGGCTGATGGTGCCGGTGCGCGCGAAGTCGTCGAGCACCTTGATGCCGAAGACCAAGTGCCGCCGCCACTGTTGGCCGAGCTTGAGCACCTCCCCGTCGCGAACGCCGTACGCCTGCTCGAAACGCAGGGCCAGTTCACGCGTGTACTCGGCAGGCAGGCCCTGGGCGCGGGCGAAGTCGGCCAGTTGCTCCCACACCCGCTTGTAGCGATTGATGGTGCGGATGGTGTAGCTGCGCATCAGCAGTTCCTGCGCAGCGCCTCGGCAAAGCGGCTCCAGCGCCAGCGCACCGGGCCCATTGGAGTTGAGCGAATCCATGATCGTCTCCTCGTTGACGGCGGCCACAGCGGCCACCGGGGAGGACGATCTTGGAAGTGTTATGCGCAGTTGGATTGGCCTACGTCATAGGTGGCTCGCTCGGCTTGAGGGCCTTGCTGCGCATAACCGCGGACGAACCTAAATAAGCGCACGAGGCTCTGATGCGGGCGTGCCCTGCGAGCGCTGAAACAGACCGTCGCGCCTCCATGTCCGCCTCTGGCGACACCGACCCACCGCCTCGTACGGGTGGCATAGCGCCGGTGAGGCCTGTGTAGGCCTCTATCAGCACTTCATGGCGCAGGCCGTGGCCGGTGGCACCCCGCTCGCGCAGCGTGATGCCGAACTTCTCCATGACGTAGTCGAATCGGCGCAGGTTCCTCTTGAGGTCGCGCGTCGGATCGCCCATGTGGGCGTCCCGGCTGGTGGCCTGGTCTTGCGCGAACACGACCGCCGCCGTACGTGCGGCGCTGTCCAGCGGGAGCCAGCGCACGCGCCCGCCTTTGCCCTTGATGCGCACATACCGATCCGCTGCCTTGTCGTCGGGCGGCAAGCCGGTTTCGGCAAACGGCACGACGTGCTCGAAAGGCCGGAACTGGATCGCTTCCTTGCGCCGCAGGCCGAAGGCACGGATCAGCCTCAGGCTTGCGCCGACATGGCAGTCGAAGGCGCACACATCGTTGATCAAGGCGTCGATGTCGATCCCCTGGGCCGACCAGCTCTTGTCGCGCTGGGCGTACTCGTGGCGCTGGTACTCGTCCACCACCAGGCCGTAGTAGGCGGGGCCGCGCACGAAGCCGTGTTTGCCCATCCACATGCCGAGCCCGCGCAGGAAACTCAGGTAGGTCTGGATGGTGGCGGGTGCCAGGCGATCCTGCTTCCAGACCTGCACCATGGCACGGATGTGCTTCTGGCCCAGGTTGCGCGGGTCGGGCATGGTCTTGAAGCCGGCTTTGAGCCGCAGGTCGCGGAAGAAGCGCCGCAGGAATTGCGCACGTTCGTGACGCGTCTTGTGCGACACCGTCTTCTCCAACGAGGTGTGCAGCGTGTTGAACAACTCGATCAGCACTTCGAGCACCTTCTCCGGCGATGCCTTGCCAGGCGTGAAGCGCGCCAGAATTTCCTTCGGCGACTTGCCTGCCCAGCTCTGGCGGCGCGTCGGCTGGTACCGAGTGGACCGTCCCGGACTGGAGGGCTCCTGTCGTCGGCGGTGGGATGTCGATGGATGGGCTGCACGGTGATCGATCGCAGGCATGGCGGGGTTCCAGGCTGAGACCCGCCGCCCGAACGGCAGGTTGGTTGGCAGTGAGGTGGAATCCGAAGCGGGACATCGGCGGGGCGGATTCCGTCGCCCCGGCCGGTGAGTGATCAAAGAATTCGGCACCGCACGCGATCACGGCGTTGCGGCACCTACCCAGGCGGTTCGCCAACCGCTGCACGCGCAGCGGCAAGCTCGGTCGGTCTTAAAAATGAAACGGGGTTGATCCGTCCCACCTGTGCATTTCTGCAACCGTGGGGGTGGTGATGCCCGCCGGCCTCGAGGGCGCAGCAATCGGCATCGGCGGCAAGGTCAGGCCTTGCACGCGTGGGGTGGATCAGTTCTGGATTCGTAGCGCCATCGACTCGCATGGGTCCACCCCTGACCGAATGTCCAGGGCGGTGCCGAGTCTGTGAGCGGGTGCGCGCGTGGAGCCCAACAGGGCAAACACGACCGCGCGCTGCGTGGAACGCGTGCTCAAGCGATGGCGGGAACAGCGGTGCGGCATCGGGTGCCGACCTGGGTGTCGAAGGCGGTAGCGCGTTTCAGGAACGCCCGGCGGTGAACGCCGGCAGGGCCACGGGCACATGCACTACGAAAGGGGACCTCGGGGCCGGCGCCTCGAAGGGCGATGGCTGTCCAGGCTCGAAGGCCGGGGCTTGAAGGGCAGGTAACGACTGCGACGCCTTGTGCTCCATGCGGAGCGGAGCCGGGGTGGCTCTCGGGAGTCGGTAGTTGACGACGGGCGCGGCTGAGGGTCAAGGGCAGGCCACCGCAAGCGCCGGGGTTCCAGTGCCCTTGCGGGTGGCGCTTGGGCGGCCGGGATACAGCCGTGAGCCGCGCTTATTGTCCCGAAGGGCTCGGGACTGATGCTGTGCGAGGGCTTGACAGCAGGAGCTGCTGCCTCTGGCCCCGACCGGGGCTTGGCATGTCTTGTCCTGGGTGCCCGCCAGTTCGGCCGGTCGTGGGTTGCCCACGGCAACGTGCTCTTGACAGGGCAGTTTCGGGTGCGACCGTGGTTCGACACACGGGCTGCCCCGACTCGCTTGGCCGAGCGATCTCGCCCTGCCGAGACTGCACCAGAGTCTGGTCGATCTCAGGCCGGACCTGATCGCGAAAGGCCAGGTTTTGAAGGGGCGTTCCGCGTGGATCGATCACTTCGAGCAGTCGAAGCTGGTCGCCTTGCAACCTTGCCTTGGAGCCCTCCCATGGAACTGGTCGTTCGAGCGGTGGATGTCGGATTCGGCAACACCAAGTACGTCACTGGCATCGGTGGCGGGAAGGTTGGCGACATCCGCTGCGCCACCTTCCCGTCCCGTGCCTACCCCAGCCCACGCGATCCGGCGAAGACGCTGGGCGCTGATGGGCGCAAGACCGTCGCCATCCCGATCAACGGCCTGTTCTACGAGGTCGGGCCGGATGTGATGCTGGCGGCCGATGCCTTTCGGGCGACGCAGATCCACGGCGACTACACAGACACGCCGCAGTACCTGGCGCTCGCCCGCGGCGCTCTGCGCATGATGAAGGTCGAGGCCATCGACCTGCTGGTGGTCGGCTTGCCGGTCGCGGTGTTCGGGGCGAAGAAGGCCGCGCTGGAGAAGCTGATGACCGGCCGGCACGACGTGGGCGGCGGCAAGGTGGTGACGGTGCGCAAGGCCTTGGCCATGGCCCAGCCGAATGGTGCCCTGATCGACTACGCCACGCAGAACGACAAGGTCGAAGCCATGGAGCACGAGCAAAGCCTGGTGATCGATCCGGGCTCGCGCACGTTCGACTGGCTGGTGGCACGCGGCATGAAGTTGTCGCACAAGCAGAGCCACTCGGTCGACCGCGGCGTGTCGAACATCCTGCAACTGATCGCCGACGACGTGAGCCAGGAGATCGGCAAGCCGTACACCAACCTGGACAACATCGACCTGGCCCTGCGCACCGGCAAGGGCCTGACGGTCTACCAGCGGACCTACAACATCGCGCGCATGAAGCCGATGGTGGAGATCATCGCGAAGGAGGCTGTCGCGGCCATGGTGCATCGCGTCGGCGAGTCCTACAACGTCCAGCACGTGATCCTCGTCGGCGGCGGCGCATTCCTGTTCAAGAAGGCGGTGAAGGAAGCCTTCGCGACGCACCAGATCCTGGAGGTCAAGGACCCCATGTTCGCCAATGTTAGGGGCTATCAGATCGCCGGTACGAACTACGCCTACACCGCACTGCAGGCCGCCGGCAGGACGCGGCGTTCGATGCAGACCGAAGGGGGCGACGCATGACCCACGGCACAACGACGAAGGAAGAGCCCGTGCGCCTGCTGTTCGAGATGACGCGCGAGGACAACCCACGCCTCTACGACGACCTGATCCGCTTCAACAAGGGCACGAAGCGGGTGAATCGACTGCGCTTCCTGGCTCACGAGGGCCTGCTGGCGCAGAGCTGGACCTTAGTGCCCGCCGGGGCAGCCGCGTACCCCGCAGGGGCACTGCCGGTGCAGACGCCGGCCAGTGTCAGCCCGGCCAGCGCGCGACACACGAACCACGCGTTCAGCGTGCCGGCCGGCGGCGACGAGGAGCCATGAATGAGGCGCTCTCGGAACGAGTACCGACATCAAAGACCGGAGGTCAGTGCCACCCAGCTCGCCCAGATGGGTGTGTGCGAGAAGCTGGTCGTCTTCGAGGACCGCCACGGTAGGCGGCCCACCGCGTTGCAAAGGATTGCGCTGAAGCGCGGCCTTCGCGCGCATCGGCAGTTCCTTCGGCAGGCGAGGACGAGCCCGGGCGGAGTCGTTGATCTTGTGCTCGGACAAGTTGTGCGAGTC
This sequence comes from uncultured Rubrivivax sp., assembly GCA_964423075.1. Lineage (GTDB taxonomy): Bacteria > Pseudomonadota > Gammaproteobacteria > Burkholderiales > Burkholderiaceae_C > Rubrivivax. The sequence goes on along the minus strand of CAYREA010000210.1, from coordinate 1,217 downwards.
GCCCTCGTCGCGAGCCGCCGCTTCGTGCGGTGGTGTCGCGCGCTGTGGCGGCGCATTTGGGTTTCTCAACGATGACCGCTGACCTGATGGCTGTCGGTTCCGTGTTGATCGCGTTCGCGCTGGTCATCTGGTGGCGGTGCCGACGGCCGCGGCCTCAACGTGACGGGGCTGTTTGGCTTCCGCAGGAGTTGCGGACAGCGAAGCTGGCCTACGCAGAGAGGCTCTTTCGATCCGGCGGGCGCATCCGGATCTTTGCAAGGGTTGATCGGGCTTATCGCGATCAGGCCGGGCAGCTGACACTCGTCGAGCTGAAGACACGCGGCCGGGACACGATCTATCCGTCGGATGTGATCGAACTGTCGGCGCAGCGAGTGGCGCTCATGGCGGCGACTGGCGAGGCCGTCAGCTCACGGGCCTACGTGCTCGTGCAGGGTATCGATGGAGAATGCCGGCGGGTACATCGGGTCGATCTGCTGACCGAGGCGAAAGTAGCCTCACTGGCCGAGCGTCGCCAAGCCTTGTTGTCGGAGGAAGCCCAGGCGCGTCGCACCTGCATCCGGGGCCTCTGCGACAGCTGCGCGTTCGTGGAACCTTGTCGGAGTCGTGGTTTATCAGTCGCGCTGCAAGCAGACAACAGGCCCACCAGCATGGTCACGCGACCTGCCGGAGTGGCACCACCTTCCAAGGCTTGCCGCTCTCACAGGCATCGATGAACGCGGCCCAGCGTTCAAGGGCGAAACGGCGCTCCGGGATCTCGTCGCGCACGTCGTAAACCGCTTCCATGCCCTTCAAGGTGTGGTTGAGCGCAATCTCGGTGATCTCGTTCTTGATCCCCATGTTTCGCATATGGCCCTTGGCCGTGCTTCGTGTGTCATGTGGTGTAAAGCGGCGAATGTCCAACTGGTCTCGCTCGAAGGCGCGTGTGATCGCTGCCCACAAGGTGCTCTTGCCGACATGGGTGTCGCCCAACCGTTGTACACGTGTGGCTCGCCTTGCTGGCAAGACCCAAGGTGAGTCACCGGCCAAGGCGCGGAGGCTTTGAAACCAAGCTGCGACGGTCGGCGTGATCGGGACGAGGAAGCCTGTGCGCGTCTTGACCGACTCATCGGGCACCCACCAGGTGGCGCGTTCGAAATCAACGTGCTCCCAGCGCGCTTTCGCAAGCTCAATCGACCGCACGCACGTTGCCAGCAAGATGCGGAAGGCCAGCCCGTTCT
>CAYREA010000209.1:0-7972 GCA_964423075.1 uncultured Rubrivivax sp. | reverse complement strand
TCATCGTCACCATCCTGAACATGCGCGCGCCCGGCATGACGCTGATGAAGATGCCACTGTTCGCCTGGACCTGGCTGATCACCGCGTACCTGCTGATCGCGGTGATGCCGGTGCTGGCCGGCGCCATCACGATGACGCTGACCGACCGCCACTTCGGCACCAGCTTCTTCAACCCCGCCGGCGGCGGCGACCCGGTGATGTACCAGCACATCTTCTGGTTCTTCGGCCACCCCGAGGTCTACATCATGATCCTGCCGGCGTTCGGCATCGTGAGCGCCATCATCCCCACCTTCGCGCGCAAGCGCCTGTTCGGCTACACCAGCATGGTGTACGCCACGGCCTCGATCGCGATCCTGTCGTTCATCGTCTGGGCCCACCACATGTACACCACCGGCATGCCGGTGACGGGCCAGCTGTTCTTCATGTACGCGACGATGCTGATCGCGGTGCCCACCGGCGTGAAGATCTTCAACTGGCTGGCCACGATGTGGCGCGGCTCGATGACCTTCGAGACGCCGATGCTGTGGGCCGTGGGCTTCCTGTTCGTGTTCACGATGGGCGGCTTCACGGGGCTGATCCTGGCCATGGCGCCCATCGACATCCAGCTGCAGGACACCTACTACGTGGTGGCCCACTTCCACTACGTGCTGGTGGCGGGCTCGCTGTTCGCGCTGTTCGCCGGTGTGTACTTCTGGGGCCCGAAGTGGACCGGCGTGATGTACAGCGAGACGCGCGGCAAGATCCACTTCTGGGGTTCGTTGATCTTCTTCAACATCACCTTCTTCCCGATGCACTTCCTGGGGCTGGCCGGCATGCCGCGTCGTTACGCCGACTACCCCATGCAGTTCGCCGACTTCAACATGATCGCGTCGGTGGGCGCCTTCGGCTTCGGCCTGATGCAGGTGTACTTCTTTGTCTTCGTCGTCATGCCCATGATGGCCGGCAAGGGCGAGAAGGCGGCGCAGAAGCCCTGGGAAGCCGCCGAAGGCCTGGAATGGGAAGTGCCGTCGCCGGCGCCCTGGCACACCTTCGAGACACCGCCCAAGCTGGACGCCAGCGCCACGCGCGTGATCGGCTGAGTGAGCGCCATGGCCCAGAGCCCGCAACAACGCAAGGCCAACCTGCGGCTGGCGCTGATCCTGGCGTCGGTGGCGCTGGTCTTCGCGGTGGGCTTCGTGGTCAAGATGGCCTATTTCGGCCAGCGCTGAGCGCCACGCCCGCATGAAACTGTCCCTGCTCCGCGGCAACCGGCACCTGCTGACCAAGCTGGTGGTGGTGGTGACGCTGATGTTCGGCTTCAGCTACGCGCTGGTGCCGATGTACCGCGCCATCTGCGAGGCGCTGGGCATCAACGTGCTGAGCCTGTCGGAGCAGCGTGTGTCCAGCGGCAACTGGTCGGGCAAGGCCAGCACCACCAACACGCAGGTCGACCGCAGCCGCACCATCACGGTGGAGTTCGACGCCAACGTGCGCGGGCCCTGGGACTTCAAGGCCGCGCAGAACTCGATCCAGGTGCACCCGGGCGAGCTGACGACGGTGATGTACCAGTTCCGCAACCGGCAGAACCGCACCATGGCCGCCCAGGCCATTCCCAGCTACGCGCCGATGCAGGCCACGCCCTACTTCAGCAAGGTCGAGTGCTTCTGCTTCCAGGAATGGACACTGGCGCCGGGTGAAAGCAAAGACTGGCCGGTGGCCTTCGTCATCGACCCCAAGCTGCCCAAGGACGTGACGACGATCACCTTGTCCTACACCTTCTTCGAGGTCGGCGGCAAGGTGCCGGCGGCGCCGTCGGGTGCGCTCAGCCTCGGGCCCGTCGTGGCCAGGGCCGGTGGCGCATGAGCGGTGATCTCAAGGAAGCTGCGGCGCGCCGCGGCTCGTTCATGCAGACGGTACGGGCCGTGGGCTGGTCGTTCTTCGGCGTGCGGCGTTCGGCCGACCAGGCGCAGGACGTGCAGAAGCTGAACCCGGTCCACGTCATCATCGCCGGCATCCTCGGCGCGCTGCTGTTCATCGCCGTGCTGGTGATGCTGGTGCGCTGGGTGGTCGGCAGCGGCGTCGCAGGCTATTGAGCGGCGCCTTCACAGATCGCCATTGATTCAGGTTCCAGGAGAGTTGAGCAACATGTCAGCCACCACGCCCGCGGGCAGCGCCCCGTACTACTTCGTTCCAGCGCCTTCGCGCCACCCGGTGCTGGTGGCCTTCGGGCTGTTCCTGGTCATCCTCGGCGCCGGCCAGTGGGTCAACGGCGCCGGCTGGGGTGCCTATGCGCTGGTGGCCGGCCTGATCGTCTGGCTCACGGTGCTGTTCCAGTGGTTCCGCGAGGCCATCCACGAAAGCGAAGGCGGCCTCTACTCCGACCGCATCGACGTCTCTTTCCGCTGGAGCATGAGCTGGTTCATCTTCAGCGAGGTGATGTTCTTCGCCGCCTTTTTCGGTGCGCTGTACTGGGCGCGTGTGCACGCGGTGCCGATGCTCGGCAACCTCGATCACCAGCTGCTGTGGCCCGACTTCAAGGCCATCTGGCCGAGCGACGGCGTGGGCATCACCGCGTCGCCGGCCGGCACGGTGGAGCCGTTCACGCGCGTGGGCCCGTGGCCGCTGCCCACCATCAACACCGCGCTGCTGCTGACTTCGGGCGTCACGCTGACCATCGCGCACCACGCGCTGATCGCCGGCCAGCGCGCCAAGACCATCGCCTGGATGTGGGTCACGGTCGCCCTGGGCGCCACCTTCGTGGGCGTGCAGGCCTACGAATACCACCACGCCTACGTCGAGCTGAACCTCAAGCTCAGCTCGGGGATCTTCGGCAGCACGTTCTTCATGCTCACCGGCTTCCACGGCTTCCATGTCTTCGTGGGCATGCTGATGCTCACCTTCATCACGCTGCGCCTGATGAGCGGCCACTTCACGCCCAAGCGCCACTTCGGCTTCGAAGGCGCGGCCTGGTACTGGCACTTCGTGGACGTGGTCTGGCTCGGCCTGTACTTCCTGGTCTACTGGCTCTGAACGTCGGGCCGGTCTCCCGCAAAACGCCGCGCCTGCGCGGCGTTTGCGCTTCTGGGCAATGGGCTCAGGTGCCGGCCAGGATGCCCGTGGGCCGCACCCAGCCCATGCGCCACGACAGCAGGATCAGCAGGAACAGCGCCACGCTCAGCGCCACGCGCACGGCCAGCGCGCGCGCCATCAGCCGGTCGCGCTGTTCGGGGCTGGCGCCTTCCTTGTCCTTGCGCAGCATGAACACGCCGGCGCTGGCCAGCGCGCCCAGCACCGCAATCAGCATCAGCACCATCAAGGTCTTCATCGGCTTGGATTATCCGCGTGGGCCGGGCCGGACATGCTGAACGGGTCTCGCGCCGTCATCCTGCTGGCCGCCGTCGTGGGTGTGCTGGTGACCGGCCGCCTCGGCTTCTGGCAGCTGGACCGCGCGGCGCAGAAGGTCGCGCTGCACGACGCCATGCAGCGCCAGCGTGCGCTGCCGCCGCTGTCGCTGGCCGATGCGGTGCGTGATCCGACCATCGCCACCACGCAGCAGCACCGCGCCCTGGTGCTGCGTGGCAACTGGATGCCTGCGGCCACCGTCTACCTGGACAACCGCCCGATGGACGGCCGCGCCGGCTTCTACGCGCTGACGCCGCTGCGCCTGGCGGACGGCAGCGCCGTGCTCGTGCAGCGCGGCTGGCTGCCGCGCGACGTGGCCGACCGCACCCGGATCAGCGCAGCGCCGCCGCCCGCGGGCGAGGTCGACGTGCAGGGCCGCATCGCCCCCGGCCCTTCACGGTTGTACGAGTTCGCAGGCGCTGCATCGGGGCCGATCCGGCAGAATCTCGAACTCGACGCGTACGCGCGCGAAACCGGGCTGCCGCTGCGGCCCTTCATGGTGGTGCAGGAAGACGGTGCCACCCCGGTGGCCGACGGCCTGCAGCGGCGCTGGCCGCAACCCGCGGCCGACGTGCACAAGCACTACGGCTACGCCTTCCAGTGGTTTGCGATGAGCACTCTCGTCGGTGGTCTCTATGCCTGGTTCCAACTCATCCGCCCCGCACGCCGACGTCTCGCAGCCAGGCGCGCCTGAAGCGCTGGCGCTCACCGTGCACGGCGTGACCGGGCCCGACCTGGGCAACCCGGCCGTCGTCGACCGCTCGCGCACGCGCATCGGCCGCATCAAGATGCTGGCGGTGCTGGCCGTGTGCGCGGCGCCGGTGATCGCGTCCTACCTCAGCTACTTCGTCATCCGGCCCGACGGCCGCAGCAACTACGGCACGCTCATCCTGCCCACGCGCAGCCTGCCCGAACTGTCGCTGCGCACCCTGGACGGTGCACCGGTGCCGGCGCGCTCGTTGCACGGCCAGTGGCTGCTGGTGACGGTGGGGCCGGCGGCCTGCGACGAGGCCTGCGAGAAGCGCATGTTCATGCAACGCCAGCTGCGCGAGATGCTGGGCCGCGAGCGCGAGCGGCTCGACAAGCTCTGGCTCGTCACCGACGAGCAGCCACTGGCGCCGGCCCTGCGCCGCGCCGTCGAGTCCGCGCCCACCGTCACCACGCTGCGCGCCGACCGCGAGGCCGTGGCGCGCTGGCTGACGCCCGAGGCTGGACATGTGCTGGAAGAGCATCTCTACATCGTCGACCCGATGGGCGAATGGATGATGCGGGTGCCAGCGAACCCGGAACCCGGCAAGGTTAAGCGTGACCTCGAGCGCCTGCTGCGCGCGTCGGGCGGCTGGGACAAGGCGGGGCGCTGACGGCCCATGAACCCGCAGCCGCTGGTCGACTTCGCACCCACCATCCGCCTGGCCCTGCTGGCGCTGGTGATTGCTCTGCTGCCGCTGTCGTGGGTGTGGCTGCGCAGCCGTGGCAGCGACACGCGCACGCGGCTGGCCGCGCTCACGGCGCTGACGCTCTTCCTCACCTTCGACCTGGTCGTCTTCGGCGCCTTCACGCGTCTCACCGATTCGGGCCTGGGCTGTCCCGACTGGCCCGGCTGTTACGGCGAAGCCAGCCCGCTGGGCGCTCGCGACGACATCCACGCGGCGCAGGCCGCGGCACCGGGCGGGCCGGTGAGCTGGAACAAGGCCTGGATCGAGATGATCCACCGCTACCTGGCGATGACGGTGGGCGTGCTGATCCTCGTGATGGCGGCGGCGAGCTGGGTCGAGCGCCAGCGCCTGCCGTTCTCGCTGCTGTGGCCCACGCTGACCCTGGTGTGGGTGGTGGTGCAGGGGCTGCTGGGCAAGTACACGGTGACGCTCAAGCTCTACCCGCTGGTGGTCACCGGCCATCTGCTGGGCGGGCTGCTGGGGTTGGTGCTGCTGGCGCAGCAGCACGTGGCCTACCGCGACCATCGCTTCGTGCTGCCGGGGCGGCTGCGCACCGGTGCGTGGTTGGCGCTGGCGGTGCTGGGCGTTCAGGTTCTGCTGGGCGGCTGGGTCAGCACCAACTATGCGGTTCTGGCCTGCACGGGGTTCCCCACCTGCAACGGCCAGTGGTGGCCCCAGATGGACGTGGCGCACGGCTTCACGCTGCTGCGCGGCCTGGGCGAGGGTGGGCTCACGCTGCCGGCGCTGGTGGCCATCCACATGTCGCACCGGCTGTTCGCCATCGTCGCCGTGGTGGTGCTGGGCTGGCTGGCGTGGCGGCTTTGGCAGCTGAACGAAGCCAGCGCTCGCCGCTTCGGCCTCACCCTGGTGGCCTTGCTGCTGGCGCAACTGGCCAGCGGCCTGTCCAACGTCGTGCTGGGCTGGCCGCTGCCGGCGGCGCTGGCACACTCGGCCGGCGCGGCGGCGCTGGTGCTCACCCTCTCGCTGCTGATCGCGCGCAGCGCGTCACGCACCGCCGCGGACTCCGCCGGCCGTGTGGTGGCCGCTGCCTAGAATCGAGGGTTGCCCATGGACCAGACCCTCGCCGCCGCCCCCCGACGCCAAACCAGCCGCTGGGCGCAGTTCTACGCGCTGACCAAGCCGCGCGTGGTGCAGCTGATCGTGTTCTGCGCTGCCATCGGCATGCTGCTGGCCCAGCCGGGCCTGCCCGACTGGCAGCTGGCCGGCGCCGCGACCCTGGGCATCTGGCTCGTGGCCGCGGCCGCGGCGGCCTTCAACTGCCTGGTCGAGCAGCAGATCGACCGCCGCATGCAGCGCACCGCCTGGAGGCCTACCGCCAAAGGTGAACTGACCACACCGGTGACCTTGTTGTTCTCCACCGTGCTGTGTGCCCTGGGCAGTGCGGTGCTGTATGCCTGGGTCAACCCGCTGACGATGTGGCTGACCTTCGCCACCTTTGTCGGCTACGCCGTGGTCTACACCGTGGTGCTGAAGCCGCTGACGCCGCAAAACATCGTCATCGGCGGCGCCAGCGGGGCCATGCCGCCGGTGCTGGGCTGGGCCGCGATGACGGGCGAGGTGGGCGCCGAATCGATGATCCTGTGCCTGATCATCTTCCTCTGGACGCCACCGCATTTCTGGGCCCTGGCGCTGTACCGAGCGGAGGACTACCGCAAGGCCGGCCTGCCGATGCTGCCCATCACGCACGGCCCCGAGTTCACGCGGCTGCAGGTGTTCCTGTACACCATCGTGCTGTTCGCGGCCACGCTGCTGCCCTTCGTCAATGGCATGAGCGGCTGGATCTATCTCGCTGCGGCCGTGGTGCTGGGGGCGATGTTCATGGCCTACGCCTGGCAGCTGTGGCGCGACTACAGCGACGCGCTGGCGCGCCGCACCTTCCGCTTCTCCATCTGGCACCTCTCGCTGCTGTTCGCCGCACTGCTGCTGGACCACTACCTGAGCCCATGGATCACACGCGCCGTCGCCTGATCACCGCTGCCGGCCTGTTGCCGCTGGCGGCGTGCAAGCCCGCCACGAAAGCCGAGGCCTTCAAGGGCATCGACATCACCGGCGCGGAGTACGCCAACGACTTCGCACTGGCTGACACCGAGGGCAAGCAACGCCACATCGCCGACTTCAAGGGCAAGGTGACGGTGGTGTTCTTCGGCTTCACGCAGTGCCCGGACGTCTGCCCCACCACCATGCTGGAGCTGGCCGCCGTGCGCAAGGCGCTGGGTGCCGATGGCGACCGCGTGCAGGGCATCTTCGTCACGGTAGACCCCGAGCGCGACACGCCGGCGGTGCTGAAGGCCTACGTCGACAACTTCGGCGCCGGCTTCGTGGCCCTGCGCGGCGACGCCGAGCAGACCAAGGCCGTGGCCAAGCACTTCAAGGTGTTCTACGCCAAGGTGCCGGGCAAGACCGAAGGCAGCTACACGATGGACCACACCGCGGGCAGCTACATCTTCGATGCCTCCGGCAAGATCCGTCTGTTCACGCGCTACGGCACCGGTGCCGAGGCGCTGCAGCACGACCTGAAGCTGCTGCTGGCCGCCGGCTGACGCGGCGGCCGCGGGCTCAGGCGCTCACTTCCAGCGCCTTGCGCATCTTCTTCAGCGCAGCCACCTCGATCTGGCGGATGCGCTCGGCGCTGACGCCGTACTCGGCCGCCAGCTCGTGCAGCGTCATGCCGCCGGAAGAGTCGTCGTTCACCTTCAGCCAGCGCTCTTCGACGATGCGGCGGCTGCGTGCGTCCAGCACGTCCAGGGCCTGGCTGATGCCGTCGCCCGAGAGCCAGTCGCGGTGGCGTGCCTCGATGCGGCGCGTGGGTTCGCTGCTGTCGTCGGCCAGATAGGCGATGGGCGCGTAGGCCTCTTCGCCGTCGTCGTTCTGCGGCTCCAGCGCCACGTCACCGCCGGACAGGCGCATCTCCATCTCGATGACCTCGTCGGGCTTGACGTTGAGGTCGCGTGCGATGCCGGCCACTTCGGCCGGCGTCAGGGTATTGCGGTGCGTGTCGGCGTCGGAGGCTTCGCCCTTGAGGCCCTGCTTCATCGAACGCAGGTTGAAGAACAGCTTGCGCTGGGCCTTGGTGGTGGCCACCTTGACCATGCGCCAGTTCTTCAGGATGTACTCGTGGATCTCGGCCTTGATCC
>CAYREA010000208.1:0-7981 GCA_964423075.1 uncultured Rubrivivax sp. | reverse complement strand
CGACGCTGGTGCTGCACACCTGGGGCTCGGCGCTGACGCACCACCCGCACGTGCATGGCATCGTGCCCGGCGGTGGGCTCTCGCCCGATGGCAAGCAATGGGTGGCGTGCCGGCCGGGGTTCTTCCTGCCCGTGCGCGTGCTGTCCAGGTTGTTCCGCCGGCGCTTCCTTGAAGAACTGCAACGGCTGCACGAGGCGGGCAAGCTGCAGTTCTTCGGCGAACGCTCGGGCCTGGCCGACGCCAAGGCGTTCAGGACCTGGCTGGCACCGATGCGCAAGTGCGAGTGGGTGGTCTACGCCAAGCGGCCGTTCGCCGGCCCTTCAGCCGTGCTGGCTTACCTGTCGCGCTACACGCACCGCGTGGCGATCTCCAACAGCCGCTTGCTCGCGCTGGACGAACGCGGCGTGACGTTCCGCTGGAAGGACTACCGCGCCAAGGGCCGCACCCGCTACAAGGCCATGACCCTGAGTCCCGAGGAGTTCATGCGCCGCTTCCTGCTGCATGTGCTGCCCGGCGGATTCCACCGCATCCGCCACTATGGGCTGCTGGCCAACGGCTGCCGCAGGCCCAGCCTGGCTGCGGTGCGGCAGTTGCTCGATGTGCGCGTGGCCGCCACAGCCGTCACCACGGCCGAGCCAGCAGCCAACGATGAGCCTTATTCGAAGCCGCCAACCTTCATGTGCCGCCACTGCAGCCGACCGATGGTGATCGTGCAGTTGCTCGCACCGGAGCATTCCATTCGCGCGCCACCGAAGGCACTCATGAGATGACCAGTTTGCGCGCTCCAAGACATCCGTCACCCAACGGCGGGCGGGCCGACTCGCGCGTACCGACCCGAGAGCATGACTATTGGCAGCAAAGGCGTCCGACTTGTCGCGGCGTCAGACCTCATCGTCCGCATTGCCGGGCCGCCCTCGCACAGCGGACATCACCGCCGAGGCTGATCACCGTGGCTGCGCAGCGCCAATCCCCATAGCGACGCAGCCTTCGACAACCACCGTGTCGTGGGCCGCGGTTTCCTCCCTCGAGGCTTGTCCGACACCTGCCCTCACTTCGTGGCAGATCGCTGCATTGCCGCAGGCGCGGGCAGCTGTCCGACAACCCTTAACAGTACCACCATATGGCGTCGAAAGAAAGCTGACGTAGCCAAGTGCTCCTCCAACACCGCCACGTCCGACAACGTGAATGCGGATTGCGACGGCTTCCGGGGAACTGCGTTCAGACGGCGCAGCGGACGTCAAACGGCCGGTTCCGGCTGCGTCCGGCATTCGCTTCGGCGAAACGACCGACAGCCTCGGTCTGCAGCGGCCCTCAAACCCCCACCCGCCCACCCAGCCGTATCCTTCCGTCCCACCGGACACACGCCACCAGGAGACAGCGCCGTGATCAGCAAATTCTTCGTCAAGGGCACCACCTTCAACTGGAATCCCCCGGCCCAGGTCATCCCGCCCAAGCTGCAGCAGGACGGCACCGTCTTCGCCTCCAACATCCCGGCGCCGCCCGCCATGACCTACGCCGGGCTCGACGCCACCTTGCCCTACGGGGAAGGCCCCGGTCCGCTGCGCGCGATCTGGGCCAAGACGCACACCCCGGCTTCGCGCGGGCTGATTGCGGCCGCGAACGTGCCGCACGCCTGGCTCAACTACGTGCACGGGCGCACGGGCTACATCCAGGCGGCCGGCGGCGACATCCTGACGGGCTTCATGAGTGGATGCTGGATCGTCACCTGGACCGAGGGCGGCTTGCGCTACGTCGGGCACGTCGGCACGGTCGACTCGGCCAAGAAAACCGAACCCCCGAACACCACCGTCAAGCAGGCCTTCCGCGCGAAGTTCACCGGCGCGCACCCCGCGGCCTCGAAACTGACGGGCTTCAATCCCGCTGCGCCGTGGGCCCTGAACGACATCATGAACGTCTGCAAGGAGATGGACCCGGTGGCCTACGGCCAGTACACCGTCAAGGCAAAGATCCTCGCGCTGGTGACGCGCAACGACCACTTCTATTCGATGCTGATGATCGAGCGGCCCGGCAATGTCTGGGTCTGCGGCGGGCAGAAACGGATCAATGCGTCGAGCCAGTCGGCGGTGCTCGCCGCGCTCGCCTGAAGCGGCCCCGGCCTTGATGGCGCCGCAGCTTCAGCGCGCCGGCCCCGGCACCACCCCGGCTCCGAAGCCGACGCTGAAGCGCGCACCCGGCGTGACGTTCTGCGCCGCCAGGCTCCAGCCGTGCGTGCTGGCGATCTGGTGGCAGATGGCCAGGCCCAGGCCGGCGCCGTCGTCGCGCCGCTCGGCGCTGCGCCAGAAGCGCGCGAACAGCTTGGGAAAGTCTTCTTCGGCGATGCCGCTGCCGGCGTCCTGCACGTGCAGGCCCGTCGCTTCGACGGCCACCGTCACCGTGCCGCCGGGTGGTGAGTGGCGGATCGCGTTCTCCACCAGGTTCTTCAGCATCACGAAGGTGGCCGAGCGGTCGGCTTCGATCAGGCCGCCATGTTTCACGCTCGACGACAGCTGCAGCGAGACCTGGCGCCGGTCGGCCAGGCGGCCGAGGTAGCCCGTCACCTCGCTGGCCACCTCGGCCAGGCTGATGGGCTCGAAGACGTAGTTCTGCGCTTCGCTCACCTCGGCCAGGTGCAGCAGCTGGTGCACCTGGCGCGCCATCATGTCCACGTCGCGCAGCAGGGAAGCGCGGTCGGCCGCGCCGTCGAGCTCGATCTGGGCGCGTATCAGCGCCAGCGGCGTCTTCAGCTCGTGCGCGGCGCCGGCCAGGAAGTCCTGCTGCACGCGGTAGCCGCGCTCCAGCCGGTCCAGCGCCAGGTTGAAGGCCTCCACCAGCGGCGACAGCTCGGTGGGCAGGCCGGCCGTCTGCAGGCGCCCGGCCAGGTTGCTGGGCGCGATGTGCGCCGCGGCCTCCGAGGCCTCGCGCAAGGGCCGCAGCGTGCGCTTGAGCGTGAGGTAGACCACCAGGCCGAAGATCAACAGCGAAGCCACGCTGGTCCACACCGCGCTCTTCAGCACCGGTTCCCCGATGGCGCGCCGGATCAGGAGCATCAGGCGCTCGCTGCGCGCCACCTGGATGTGGAAGGTTCGCCCGGCGCGCTGAATGGGCACGGTCAGCACGTCCAGCGGCAGGCCGCCCAGCTGCACCCTGAACAAGGGCCGCGTCGGGTCGTAGGCCTGCCCCGGCGGGGCCATGGGCGTCGCGCCTGGTTCAGAGGCCAGCAGCACGGTGCCGGCTGCATCCAGCACCCGGTACTTCATGTCCTCGGACGCACTCTCGTAGATCCAGGGGTGGTTGCGCTCGGCGTCCAGCCCGGTCGGCACGCCGTCGGCGTTGAACTGCAAGGCCTGTTCGATCCAGTGCGCCTGCATGTTCAGCCCCTTGGGCGTGGACGCGTCCGAGTACCAGGTGAAACGCACGAACAGGAACAGCCCTGCCGCCGCCGCCGTGAGCAGCAGCGCCAGCAGATACGAGGCCATCAGCTGGACGCGCAGGCTACGCAGAGCGGGGAACTTCACTGAGCGCATAACCCAAGCCTCGCAGGTTGACGATCTGAACCGCAGAGCCGATGGCGTGCAGCTTCTTGCGCAGGCGGTGCATGGCCACGTCGAAGGCATTCGGCGTCACCGCCTCGTCCAGGCCCCAGCCCGCCGCCTCCAGCGCGCCGCGGCGCACGGTCTTGCCGGCGGCACGCACCAGCTGGAGCAGGATCTGCACCTCGGCCGGCGCCAGCGTCACCTGCTCGTTGCCGCAGACGACCATGCCGCTGTCGGGCAGCACCTGGATGTCGGCGAACGAGGGCGACAGGCTCTGCAGGGCCACGGGCCGGCGCATCAGGGCGCGCACCCGGGCCACCAGCTCTTCCATCGAGAAGGGCTTGACCAGGTAGTCGTCGGCGCCCGAGTTCAGGCCTTCCAGCCGGTCGTGCAGGGCGTCGCGCGCGGTGAGCATCAGGCAGGGCAGCAGGCGTCCGCTGTCGCGCAGGCGCTTCACCAGCGAAAGGCCGTCGCCGTCGGGCAGGCCACGGTCGACCACCAGCACGGCGTACGCGGTTTCCTGCAGGGCCGGCCAGGCTGAGTCGATGCGCGCGAACACGTCGGACTCGATGCCCGCCGCCGACAGCGACTGGCGCACCAGCCGCGACAGGCGTTCGTGGTCTTCGACCAGGGCAACTCTGTTCATGAAAACGGGAGCGAAGAGACACCAGCCGGTTCACGCCCCCACCACGGAAAAGCGCGCCAGGATGGCGGCATGGCGCTGGGGCCAGGCGGACAGATCATGCCCGTTGCCGCCCAGCACGGCGTCGACGAAGGCCACCGCCAGGGCCTGCGTGGCCGCTTTCACCTGCGCGTTGAGCTGGAAGCCGCCGGCGCCGCTGCGGTCGGTGAACATGCTGTGCGAGCCGCCTTCGTACACCGCCAGCCACTTGTGCGTGCTGCCGGTGGCGTCGAACACCGCCACGCGGTCGTCGGCACCGCTGTAGTAGCCCGGGATGCGGATGACGTCTTCGGTGCAGGTGACATGCAGGCTGGGCACGGTGACGTTCTGCAGCACGCGGCGCGGCTCGGCTTCGCCGTAGAAGGGCGGTGCCGATATGGCAATGGCGGCGCGCACCCGCTCGTCGCGCAGTTCGATCACACGCCCTTCGCGCTGCACCTGCGCGCCGCTGGCCAGCAAGGTGGTGTTGGCGCCGTAGCTGTGGCCCGCGGCGACGATGCGCTCACCGTCGACGCGCGCTGCCAGGTCGCCCGCCAGCAGGGTGTCGAGCGCGAAGCGCAGGTCCTGCGCGCGGGCGATGGCCTCGCCGTCCTGCGCCGCGCTCTGCAGGCGGCTCACCACGTTGAACACATTGCCGGTCCACAGCTGGTTGTCGCTGCCCACGTGCTGCAGGTGCAGGCTGGCGATGCCGTGACGCGCGAAGTGCTGGCCCAGCCAGCTGTAGCCGCGGCGCGAGCCGCCGATGCCGTGCGAGAACACCACCAGGGGCAGCGGCCGCCGGGCCTGCGGCAGGTACAGCCGCACCGGCACCCGGCGCTGGCGGCGGGTGTCGGCCCAGTCCAGGTCGAGCGTCTCGAAGGGCGGGCCTTCGTCGGTAGCCGCCGCGCCGTGGCTGCGCAGCGGCAAGGCGCCGGCCAGTGCCAGGGCGGCACCCAGGCGCAGGCAGTGGCGGCGTTGCGGGTCCATCACGCGCTCCAAGGCCGGCTCAGTAACGGTAGATGTAGCCGAAGCGCACGGCGCCCGAACTCGTCTTGTCCACCAGCGGGCTGTCCTTCACACCCTTGCCGTAGCCGGTGGCGCTGAGGTCCAGGAACAGCAGCTGCTGCCGGTCGAGCGCGTAGCCGGTGCGCAGGCCGAGTTCGACGTCCATGCTCGCGGTGCCCTGGTAGAACGGCCGGTCGGCACGCACTTCCTCGACACGCACGCCGTAGTAGTAGTCGTTGTACTTCTTGTCGCGCCAGATGCCCACCAGCCGCGGCGTGAAGCGGAAGGCGCCGCTGGCCAGGGTGTGGTCCAGCATCAGCCTGAACTGCGTGCCCTTGCTCTTGCCGGAAGCGTCACCCAGCGCTTCGGCCGAGAGGGTGGCGTAGTCGGTGCGCCAGCTCACCGCGGGGCCGATCCGGAAGCCCCCTTCGCGCTCGGCCATGCCGGCGAGGATGGGTGCGTCGTCGGCCTCGTAGCCGTTCAGCGCATACCGCGCGCCCAGGGCGAACGACAGCGGGCCGGCACTGCCGAGTTTCAGGTCAGCGCCCAGGCCGGCGATGCGCACCCAGCGGTTTTCGTAGCTCAGCAAGGGCAGCGCACGGGTCTCGCTGCCGATGTCCTTGTACGGGCGGCTCTGCACACCCACGCCGATGCCGATGCCCCAGCCGGAGGGGCTGGTTTCCTTGGCGTCGCCAGGCTCGGCCGCGTGGGCGTACGGCGCGCCGGAAAGCAGCGTGGTCACAAGGGCGAGCGCGGGCAGCGCGCGGGGACGGGAATGGCTCACAGGGGCTCCTGCTGGATATGGAAGCCTGCATGGTGCCCGGGCGCCCATTACCCGTTACTTACTGAGCCAGGAGGAGACCGGGTCGTTCAGCGCGCCAGCATGCCCTCGAAACCGCCCGGCTCGGGCCGTAGCGGCAGGCGCGCCGCACGCGGCACCGGCGCCGAACGGGGGCACTGGCCGCTGTCGGCCCAGGTGCCGGCGGCCGCCAGCAGCGGGTCGGTGCTGCCGTTCTGCGCGGCGCTGAAGTCCTCGGCCACGGCGCAGGTGGCGGCCAGGCCGTCGAAGTAGCGGCCCGTGCCCTGGCGGTTGACACTTTCGAAGGTCACCACGCTGTAGGTGCTGCCGCACTGGCTGGTGGGGTTGAAGCCCACCGGCTTGCCGCAGGTGGTGCTGCCCACGGCAACCACCTCGATGCCGGCGCCCAGCAGGCCGTTGATCACCTGTTCGCTGGCCGAGCAGGTGCGCGGGCCCTGCAGCACGAACACGCGCGGCAGCGACAGGGCGTTGCCCGGCAGCGTGAAGTCGAATGGCGAGTTGCTGCCGGTGTGTTTGTCGTTGTAAACCAGCGTGGCATAACGCTGGCCGGCGCTGCGGCTGCCGCCGATGTAGGACGCCAGCGTGGCACCCAGGCTCACCAGGCCGCCGCCGTTGTAGCGCAGGTCGAGCACCAGGTCCTGCACACCCTGGCTGCGGAACTGGGCGAAGGCGCTGTCCAGCGGCGCCGTGGCCTGGCTCACCATCTGGTTGACCTGCAGCACCCCCAGCTTGCGCCCACCGCCGCTCGTCACCACCGCGGCCAGCGGCACCGGCACCAGGCTGTAGACCGCGGCGCTGAGCACCACCGTGCGCTCGACACCACCGTTGCGCAGCACCAGCGTCAGCCGGTCGCCGGCCTGGCTGGCGCCCAGGGCGCTGTAATCCTGCGCGGCGATGGCGTCGGCAGCGGCTCGGCCGTTGAGGCTGACGACCTGGTCGCCGCGCTGCACGCCTTGTGCGGCGGCGGGCGAGCCGGGGTCGACGTGGCGCACCCACAGCGGCCGCGTCACGTCGCCGTCGGCTTCCAGGCCCGACACCGAGACGCCGTAGCCCAGCGTGGCGCCGTCGCCGAAGAAGCGGTTGAACGACTCGGTGCTCTGCACGCCGCTCCAGCGGTCGGACGGGAAGCTGGCGTTGCTGCCGGTGTAGAGCAAGGCGCTGAAGTAGCCGGACACGGTGCTGAAGGTGCTGGCGTCAGGACGGGGGGACAGGCGGTACCAGAAGTACCAGTCGTCCATGTAGCCGGCCAGCCAGCTCTTCTGGTCGGCCACGCTGCAGCTGGCGGGTGCCGCCGGGCCGCTGTCGCCGCCCCCGCCGCCGCAGGCGGCCAGCAGGCCGGCCAGCAGCAGCACGCGGGCACTCTGGTGCAAAGGCATCATGTTCGGTTCCCCCTTAGCGCGCGCCCCAGCCGGTGCAGGGCCGCCACCTAGAATTGCACCATCAATCCGACCGCCGACGTTGCAAGGCGCAACGCGGCGGCCCGCAGCCTTTCCCTCGCCCCGCCACCATGACCGAACTCGCGAAGTCGTTCGAACCCGCCGCCATCGAAGCCCGCTGGGGCCAGCGCTGGGCCGGCGGCGACGCCAACCAGCCCACGCTGGACCCGGCCAAGCCTTCGTTTTCGATCCAGTTGCCGCCGCCCAACGTCACCGGCACGCTGCACATGGGCCACGCGTTCAACCAGACCATCATGGACGCGCTCACCCGCTACCACCGCATGCGCGGCCACAACACGCTGTGGCTGCCGGGCACCGACCACGCCGGCATCGCCACCCAGATCGTGGTGGAACGCCAGCTGCAGGAAAACGGCCTCTCGCGCCACGACCTGGGGCGCAAGAACTTCGTGGCCCAGGTGTGGGACTGGAAGGCCACCAGCGGCGCCACCATCACCAACCAGATGCGGCGCATGGGCGACAGCGTCGACTGGAGCCGCGAGTACTTCACGATGGACGAGAAGCTCTC
>CAYREA010000207.1:5391-8031 GCA_964423075.1 uncultured Rubrivivax sp. | reverse complement strand
GGCGAGGTGGCGCTGATCGACGGCGACACCAAGCAGATCATCAACATCGTCAAGACCGGCTATGCGGTGCACATCTCGCGCACCTCGGCCAGCGGCCGCTACCTGTTCGTCATCGGTCGCGATGCCAAGATCAACATGATCGACCTGTGGATGCCCAAGCCCGACAACGTGGCGGAGATCCGCATGGGCCTGGAAGCCCGCAGCGTGGACGCCAGCAAGTACAAAGGCTTCGAAGACAAGCTGGTGATCGCCGGCGCCTACTGGCCGCCGCAGTTCGTCATCATGAAGGGCGACACGCTGGAGCCGCTGAAGATCGTCTCCACCCGTGGCAACACCGTCGACAAGCAGGAATACCACCCCGAGCCGCGCGTGGCCAGCATCGTGGCCAGCCACTTCAAGCCCGAGTTCGTGGTCAACGTGAAGGAGACCGGCCAGACCCTGATGGTGGACTACACGAACCTCGACGCGCTGAAGATCACCACCATCGGCACCGCGCGTTTCCTGCACGACGGCGGCTGGGACAGCACCAAGCGCTACTTCATGGTGGCGGCCAACCAGAGCAACAAGATCGCCGTGGTCGACGCCAAGGAAGACAAGCTGGTCAGGCTGGTCGACGTGAGCAAGATCCCGCACCCGGGCCGCGGCGCCAACTTCATCCACCCGCAGTTCGGACCGGTGTGGAGCACCGGGCACCTGGGTGACGAGGCCATCTCGATGATCGGCACCGACCCCGTCAAGCACCCGCAGCATGCCTTCAAGGAAGTGGGCCAGATCAAGGGGCAGGGCGGCGGCGCGCTGTTCATCAAGACGCATCCGAAGTCCAGGCACCTGTATTCCGACACGCCGCTGAATCCCGACGCCGCGATCTCGCAGTCGGTGGCGGTGTTCGACATCAAGAACCTGGCCAAGGGCTACACCGTGCTGCCCATTGCGCAGTGGGCGGGCTTGTCGGACGACGGTGCCAAGCGCGTGGTGCAGCCCGAGTTCAACAAGGCTGGCGACGAGGTCTGGTTCTCGGTGTGGTCGGCCAAGGACAAGCAGAGCGCCATCGTCATCGTCGACGACGCCACGCTGAAGCTGAAGGCCGTGATCAAGGATCCGCGCCTGATCACGCCGACCGGCAAGTTCAACGTCCACAACACGCAGCGCGACATCTACTGAGCACGGAGACCTTCCCATGAAGACATCCATCGCGGGCGCCCTGCTGCTGGGCCTGGTGTTCGGCGCCCCGGCGCAGGCCGATCCTCTGGACCTGATGAACAAGGCCGGGTGCCTGGCCTGTCACCAGAAGGACAAGAAGCTCGTGGGTCCGTCGCTGACCGCCATCGCGGCCAAGTACAAGGGGCAGGACGTTGCGGCCACGTTGATGCAGAAGGTGCGCACCGGCGGCAAGGGGGTCTACGGCCCGATACCGATGCCGCCCACGGGGCCCGACAAGATCAGCGACGCTGACCTGAAGGTCGCCATCGACTGGATCATCAAGCTCTGACGCAGGCGCGGTGCACCCTGCATGGGCAAGGCCGCAGGATCGGGCCCGAGGTGCGCACTGGCGCCGCTGGACGCTGCCTTGCTGGAGCGTGCCGGCCATGGCCTGGCCTTGTGCCCCGAGCCCTATGCAGCGCTCGGCGCCACACTGGGCCTGGGTGGTGACGCTGTCATCGAACGTCTTCGTCGCCTGGTGGCCCATGGCCTGATCGGGGGCCTGGGGCCTTGCTGGGCCGCGGACGAGCAAGACACTCAGCCGGCCGGGCTCGCGCAGCTGCGGGCGGCGACGAACTGCGGCCTGCCGCTGGTGGCGCGGCCCTACGAAGCCTTGGGTGCGATGCTGGGCTGGCCGGCACAACGGGTGTGCGATGCGTTCGACGCCGCACGGGCCACGGGTCACCTTCTGCGTCTGGCCCCTTGGCCCCCCGGCGCATGCACGCCGGGCTAGCCGCGACGGGCCTGGTCAGGGTCCGCGTTCTGGCGTTGGCCCTGGTTCTGCAGCCGGCAGTGCCGGCATGCGCAGCCGATACCGCGCGGCCAGCGATGGCTGAAGCGCTGCAATGCACCGGCGGCGAAGGAAAGTGGCTGCTGGTGGCACAGGGTCAGACGCTGAGCCTGCTGGATGCCAGCGGCGCGGAGCAGCGGCGCTGGCCGGTGGCCGACCGTGCCGGCCGCCCCGGGCAGGTGCTGGCGCTGGCCGACCATGCTGCGCGGCGCAGCTTCATCGTGGCGCTGAAGGACCTCAACGAAGTGTGGGAGCTGTCGTACGACCCGCAGGCAGAGCCGGTCTTTGAAGGCCTGGTCCATGACTACCGCATGGGCGAAGGCTTGGCCAGCCCGGGCTACCTGACACCGCGTCGCATGCAGCTGGCGGCACCTGTGCTGGGCATGGAAGTCGACGGCCGCAGGCCCTGGGTGCTGATCCGCCAGGCCGGCGGCAGCGCCGTGCTGCATCTGGACGTGCGGCGCGTGATTCCGCAGCTGCCGTCTTCCGGCGTCCAGGGGCGGCCGTAGCCGGGGCCGCCATGGTGGACAGTCTTCAGCCCTGGGGGTACTGCCCCAGGCGGTGCACATCGAGGATGCGGATGTCCCGCTTGTCAATCTCGATCAGTCCGGCGGCTTCCAGCTCGTGCAGCACGCGCGAGAAGTACTCCG
>CAYREA010000207.1:0-5291 GCA_964423075.1 uncultured Rubrivivax sp. | reverse complement strand
ATCTCGATCAGTCCGGCGGCTTCCAGCTCGTGCAGCACGCGCGAGAAGTACTCCGGGGTCAGCGACAAGCGCGACGCGATGACCGACTTGCTGACCGGCAAAGTCACGGTGATGGCCTCGCTGCCGGCGTTGTCGTCGGTGGAGACGCCGCGCAGCAGGTAGCCGATGACGCGCTGCATGCCGCTGTGCAGTGCGTAGGCTTGCACGTCGTGCACCAGGCCATGCAGCCGGCGCGAGATGCCCGCCAGCATGCGCATGGCAAAACGTGCGTCGCGCTCGATCTCGCTCACCACGGCATGTTTCTTCACGCTGAGCAGCAGCGTGTCGCTCAGGCTCTGCGCGTTGATGATGTAGGGCTGCCCGGTGAACATCAGCGCTTCGGCGAAGCTGCCGCCCGGGCCGACGAGTTCGATCACCTTCTCCTGCCCGCCCGGCGAGACCGCGTACAGCTTGACCTGGCCGGTCACGGTGACGTGGAACTCCTCGCAGGGGTCGCCCACGCGGAAGATGGTTTCGCCGCGCGTGTAGCGGCGCAACTGGCATCCGAGTGCGAGGCGTTCCAGTTCGAGCGGGTTCAGGTCGCTGAACAGCGGCAGCACACCCAGATAGCGCGGCAGGTCGAAGGCACGGATGTCCAAGGTGGCGGTTCCAGCGGGTGAGTCCCCGATTGTGCGGTGCCGGTCGGCCCGGCCGGGTGACTCATGCCCGTGCCGCCCGCTGCACCAGTCGCGCATAAACCGTGGCCAGGCGCACCGGCAGTTCCGCCGGACGCCGGACGTGGGCCCAACCCTGCTGGCCGAAGAGCAGCGGCAGGTAGTCGTGCGCCTCTTCGTCGATGCTCAGGCAGAAGGGCGAGAGTCCTGCCGAGCGGGCCTCCTGCACGGCATGGCGGGTGTCTTCCAGGCCCCACCGGCCCTCGTAGACATCGATGTCGTTGGGCTTGCCGTCGGTCAGGATCAGCAAAAGTCGCTGGCGTTCGGGCCGCACCTGCAGATGCCGGGTGGCCAGCCGTATGGCGGCGCCCATGCGGGTGTAGTAGCCGGGCTTGATGGCACCCACCCGAGCCAGCGCGTCGGCGCCCCAGGGTTCTTCGAAGCCTTTCAGGTGCTGCATGCGCACGTGGCTGCGGCGCACCGAGCTGAAGCCCAGCATCTCGAAGGCGTCACCCGTGGCGTGCAGGGCTTCGCCGAACACATACAGTGCATCGCGGATGACGTCGATCACCCGCTGCTCGTTGTTGGCGTAGGCGTCGGTGGACAGCGACAGGTCGGCCAGCAGCAGCGTGGCCAGGCTGCGCTGGCCGCGCACGGTGCGGGCATAGACCGCAGGCTCGCCGGAGGGGCTTTGCCCGGGGCCGCAGGCGGCGCGATGGCGCACCCAGGCGTCGATGTCGATGGCATCGCCCTCGGTGCAGCCCCGTTGCCAGCGCGGCGCAGCCTGCAGCGCTTCCAGCCGGCGGCGCACGCTGCGCGCGGTCTTGCGCAGCGCGGCGCTCGGCGTGAAGCTGTCGCCGGGCCGCGCCGTCACGGTCACCACGCGGCAGTGATCGGCACGCAGGCGCTGCTGCTTCCAGTCCCATTCGGGCAGGCTGACCCCGGGGCCTAGCGGCAGGTCGTCGGCGCTGGCGCTGGGCAGGTCGAGGTCGAACTTGACGCGCGAGGCCGGCGCCGCGCCGTCGCGCGTGAGCGTCAGCTGCGCCATGTCGTCGGCCGCCGCCTGGGCGTTGCCGTCGTCCTCGTCGTCGCTGGCGCGGTCCAGCGGCACGTGTTCGCTCCAGGTCATCAGCGACTCGGTGCGCGATGGCAGGAGCATCGGCGCGCGGCCGCTGGCCTTGTCGGCGGCGCGCGTGCGCCGCCGGACGGGGCTGCGTGCGGCCAGGCCCGCCGCAGCGGGCAGGTCGGCCTCGTCGGCAGGATCGGCCGCGGAGGCCCTGCACCCGCTGACCTGCAGCCACAGCCACACCGGTGCCACGTCGCAGGGCATGACCCCCGTGCAAGCGGGCCCGGCCGGCCCCGCGCTGTCCAGCGGGTCCATGGACAGTGCCGCCTGCACGGCGGCTTCGGCCCGAGCTGCTGCAGGCGGCAGCGCGGCCGGCAGCGGCCGCTGTGCCAGCTGGGCGGCACGCAGCCGCTGCCAGCGTGCTGGCATGCCCGGACAGCGGCGCAAGGCCTGCGCCGTGGCGCTGCAGTTGCCGGCCAGCCAGTCGGGGGAAGGCTCGGCCACGGCGGCCAGCACGGCCAGCCACAGATAGAGGTCTCGGTTCAGCGCGGTACTGTCGAACACCGCCAGCCGCGGCGGCAGCGCCAGGGTCTCGCCATCCAGCTGGGTAAGTGCCGCGCGCTGGCCGCTGCCGGCCAGGCGCTGCAGCCAGCTTCGTGGGCCACCGATGCGGGCCAGTGCCGCCGGAACCACGCGCACCGTGGGCGCTCCGCCGGCCGCGCGGTACAGCAGGCCGACGCTGCGCTCCACCTGCGTCAGCGCCACCGCGTGGGCGGTGAACGAACGGTCAGCCGCCCGGTCGATCAGGTGATGCCAGCGTTCGCCGATCCACTCTTCCATGGTCTCAGGGCTCGCGGCGTTGGCGCAGGGTTTCGCGCAGCGCGTCCAGGCCCACCGTCCATTCCAGGTTGGGTTGCCGCTGCTGCACGGCGTTGGAGCTCTCGCACTCGGTGATGCACTGGCCACACTGCACGCAGGCGAACATCAGGCGCTTGATGTTGCGCGGCGTCAGTCGCATGGGGCACGCGTGGTCGCACGCGGCGCCGCCGGGGGCCTTGTGTGTGCTGCAACTGCGACAGTCGCGGGCGCGGCTGCGGTCGAAGGCGATCACCAGGCCCTTCGGGTTGGCCATCCAGGCCAGGCTCTGGAACAGACCCACGGCACAGCCGAAGCGGCAGAACAGGTGGCGCGCGAACAGAAACTCCAGCGTGAAGATGGTGCTGCCGATGGCGATGAAGCGCGCCTGGTTGGGTGTAAGCGAGCCCTGCACGAGGTTGCCCCAGACCTGCGCCGGTGGCAGCAGGTAGGTGAGCAGCGTGATGGCCCACAGAAAGCCGAAGAAGGCACAGGACACGAAGAACAGGGGCCACCAGCGGCCTTGCGGCTGGCGGGCGCCCTTGGGCGTGGTGTGCCGGTCCCAGAGGCTGAGCTTGCCGCTGGCGCGGTGCAGCAGGTCGTTGAGGGTCTCGACCAGCGAGAAGTGCGGACACAGCCAGCCGCAGTACAGGCGCCCGTAGCGGTAGGCCACGGTCATGAACGCGGCCACGAACAACACCGCAGGCAGGATGCCGCGCAGCACGATGGACAGCGCGGCCTGTGTCGATGTGGTCTCACCGCGCACGAGGGCGTCGATACCCAGCGACCAGCGCCAGCCCAGCACCCAGAGCTGGGCTTCGTTGAGGTCGAAGCGCAGCAGGTTCAGCGCCGGCGCCAGCAAGAAGAGCGCGAAGAAGCCGAACTGAAGGGTCCGCCGCCACCGCTGCAGTCGCTTTAGGCGCGACAGTTCGGGTGTCGGCGACGGTGCTGCCGCGGCTTCAATGTGCATCGTTCCCCACGACGGCGGCCACCACTTCGCCGAGGGCGGCGGCGGTGTCTAGGTCGTCGGTGAGGGCGTCGACGATGGCGCAGGCGCAGGCTGCCGGCAGGGCCATGCCACTGGCCACCAGGCGCGCCGCCATCACCAGCAGCCGTGTGCTGACCGATTCCTCCAGGTCGTGCGTGGTCAGCCGGCGCAGGGCCTGTGCCAGCTGCACCAGCTGTGCCGCGGTGGCAGCGCTGCAAGCACTCTCGGCTTGAACGATCTGGCGCTCGATCCCGGCTTCCGGGTAGTCCAGCGTCAAGGCCACGAAGCGTTGCCGCGTGCTGGGCTTGAGCCCCTTCAGCAGGTTCTGGTAGCCCGGGTTGTAGGAGATCACCAGCATGAACCCTTCCGGCGCCTGCAGCAACTCGCCGGTGCGCTCCACGCTCAGCGTGCGGCGGTCGTCGGCCAGCGGGTGCAGCACCACGGTGGTGTCCTTGCGCGCTTCGACCACTTCGTCGAGGTAGAGCAGCGCGCCGGTTCGCACCGCGCGTGTCACCGGGCCATCGCACCACACCGTGTCGCCGCCCACAATGAGGTGCCGGCCCACCAGGTCTGCCGCGCTCAGGTCATCGTGGCAGCTCACGGTGATCAGCGGCCGGCCCAGCCGCGCCGCCATGTGTTCCACCAGCCGCGTCTTGCCGCACCCGGTGGGGCCCTTGATGAGCAGCGGCAGCCGGCTGGCGTGGGCGTGCTCGAAGACACCGCACTCGCCGCCCTGCGCCGCGTAGTACGGCACGGCCGCAAGCCGCCGGGCACTGGTCATCTCCATCGTGCGGCCCGATCAAGCTGCGCGCAGGCGGGCGTCCGGCGGGGCGCCCGCCTCGCTCGGCTGCTCGTCCTGGGCCGGCCCGATGAAGAAGCTCGCCAGGTACACCAGCAGGCCACTGAGGAACATCACACCGCCGGCCACCCGCACCCAGTAGAAGAAGCGCAGCTGGTCCTGCGTGGCCATGAAGCTCATGGCACCTTCGGTGGGAATGCGCTGCAGCCAGACCTGCAGGATGCCGGCGCCGGTGAGTGCCAGCACCATCACGCCCATGCCGATGGTCATGATCCAGAAGCTCCACATCTCGAAGGCCTGCGCGCGGCGCGGGTTGGCCTCGCGGCCGCGCAGGATTGGCATGGCATAGCTGATCATGGCGATCACCACCAGCACGTAGGCGCCGTAGAAGGCCAGGTGTCCGTGTGCGGCCGTGATCTGGCTGCCGTGGGTGTAGTAGTTGACCGGGCTGAGCGTGTGTGCGAAGCCCCACAGGCCGGCGCCCAGGAAACCCATCACGGCCGTGCCCACGGCCCACAGCACGGCAGCCTGGTTGGGGTGTTCGCGCTTGCGCCGCTGCACCATGTTGAAGGCGAACAGCGTCATCATGAAGAAGGGAATCGGCTCCAGCGCGCTGAACACGCTACCCACCCAGTGCCAGTAGCCCGGCAGGCCGATGAAGAAGAAGTGGTGCCCGGTGCCCAGGATGCCGGTGACCAGGGCCATCGTCACGATCAGGTACAGCCACTTGTCGATGACTTCGCGGTCCACGCCCGTGGTCTTGATCAGCACGAAGGCCAGCAGCGCGCCCAGTATCAGTTCCCAGGTGCCTTCCACCCACAGGTGCACCACGAACCACCAGTACATCTTGTCGCGCACGAGGTTGCTGGGGTTGACGAAGCTGAACAGGAACATCAGCGCCAGGCCCCACAAGCCCATCAGCAGCACCAG
>CAYREA010000206.1:0-8203 GCA_964423075.1 uncultured Rubrivivax sp. | reverse complement strand
GGCTTTCCACGCGGCACTTGCGCGGCAGCAGCAGGATGTTGTCGTAGTCGAAGATCTCCATGCACACACTCCATCCGGGCGAAAAAAAACCGGCGCGAACGATGTCCGGGCCGGTGCCGAATTCTACGCCGCGGCAACCCACGGGCATCATCGGGGGTATGACCGGCCCGGCCTACAGGTTGCAGCTGCTGGGCCGCCCCCGCCTGTGGCGCGGCCCGGCCGCGCTGGCGCTGACGGTGCGCAAGGCCTGGGGCCTGCTGCTGCTGCTGGCGCTGTCCGGGGCCCTGCCGCGCCGCCGCGTGGTGGACACGCTCTGGCCAGCACTCGACGAAACCAGCGGCCGGCGCAACCTGCGCCGCGAACTGGCGCGCCTGACCGAAGTGGGCGCGGCCGGCCTGGTGCTGGCCGAAGGCGACCTGCTGCGCCTGGCCGACGACGCCGAAGTGGACCTGCCGCGCTTCGAGCAGGCCGCCGCCGCGGGCCGCGGCGACGAGGCGCTGGCGCTGTGGTTGGGGCCGCTGGCCGAAGGCCTGGTGCTGGACGATGCCGAGACCTTCGAACATTGGCTGGCCGGTGAACGCGAACGCCTGCGCGCCCGCTGGCGCGACCTGCTCGAGGCGCTGGCGCAGCAAGGCCCGGCCGACCAGGCCGAAGCCCACTGGCGCGCCCTGCTGGCCGACGACCCGCTGCAGGAGCGCCACCACGCCGCCTTGATCGCGCTGCTGCTGGCCGCCGGCCGTCGCGAAGCGGCCATGGCGCAGTACGAACGTTGCCGCACCCTGCTGGCCGACGAGCTGGGCCTGGCGCCGCTGGCGCAGACGCAGGCCCTGCTGGCCGACCCCGCGCCGGCGGCTGCGCCCGCTGCAGCGCCGGCCGCGGCGCCCGGCGCGCCCGCGCGCCTGACCCTGCCGCGCGCCTTGCCCTTCGTGGGCCGCCAGGCCGAGCTGGAAACACTTGAAGCCGCCTGGGCGCGCGCCGCCTGGGTGCTGGTGGAAGGTGAGGGTGGTGTCGGCAAGACGCGCCTGGTGACGGACTTCTGCGCCGCCCACGGCGCCTGGGCGCTGGCGCGCTGCCAGAGCGGCGACCGCGGCGTGCCCTACGCCGCCTTCGTGCGCGCGTTGCGCACCTTCGGCGGCAGCTTGCCGGTGGCCACGCCGGCCTGGGTCCACCACGAGCTGGCGCGTGTGCTGCCCGAGCTGGGACAGGCGCCGCGGCCGCTGGCGTCGGACGAGGAACGGTCGCGCTTCTTCGAGGCCTGCTCGCTGGCCTGGCACAGCCTGGCCGACGAGAGCTTCGACGCGGTGGTGATCGACGACCTGCAGCACGCCGACGAGCCCAGCCTGCTGCTGCTGCGCTGGCTGCTGCAGCGCCCGGCGGCCGGCGCGCGCTGTTTCCTGCTGGCGCGGCCGGCGGCGCAGCTGGCGCCGCTGGCCGAAGCGGCCGGCCTGCACCTGGTGCTGGCCGCGCTGCCCGCGGCGCCGGTGCTGCAGCTGGTGCAGCAGCTGGCCCACAGCGCCGGCGGCCAGCGCTTCGCGGCGCGCCTGCAGGCGGCCACCGGCGGCAACCCCTACTTCATCGCCGAGACCCTGCGCCACCTGGCCGAAGGCGGGCAGCTGCAGGCCGACGCGCTGGGCCTGTGGCACACCCCCTACGACGAAGCCACCGAGGACTACCACGAGCTGCCGCTGCCCGCCAGCGTGCGCGAGGCCGTGCTGGCGCGTGTGCAGCGCCTGGCCGAGCCCACGCGCCGGCTGCTGCAGGCCGCCAGCGTCGCCGCCGAGCCGCTGGCGCCGCGCCTGCTGGCGGCGGCCTGCGCGCTGTCGGAGCTGGAAGCCACGGCCGCCATCGAAGAGGCGCTGGACGCCGCGCTGCTGCGCGAGAACGAACGAGGCGACTTCGTCTTCGGCCACGAACTGGCGCAGCAGGCCCTGGCCGGCGCGCTGACGCCGCAGCGCTCGCGCCTGCTGCACCGCCGCCTGGCGCTGGCGGCCGAGGCCACGGGCGAGCGCCCGGCCGTCATTGCCGGCCACTTCGAGCAGGCCGGCGAAGCGCGGCGTGCGGTGCCCTTCCGGCTGGCGGCGGCCGACGAAGCGGCAGCCCTGTACGCGGCCGGCGAGGCGCTGCAGCACTGGCAGGCGGCGCTGGCCGGCGGCCTGCAGCCCGAGCAGCTGGCGCAGGTGCTGCCGCGCATGGCGCGCGCGCACATCGACCGCGGCGACGCCGCCGGCTGTACCGCACGCCTGGCCGAATTCGATGCCCTGCTGGCCAGCCCCGCGCTGCCGGCTGCGGTGCGCAACGAGGCCGTGCTGGCCTGCGCCGAGATCGAGAGCAACCTGAACCGCAACGAGCGCACGCTGCAGCGCATGGAAGCGCTGCTGCCCGGCCTGGCCGCCGGCCCGCTGCGCACGCGCGCACTGCGTGTGCACTGCCAGGCGCTGCAGAGCATGGGTCGGCTCGAAGAAGCGCAGGCCGCCGGCGAAAGCGCGCTGCACGCCCAGGGCGACGACCCGATGGAACGCGCGCGCCTGCTCGATGCGCTGCAGCTGGTGCAGTACCAGCGCGGCCGCCCGGCCGACGCGCTGGCACTCACGCGCCAGGCCGCGGCGCTGTGGACCGCGCATGGCGACCCGCGTGACCGCCAGCGCGCCCACTACCGCCTGGGCGTGCTGATGCTGGTGACCGACCAGGTCGAGGCCGGTGAACGCGAGCTCGAACGCGCGCTGGCACTGGCCGCCGAGATGCACCTGGTGGAAGCGCAGCGCGACTGCCTGATCAACCTGATGAAGGCGCAGGCGGATCGCGGCGACGGCGTGCGCATGCTCGAGATGGCCGAGCGCGCCTGGAACCTGTCGCCTTCGTTCCCGCGCGCGCGGTCGCGCCAGGTCCTCCTGCAGGCGCGCCTCTTCGCCTGCACGCTGCTGGGCCGCATGGGCGCGGCACTGACCCTGGCCGAACAGGTGCTGGCCGAGTCGCAGCGCAGCGCCGAGCCGGTGGCGCGCCAGTACGCGGTGCTCACCATGCTGGACCTGGTGATCTACTTCGACGACTTCGAGCGCGGCCGCGAACTGCTGGCCACGCTGCGCGGCGCTGGCGAGCTCAGCTACCTGGGCGTGAAGCTGGCGATGAACCGCGCCTACCTGGAATACCGCGCCGGCTGCCTGCCGGCGGCACACGCCGCGCTGGCCGAGGTGCGCGACCCGGCACAGTTCCAGCAGCCGCAGGACCGCGCCACCTGGGCCCAGCGCCAGGCTGAGCTGCAATTGGCCGAAGGCCGCGCCGGCGACGCGCTGGCGCTGCTGGAGCCCTGGCGCGAGGGCATGCCCAACGTCGAGCTGTTGGCGCAGTCATGGGCGCTGCGGCTGCGCGCCTGGGCGCTGATGGGGCAGGGCGAGACGGCCGCGGCGCAGCAGGACTGGCAGCAGGCCCTGCACGTGCTGCACACCGGCCAGGTGCCGCCGATGGACGCCTGGGACCTGCGCTGCGCCCTGCTGCAGACCGCGCCCGGCGCGCAGCCGCTGGCCACCCTGCGCAGCGAGACCGAGGCGCTCACCCAGACCCTGGCGGAGGGGCTGTCCGACTGGCCGGCCTACCGCGCCCGTTTCCTCGAGCGCGCCAGCGCCGCGTTGCCGAGCGCCACCTAGGAGTCTGCGCGCCGCAACGGCGCCGCAACGGCCCGCAGCGAGCATGGGTCCATGCCGCCATGGAGCGCGGCATCCACTCTGAGGAGGACTCCATGAAACGTCTGCACCGCACCCTTGTGGCCGCCCTGGCCGCGGCCTGCGCCGGCCCTGCGCTGGCGGCCTACTTCAACGTCTCTGAAATGGTCCTGGGCACGCACCAGGCCGACCCCACGATCGCCAGCGCCCCCAAGATACCCTGCGGCTCGGCCTGCAAGTACGCGAGCCTGATCGGCACCGGCATGAGCAACAGCTACGCCATCACGCCGGCCACGATGATCACGGACAACTGGTCGCTGCCCTACGTCACCGGCGGCAACGTTCGCGCACCGGGCACCCAGTTCGTCAACCTGGAGGTGGCGCCGCCACCCGACGGCGTGACGTTCACCAGCGGAGCGATGGGCGTGGCCCAGCGCTCGAAGGTGATCTGGGACAGCACCAACAGCGCGATCGGCCCCAACGTGGCCACGGTGCAGACCTGGAAGACCGGCAGCGGCGCCAGCGTGGTGAGCTACGGCATCCGCCTGACCACGCCCACCGGCAGCGGCACGCCGCCGACCTTCCTGCGCTTCAAGGTGCCCGAGCGGCTGCGCGCGCTGCAGACCACCTACTACCTGCAGAGCTACCAGTACTTCTACAGCAGCCCGGACCGCGCGCAATCGCGCGCCGCGATGGACGTCTATGTCGACGGCATTCCGGTCTGGTCGTCGGAGCTGAACTCGCTGGTGCCCAAGCGCTACCACATGACCTACAGCACCCAGCTGGAGCTCGACTGGGACCAGCCGCTGGACGGCAGCGAGGTGACGCTGTTCCTCGGCCGGCTGCCGGCCGGCAGCACGCGCACGCTGGCGCTGGTGATGCGCGCCGACCTGCGCGTCGACGGCCCTGCTTCGTGCCGCACCTACGCCAACAACGGCTCCTTCCAGAGCTGCCACAGCCAGCGCGAGGGCATGACCCTGCCCGGCTTCGACAGCGGCGGCCAGTTCTATTACGTGACGCCCGATGTCCAGGTCTACACCAAGTAACGCCAGCCAGGAAGGAACCCTCATCATGCTGAAGAACCCCTTGATGCGTGGCACTGCGTTGACCACGCTGCTCGTCGCGCTGACGCTTGCAGCCGGCGCCGACACGGCCGCCGCGCAGACCGCCGTGATGCACGTACCGGCGCGCGAGCTGAGCCCGCTCGAACAGATCAGTATGTCGGGCGTGCCCGCGATGACCGGCGTGACGCTGCGCACCGCGGCGACGGCGCGCGCCTCCGCCTACAACCAGGCCGAGCAGAAGCAGACCGAACGCAAGAGCGGCAGCGCGGCCGCCGTCTACGCCGGCACGCACGGCACCAACCCGCCGAAGCTGCCCTCCTGGCCCACGCCCGACCCCGGCGGGCTGCTCAAGTTCGAGGACAAGGGCAACCTGGCGCAGGCCTGGGCCACCACCACGACGAGCGGCATCCCGTACGTGTTCGCCACCGGCTACGGGCAATTCCGCGCCGAGGCCACGGCGGCGTGGAGCACCACGCTCACGGTGCCGAGCGGCCCGGCGCGCGAGGTGGTTGCGCGTTTCGTGCTGCCGCCGGTGCGTGTGAACGGCGACACCAAGGGCGACAACGCCGAGGCGTTTTGGCGCGCGCGCATGCGGGCCGACTTCCTCGTCAACGGCTACCCGGCCTGGTCGACCGAGGCCATGCGGCTCACCGCCAATCCGTCGGCGGAGCCCAACGACACCATCGTGCTGCAGCAGTTCGGCGCGTTCCTGAACTTTCCGCAGAACGACGAGGACACGGACCCCAACAACAACAGCAGCACCAGCACGACCGATCCTTCGGCCAAGCGTACGGTTTACGTGACGCTGGGGCGCCACGCCGGCGGCACGGTGCTGGACGTGTCACTGAGCGTGCGCGGCACCGCACTGACGATGCCGCCGGACAGCGCCGGCAACCGCTGCAAGCGCGGCCCCGACCCCGTCACCGGCGTGGACCGCTGGTTCTGCTCCAACGCGACCGTGACGGTGCGGGGTGAATCCGGCGACGGCCCGCTGTTCTACATGCTGCCCTGAACGCCCGGGTTCGAGGGGGGCGCCGGCGCGCACGGCACGGGCCGGGGGCGGCGCTTCTGCGGTAGGCTGCATGGTTACCCGCATCCGCTGCCGCCTCCCGCTTGGAACCGAATCGCCGTCCTTTCCGCCAGCGCCAGGCCGCAGTGCTGGTGCCAACCGCCACCCGGCGGCGGCGCCTGGAAGAACGCCGCCGCGCCGAAGAGCAGCGCGCCCGCGCCGCCGCCGACGCCGAACGCCTGCGCCTGGCCCTGCATGGCGCCGACCTGGCACTGTGGGATGTGGACCTGCGCACCCACGTCGGCACCGTCAACGAACGCTGGTCGACGATGCTGGGTTACGCGCCGCACGAGATCGTGCCCGACGACAGCGCCTGGCGCGAGCGCCTGCACCCCGACGACGCCGAGCGCGTGCTGGCCGCCATCCAGGCCCACCAGGACGGCCACACCGACACCTTCGAGGCCACCTACCGGCTGCGGCATCGTGATGGCCACTGGGTCTGGGTGCTGGACCGCGGGCGCGTGGTCGAGCGCGGCCCCGACGGCAAACCGCTGCGCATGGTGGGTACGCACCTCGACATCACCGAGCGCATGGAAGCGCAGGAGGCCGTGCGCGCCGCGCGCCACGAGCTGGCGGCCACGCTGCAGGCCGTGCCCGACCTGCTGTTCGACATCGACATCGAGGGCCTGATCCGCGGCCAGCATTCGCCACGCGCCGACCTGCTGGTGATGCCGGCGGCGCAGCAGATCGGCCGCCACGTGGCGGAGGTGCTGCCGCCCGAGGCGGCGGCGGTGATGATGCAGACGGTGCGCCTGGCGCACGAGCAGGGGCACGCCGGCGGGCTGCGCTACGAGCTGACGCTGCCGCAGGGCCGGCGCTGGTTCGAGGTCTCGGCAGCGCGCCGCCCGGTGGCCGCGGGCGAGGTGCCGCGCTGCATCGTGCTGTCGCGCGACATCAGCGAGCGGGTGCAGGGCGACACTGAGCGCCTGCTGCTGGAGCAGCAGCTGCGCGAGGCGCAGAAGATCGAGTCGCTGGGCACGCTGGCCGGCGGCATTGCGCACGACTTCAACAACATCCTGGCCGCCATCCTGGGCAACGCCGCGCTGGCGCGTGATGCGCTGCCGCCGGGCCATGCGGCGCGCGACAGCCTGGCGCAGCTGCAGCGCGCCGCGCTGCGGGCGCGCAGCCTGGTGCAGCAGATCCTCACCTTCAGCCGGCGCGGCACGCAGGCGCTGCAGGTGCAGCCGCTGCGGCCGGTGGTGGAAGAAACGCTGCAGCTGCTGGACGCCACGCTGCCCGCCGCGGTGCGGCTGGACACGGCGCTGGCCGCCGAGCCGCTGCGCGCCGACGCCGACGCCACCCAGCTGCAGCAGGTGCTGATGAACCTGTGCACCAATGCCTGGCACGCGCTGCCGCAGGGCCGTGGCCGCATCGAGGTGGGGTTGGACCGCCTGGACCCCGACGCCGCGCTGGCCCTGGGTGCGGCGCAGCGCCCCGAAGGCGACAGCGCGCACCTGTGGGTGGCCGACGACGGCGTGGGCATGGACGCCGCCACGCGCGAGCGCCTGTTCGACCCCTTCTTCACCACCAAGCCCGTGGGGCAGGGCACGGGCCTGGGCCTGAGCGTGGTGCACGGCATCGTGCGCGGCCACCGCGGCCAGCTGGTGGTGCACAGCACGCCGGGCCAGGGCAGCCGCTTCCACGTGCTGCTGCCGCTGGTGCAGCCGGAAAGCCTGCCGGCCGACGAGGTGGTGGCCCCGGAGGCCGTGCCCGGCTCGGGCCGTGGCCGCCACGTGCTCGTGGTGGACGACGACGAGGTGGTGGCCATCACCACGCAGGCGCTGCTGGAGCGCGCCGGCTGGCTGGTGACGCTGTGCAGCACCGCACCGCAGGCGCTGCAGCGCCTGCAGCAGCCGGCCGACCTGTTGGGCCCCTTCGACATCGTCGTCAGCGACCACAACATGCCGCAGATGTCGGGCATGGAGTTCGCCGCGGTGCTGGCGCGCGAGCACCCGGCGCTGCCGGTGATCATCAGCTCGGGCTACATCACCGACGAGATGCGGCGCCAGGCCACGCTGCACGGCGTGCGCGCGCTGCTGCAGAAGGAGCACACGCTGGAGCGCCTGCCCGAGCTGATGCAGCAGGTGCTGGCCGGCAGCACGCAGGCACGCTCCTAGAATCGGTCGATGCACCTTGCGGATCCGCGCCTGCTGGCGAACCTGAACCCCGAACAACTGGCCGCGGTAACGCTGCCTGCGGTGCCGGCCCTGATCCTGGCCGGCGCCGGCTCGGGCAAGACCCGCGTGCTCACCACGCGCATCGCCTGGCTGCTGCAGACGGGCCAGGTGTCACCCGGCGGCGTGCTGGCCGTGACCTTCACCAACAAGGCCGCCAAGGAGATGCTGACGCGGCTGTCCGGCATGCTGCCGGTGGCCGTGCGCGGCATGTGGATCGGCACCTTCCACGGCCTGTGC
>CAYREA010000205.1:0-8255 GCA_964423075.1 uncultured Rubrivivax sp. | reverse complement strand
ACGATGCCCTACACCGCCAACACGGTGGACGAGCACCTGGACATGCTGATGGTGTGCCACCACCTCGATGCCAGCATCGCCGAGGACCTGGCCTTCGCCGAGAGCCGCATCCGCCGCGAGACCATCGCCGCCGAGGACGTGCTGCACGACCTGGGCGCCATCAGCATGATGTCCAGCGACAGCCAGGCCATGGGGCGGGTGGGCGAGGTGATCATCCGCACCTGGCAGACGGCGCACAAGATGAAGGGCCAGCGCGGCACGCTGCCCGAAGACAACGCCCGCCACGACAACTTCCGCGTCAAGCGCTACATCGCCAAGTACACCATCAACCCGGCCATCGCCAACGGCATCAGCCACGACGTGGGCAGCCTGGAAGTGGGCAAGTGGGCCGACATCGTGTTGTGGCGCCCGGCCTTCTTCGGCGTCAAGCCGAGCCTGATCCTGAAGGGCGGCTTCATCGCTTCGGCGCTGATGGGCGATGCCAATGCGTCCATTCCCACGCCACAGCCGGTGCACTACCGGCCCATGTTCGGCAGCTTCGGCCGCGTGGTGCCGGCCACCTCGCTCACCTTCGTCAGCGGCAGCGCGATGCGCGGCGACATCGGCGACGAGCTGGGCCTGAAGAAGCGCCTGTCGGCCGCCCACGGCTGCCGCAGCGTGAAGAAGATGGACATGGTGCACAACGCCTACCTGCCCAGGATGGAGATCGACCCGCAGACCTACCGCGTGCGGGCCGACGGGCAACTGCTCACCTGCGACCCGGCCACGGTGCTGCCGCTGGCGCAGCGCTATTTCCTGTTCTGACCGCCCCAAAAAAAACGCCGGCCGGGTCTGCACCCGGCCGGCGTTTTCATGTCAGACGCCGATCAGCGTTCGCCGAAGGTGGCAGCCTCGCTCAGGATCAGGCCTTCGCTCAGGATCAGCCCCTCGCTCAGGATCAGGCCTTCGCTCAGGATCAGGCCCTCGCTCAGGATCAGCCCCTCGCTCAGGATCAGGCCTTCGCTCAGGATCAGGCCTTCGCTGAGGATCAGCCCCTCGCTCAGGATCAGGCCGCTGGCCGACCACGAGGACAGCGTGGCCGTGGGGATGAAAGCACCGGTCTTGCCCGACAGCGAGGTGTTGCCCGCCAGCGCGGTGACGCTCTGCACGCCGGCCGTCAGCAGCTGCTTGTTCCACAGCGCGGTGTCGGTGAAGGACTTGACGTAGGTGTTGGCAGCGATGCCGATGCCCGACCAGTACACCGGCGAGCGGAAGCGCACGACCTTGCCGGCCCAGGTGATGCGCTGGTCGTAGATCGGCTGGAAGTTCATCAGCGCAGTGCCGGTGACGATCTGGCGGCCGCCCACGGTGACCAGGCCCGACCAGTTGAAGCCGACGCCGTTGTTGACGGTGTAGGCCGGCGGCATCACCTTGCCGGCGGCGAGCATGGTCTGGCCCGGCAGGATGGTGCCGGCGGCGATGGCCGTCGACAGGTCGGTACGCAGCACCTTGGCCACGCTGACGGCGCCGTCGACATTGAGCATGCCCGTGCCCTGCTGCAGCAGGTTGGCACCCGGTAGCGGCTGCGCCGTCACCTGCAGGATGGCCTTCACCAGCGGCGGGGTCAGGCCGGGGTTGGCTTGCAGCATCAGTGCGGCGGCGCCGGCCACCGCCGGGGCGGCGATGGAGGTGCCGCTCAGCATCATCTGCGTCTCGTTCAGATTGGCCGCCACACCCAGCGGTGCCACCAGTGAGCTGCCGTGGTCACGCGCCAGCTTGTTCCAGGTCATCGTCAGCGACGAGGTGGCCGCAGCGCCGATGATCTTGTTGCCCGGCGCCACCAGGTCGGGCTTGAGCAGGTTGTCGACACGGCGCACGCCCAGGGCGTCGACGTAGCTGCTGCGGGTGGGGCCACGCGAGCTGAAGTTGTTGATGGTGTCGTCGCCGCGCGCCAGCGTGCCCTGCATGTGGGCCGAGCCGACGGTGATCACGCTCGGGTCATTGCCCGGCGAGCCGATCTGGCCGTAGGTTTCCTGGCCATTGGCGTTGGTGCCGAAGTTGCCGGCCGCCACCACCACGGTGATGCCCGCGGCCGCGGCACTGCGCACGGCGGCGCACAGCGGGTCGGTCTGCCAGGTCTCGGTGGACTGGGCCGCCAGGCTCAGGTTCATCACCTTGATGTTGTATTCCTTGGCGTGGTAGATCACCCACTGGATGCCTTCCAGCACGTCGCTCATGGTGCCGAAGCCGTCGTCGCCCAGCACCTTCACGTCGTAGATGTTGGCGCCAGGAGCGATGCCGTTCATGTCCTGCGCATTGCCGGCCTTGGGCGCGAAGTAACGGCCGGCGGCCACCGAAGCCACGTGCGTGCCGTGGCCGTAGCCGTCGTGCAGCAGCGCGTTGTCGTTGGCCACCAGGGCTTCGTAGGTCGTCAGGGCCAGGCTGCCGGGCTGCAGGCTGCTGTCGCTGCCGGCATTGCTGGCCCAGTTGGCGGCCGTGGTGTTCAGCATGCTGACGTTGCGCTTGACGCGGGCGCCGGACGGGCCGTTGAAGACGGTGTGCGTTTTCATCACGCCGCTGTCCAGCACGGCGATGCCCACGCCGGTGCCGTCGATGCCGCTGTAGCTCGACTTGCTGCTGTAGCTGCGCACGCTGGCCGCGGTGGCGCCGGTGACGGCTTCGATCGTGCTGAAGGTGCGCTGCGTCTGGCGGTTGGGCGACACGCTGAGCACGTCGTCACGCTCGGCGATGCGGGCGATGTCGCTGCTGCGCACCTGCACGGTCATCGTGTTCAGCGAAGGCTGCATGGCGTGCACGGAACCGCCGATGCGGCGCACGTACTGGCGCAGGCCGCGCATGGTGGGGTCGCTGCCGTCGGTGACGACCACGGCCTGCACATGCTGCACGCCGCCGATGTCGCGGGCCCAGCGGTTGCGCTTGTGGCCGAAGCCGCGCACCTGGTCGTCGAGGTCGCGAGCGACCTTGAAGGCGCGGTGTTCGCGTTGTTCGCGGTGCTCGCCGCGCGGCCCGGCATGGGCCAGGCTGAGGCCGAAGCCAGAAACGAAGAGGCTGAATGACGTGAGCGTGGCCACGGCGGCGCGCAAGAGGCGGCGTCGCTCGATGAGCACGGTGAACTGTGAGAGCAAACTCATGATGGTCCCTGGGTGGCAAGGGCGCAGCCGCTGGGGCTGCTGAAATGGCTTGACTGCTTGCCGCACGACCGGGCCTGTAAGGGCCTCCCCGCCGAGGGCGCCACGAACCGCAACTGACCAAGAGGCCACCCTTGCGATCCGGGATGCACACATTCTGCTACAGCTTGCATCTCGTAGCATCTGGGCACGAGCCCGCCGTGTGTGAACTGGTGCCGGGTTCGGCCCACAAGCTGCCCGACGACAATAGCCCCATGCTCACCGCCAACAAGCTCATCCCCCAGGCCCGCGGCCTGGCCCCGGCCCTGCTTAAGCGCGCCGCCAGCGTCGAGCTGAACTGGGACGTGCGCCAGAAGAGCCGCTTCGACGCCACCGATTCCACCGGCCGCACGCTGGCCGTGTTCCTGCCGCGCGGCAGCTCGGTGCGCGGCGGCGACGTGCTGGTGGTGGAAGACGGTTCGCTGGTGCGCGTACTGGGCGCGCCGCAGCCGGTGCTGGTGGTGCGCCCCTGCCCCGAACACGGCGCCCCGCACGACCTGCTGCGCGCCGCCTACCACCTGGGCAACCGGCATGTGGCCGTGGAGCTCAAGCCCGACCACCTGAAACTGGAACCCGACCCCGTGCTGGCCTCGCTGCTGCGGCGCATGCACCTGATCGTCACGGAAGAGAACGCCGCCTTCGAGCCCGAGGGTGGCGCTTACGAGGGTGGGCACGAACACCACGACCACCATGGCCACGACCACGACCATGACCACGGGCACGCGCACGACCATGGGCACGATCACGACCACGGGCACTGAATGAACCCGCCGCCGGCGACGCTGCTGCAGCTGATGTGGCTGGCCTCGCCGGCCCTGCCGGTGGGCGGCTTCAGCTATTCGGAAGGGCTGGAAGCGGCAGTCGAGGCCGGCCTCGTCACCGGCGAAGCGCAGGCCACCGACTGGCTGGCCACACAACTGCAGCTGGCGCTGGCCCGCAGCGACCTGCCCGCGCTGGCCCAGGCCTGCAACGCCTGGCAGGCGCACGACGCGGCGCGGGTGGTGGAACTGAACCAGTGGCTGCGCTGTACGCGCGAAAGCGCCGAGCTGCGTGCCCAGGCCGAACAGATGGGCCGCTCGCTGCTGGACTGGCTGCGCAACGGCGCCCACGCCGAAGACCCCCGCATCACCACGCTGGCCGCGCTGCAACCCGCACCGCTGTGGCCGGTGGCCTTCGCGCTGGCGGCCACGCTGGCCGGCGCCGAGGCGCGTGACGCACTGCTGGCCTACGCCTGGGGCTGGGCCGAGAACATGGCGCAGGCAGCGATGAAGGCCGTGCCGCTGGGCCAGGCCGCGGCGCAGCGGCTGCTGTCGCGGCTGGCGGGCGACATCCCGCCCGCCGTCGAAGCCGCCCTGGCCCTGCCCGACGCTGAACGCCAGGCCCACGCGCCCATGCTCGCCATCCTGAGCGCGCAGCACGAGGCGCAGTACTCGCGCCTGTTCCGGTCGTGAACCTGCCGCGCTGCATGGTCGTCGACGACGACGCCGCCATCCGCACGCTGCTGGCCGGCTTCCTGCAGCAGCACGGCCTGCAGGTGGAAACCGCGCCCGACGGCGCCGCGCTGCGCCGCCGCCTGCCGCAGGGACAGCTGGACATCCTGGTGCTGGACCTGATGCTGCCCGACGACAACGGCCTGGCGCTGTGCCAGTGGGCCAAGTCGCAGCAGCCCGGGCTGCCGGTGATCATGCTCACCGCGCAGGGCGACCCGGTGTCGCGTGTGCTCGGCCTGGAGCTGGGCGCCGACGACTACCTGGCCAAACCCTTCGAGCCGCGCGAGCTGGTGGCGCGCATCAAGGCCGTGCTGCGCCGCGGCCAGGCGCCCGGTGCCTCATCGGCGAAGAACGGTGCCGAACTGCGCTTCGCCGGCTGGACGTTCGACCGCCTGCGCCGCCAGCTGCTGGCACCCGACGGCGCGGTGGTGGCGCTGTCTGCGGCCGAGTACCGCCTGCTCAACGCCTTCGTCGAAAACCCCGGCCGCGTGCTCACGCGCGACCGGCTGCTCGACCTGACACGCGCCCCCGGCACCGAGGTCAGCGACCGCAGCATCGACCTGGCCGTGTCGCGCCTGCGCGGCAAACTGGGTGAGCCGCCCGTCATCCGCACCCTGCGCGGCGAGGGCTACCTGTTCGACGTGCCGGTGGAATCATGAACTGGCGCCGCTTCGACACCCTGGGCCTGCGCCTTTTCGTGCTGCTGTGGGTGACGCTGGTGGCCAGCCACCTGGTGGCCTTCACGCTGTCGATGCCGCTGGGCATGGGCGAACGCGGCCCGAGCGTGGCCGAGCGGCTCAAGCCCGACCACATGCCCACGCTCGGCTCGCTGCCGCCCGGCGGCCCGCTCGACCCCGGCCCGCCGCAGGGCGCACCGCCCGGCGGCCCGCCGGGGGGCTTGCCCAACAACGTGCTGTGGCTCGACTACGGCCTGCGCGGCCTGGTCATCGCGCTCGGTGCGGCGCTCGGCGCGCGCTGGCTGTCGGCCCCGATGCGCCGCCTGGCGCGTGCCTCGCGCGATCTGTCCCAGGGCCTGGCGCGCGGCCGGCCGCCGCCGGTGCTGGACGAGCGCGGCGGCACGGCGGAAGTGCGCGAGGCGGCCCATGTCTTCAACACCATGGCGCAGCGCCTGCAGGAGCAGTTCGACGCACGAGGCATGCACCTGGCTTCGGTCTCGCACGACCTGCGCACGCCGCTCACGCGCCTGCGCATGCGGCTGGAAGACGCCGAGCCGGCGCTGGCCGACGGCGCCAACGCCGACATCCACGAGATGAGCGAGATGATCGACGCCACGCTGGACGTGCTGCGCGAACAGCGTGAAGGCAGCCAGGCCCAGGTGGTGGACGTGCGCGCGCTGCTGGCCGCCCTCACCGACGACCTGCAGAGCACCGGGCACGACGCCGCGCTGGCCGAAGGCCCAGAGTTGCGCGCGCTGGCGCGGCCCGCGGCCCTGAAGCGCGTGCTGGCCAACCTGGTGGGCAACGCGCTGCGTTATGGCGGCAGCGCGCGCCTGGCGCTGCGTGCCGACGCCGCCGGCGTGCTGGTGACGGTGGACGACCGCGGCCCCGGCATTCCGCCCGATCAGCTGGAGCTGGCCTTCCGCCCCTGGGTGCGCCTAACCACCTCACACGCGCGCTCGGGCCACGGCCTGGGCCTGGCCATCGCGCGCGACCTGGCCGAACGCGACGGCGGCCGGCTGACGCTGGAGAACCGCCCCGAAGGCGGCTTGCGCGCCCGCCTGCTGCTGCCGAGTGTGTCGGCGCCGACATCAAGCGGCTGAACGGCGGAAACACCCGCTGGGCACAGTGCGGGGCGTCACAACCCCCACCGAGCCCCCGATGCACGACCACGACCAAGGCCTGAGCGCCGACCTCGAACGCCTGCTGCAGCAGGCCGCCCACCGGCGCCGGGCCCTGCGCTGGATGCTGGCCGGCGGTGCAACGGCCGGCGGGCTGCTGGCCCTGGGCGGCATCTCCGGCTGCGGCGGTGGCGGCGACGACGACGCGGCCGGCACCACCACGAGCACGGGCGGTGGCACCACCACCACCGGTGGCGGCACCACCAACAGCGGCAGCTGCAGCGTGATTCCCGAAGAGACCGCCGGCCCCTACCCGGGCGACGGCTCCAACAGCAGCAGCGGCGGCATCGCCAACGCACTGACGCTGTCGGGCATCGTGCGCAGCGACATCCGCAGCAGCATCGCCGGCGCCAGCGGCACGGCCAGCGGCGTGCCGCTGACGGTGCGGCTCACGCTCGTCAACACCGGTGCCAGCTGCGCCTCGCTGGCGGGTTACGCCATCTACCTGTGGCATTGCGACGCACTCGGCCGCTATTCGATGTACAGCAGCGGCGTCACCGCCGAGAACTACCTGCGCGGCGTGCAGGCCACCGACAGCAGCGGCGTGGCCAGCTTCACCACCATCGTGCCCGGCTGCTACAGCGGACGCTGGCCGCACATGCACTTCGAGATCTACCGCAGCACCACCACCGCCACGCAGTACAGCAACAAGCTCAAGACTTCGCAGCTGGCACTGCCGGCGGCCACCTGCCAGGCCGTCTACGCCACCTCGGGCTACACCGGCAGCACGGCCAACCTGGCCGCCATCTCGCTGGCCAGCGACAACGTGTTCAGCGACGGCGCCACCACCCAGCTGGCCACGGTGACGGGCGACGTCAGCAGTGGCTACGTGGCCACGCTGCAGGTGGGCATAACGGCCTGATCCGCCGCGCGTTCACGAATCTTTGCAAGGCCAACTTGCAGGTGCAGGAACGTGGGCGGCATGATGCAGGTCCGATGGAGACATCGAATCAACGGAAGGCCGCCATGCGCACCAACCGAACCACGACCCTGATTCGCGCCGCACTGCTGGGCGCGCTGCTCACCGGCACCGCCCTGGCCGCCCACGCCCGCGGTGGTGTTTCCGTGGATCTCAGCGTCGGCATCCCCATCGGCGGCTATTACGGCGGGCCGGCCTACGGCAGCTACGTCAACACCCTGCCCCGCGGCGCGGTGACGCTCAGCGTCGGCGGCGGCCGCTACTGGCGCCACGGCGATCACTGGTACCGGCCCTATGGCCCGCGCTGGGTGGTGGTGGCGCCACCGGTGTACTACGGCCCGCCACCCGTCATCGTGCACGAGCGGCCGGCCGTGGTGGTGGAAGAAGGCCCGCCGCCGGTGAAGATCCCGCCCAGCAGGCCCGACCCCATCATCTACCCGCGCAACGGCCAGAGCGCGCAGCAGACCGAGGCCGACCGCCAGGACTGCAACCGCTGGGCCACCACGCAGCCTTCGGCGATGGCCGATGCCAGCGTGTTCTACCGCGCTGTTGAAGCCTGCATGGACGGGCGCGGCTACTCGATGAAATAGTGGCTTGCACGCTTCGTGCATCATGCCCCGCATGAACACGAAGCTGCACCACATCCCCGGCCGCACCAAGAAGCTGCCCCCGCTGCGCGTGGGCGTGGGCGGGCCGGTCGGCTCGGGCAAGACGACCCTGGTCGAAATGCTGTGCAAGAACATGCGCGAGCGCTGGGATCTCGTCGTCGTCACCAACGACATCTACACCAAGGAAGACCAGCGCCTGCTCACCGTGGCCGG
>CAYREA010000204.1:0-8293 GCA_964423075.1 uncultured Rubrivivax sp. | reverse complement strand
ACTTCTTCCACTGGGTGCTGGTGGACCTGCCGCCGCGGCCGATGGAGATCGCCGAGGGCGAGTTCAGCCGCGGCTTCACGCCGCGCGGCAAACCCGGGCCGGTGGCGCGGGGCGACATCCGCCACGGCCTCAACGACTACACCGGCTGGTTCGCCGGCCACGCCGAGATGGCGGGCAACTACTTCGGCTACGACGGGCCGTTCCCGCCCTGGAACGACTCGCTGGTGCACCACTACGTGTTCACGCTCTACGCCGTGGCCATCCCGCGGTTGCCGCTGGAGGGCATCTTCACCGGCCCGCAGGTGCGCGAGAAGCTCGCCGGCCGCGTGCTGGGCGAGGCCACGTTCTCGGGCACCTACACGCTGAACCAGCGCCTCATCGACGCCGGGGGCTGAGCTGCGCGAACCGACCCTGCTGTTCGTGCTGCGGCATGGCCAGACGGCCTGGAATGCCGAGCAGCGCATCCAGGGCCAGCTCGACGTGCCGCTGAATCCCACCGGCCGCTGGCAGGCCGAACGCGCCGCGCAGGCGCTGGCGGGCGAAGGCATCGCGGCGATCTACAGCAGCGACCTGTCGCGTGCCCACGCCACGGCACAGGCGATCGCCGACGCGACCCACGCGCCCATCACCAGCGACGTGCGCCTGCGAGAGCGTGGCTTCGGCGTCTTCGAGGGCCACACCTACGCCGACATCGAAAGGCTGTGGCCGGCGGAAGTGTCGCGTTGGCGCCGCCGCGAGCCCGGCGCCGGGCCCGAAGGCGGCGAGGCGCTGGAGAGCTTCTACGAGCGCTGCGTCGGCGTGGTCACCGAACGCGCCGCGGCGCACCCGGGCCAGACCATCGCCATCGTCGCCCACGGCGGCGTGCTCGACTGCCTGTACCGCGCCGCGGTGGGCGTGGCCTTGCAGGCGCCGCGCGGCTGGCAGATCGGCAACGCCAGCATCAACCGGCTGCTGTTCAACGGCGAACGCCTCAGCCTGGTGGGCTGGAGCGACGAGGGCCACCTCGCGGGTGACCCTCTGGGTTGAAGCTTCGGCCTGGAGTTCAGCGGCGGATCTCGCGCCAGGCGTTCTTGGCCGGGTCGATCTTGTCGCCCAGCGGCAGCGTCTTGACGCGGATGTTCCGGTCCGACAGCTGCGAGGTCGCGTGCAGCCGGCCCGACGAGTCGCGCAGCACCACCGCGCGGGACGAGGTGGCTTCGGACGACAGCAGCGCGGAGATGCTGCCGTCGGTGGATCCGGCCGGCACGCCGCCGCTGGTGGCGTCGATGTAGTACAGGTAGGACTGCTGGGCGCAGTTCGAGCCGCCGTTCTTGTTGGTGACGAAGACGATCGCGCCGTACGCCACGGTGGGGTCGGTGTTGATCTCCTCGCCGGCCGGCAGGTCCATGTACCAGCCGCGGCCGGTGGTCCAGTTCGGCGCGCTGCCGGTCACTTCCGGGTTGGCGCCGCGCGCGTAGGTGCGGGCGGTCAACGTGGTGCGCACGTCGGTGATCGTGGCGCCGTCGGCGGCGATGGCGTAGACGCTGCGGTTCGAGGTGGAGCCGAAGTCGCCGATGTCCAGCAGGCGGCCGGCGCCCAACAGCACCACGCGGCGGCCCTTGATGTTCATCAGCTCGGGCGCCGAGGTCACCGGCTGCGCGTTGCCGCTGCCGTCCTTGAGCACCGCCACCTGGGTGGCCGTGTGCACGCCGACGCCGGTGCTGCGCAGGTCGAAGCTCCAGACGTTGCCCAGCAGGTCCCCGCCGAAGGCGTAGCGCACGGTGCCGTCGCTCTCGCGGTAGGCCGACAGGTGGGCCAGGCCGGCTTCGGCGGTGCCGGCGGTGCCGGCGGTGGTGATGAAGGACTTGAGCACGGTGCCCGTGGCGGCGTCCAGCATCCACATGCGGCCCTTGCCGTCGCCGATGGTGGTGCCGTTGTCGTAGCCGGAGGTGAGCAGCACCACGTCGGCCAGCGTGCCGTCGTCGAGCCTGGTGCGTGCGAACACCGGGCGGCCCGTGGTGTAGCCCATGTTGGCCTTGTCGGTGGCGGTCACCGGGAAGGACCATTTGTACTGCGCGGTCGCCGCGGCGATGTCGGCGGACTTGGGCGTGGTCACGTCCAGGGCGTAGTAGGCGCGGCCTGCGGCGCCCAGGCCGCCGATCAGCATGCGCCTGCCGTTCTGCAGCTTGCCGAGCGCCGGCGTGGCGTCCAGCAGCGTGCGGTAGGCCCAGCCGCGCTGCACCGACTTGCCCACCTCGGCCAGCATCTCCGGCGGCACGAAGGCCCAGCGTTCGCTGCCGTTGGTGGTGTTGATGGCGTGCAGCATGCCTTCACCGGAAGCCACGTAGACGGTCTGGTCGGCAGTCGGCCCCAGCACCGGCTCGGCATTCACCACCGGGCCCATCAGGCTGGTGCGCAGGCGCACGGTGTCGCCTTCGCCGCTGCGGCTGCCGCGCAGGAAGTTGACGACGGTATTCGAGTCGGGGAAGGCGGTGGTGTCGGGGTTGACGGTCGCGCCGACGTTGGCGTTGCTGAACTCGACCCCGGCGCTGCTCGCCGCGGTGAAGATCAGGCGGCCGGACCAGCTGGCGCTGTTGATCTGGGTCGCGGCCTGCCAGTTCACGGTGTTGGAGATCGCCGCGTCGGCGGGGTTGATGTTGCGTTGCTCCAGGTCGCCGG
Organism: uncultured Rubrivivax sp.; assembly: GCA_964423075.1. Lineage (GTDB taxonomy): Bacteria > Pseudomonadota > Gammaproteobacteria > Burkholderiales > Burkholderiaceae_C > Rubrivivax. Next base: position 5,635 of record CAYREA010000204.1, on the reverse strand, counting down.
TCCAGCCGCGCTGGTTGTAGTAGCCGAGGTAGGCCTTGCCGTCGCTGCGGTCCAGGTTCACCGCGCTCACGGCCACGCCGCCCTGGCCGCCTACGAGCGAGGCCATTTCTTCCAGGCCGGCGCGGATGCGCAGCGCGGTCTCTTCCGGCGTGGTGGCCAGGTACATCTTGCCGCGGCCGCTGAGCGCGGCGCGCCACAGGTCGTCCACCGAGGTGGGGCTGCGGTTGGTATTGGGGTCGGGCCAGGCGGCGGTGGTGGTCGGCGCCGCGGTGTCCTCGGCCAGGAACAGCGTGCCGCGCGCGCCCAGCGTCAGCCCGAAGGTGTTCATGTGCAGGTTCTGGTTCGTGTCGCGCGGCGTCGACTGCAGCTTGCCGGCGGCGAGGTCCGAACGCGGGTTGTTCGTGTAGTAGCGCAGCGCCAGGTCGGCCAGGATGCCGTTGTGCGTGAAGTCGGCGGCATAGGGCGCGCCGCTGCCCCAGCTGTTGGCGTCCTTGCCGGTGTCCCAGCCCGGCGGCGTCACGCTGGAGTTGTTGGCGAAGCCGTCGGTCACGATGAAGGCGTTGTTGCGCTGGCAGGCGTACTGGACGACCTTGTAGTTGCCGGCTGCGTCCTTGTCGGTGCGTGCGTACTGGCCGCCGATGTACTTCAGCGTCTCGCGCGTGGGCGTGCCGCCGCTGCCGTTGCTTTCGTAGAAGATGCCCGCCACGCGCAGCTTGTTGTTGCTGGCCGCGGTCGCGTCGGCGTCGTACATGGTCACGTCGCCGCTCAGGCTGTTGAAGGCCACCACGCCCAGGCGCATGCCGGTGAGGTTCTCCATGGTCTCGCCCATGGCCGCCGACAGCATCAGCTTGCGCTTGCGGTAGTACTGGTACCAGTTGGCGAAGTTCTGCATCTCGGCGGTGTAGGTGCGCCCAGACGGGAAGGTGTTGCCGGACTTGATCTGGTAGCGCTTGAGCGTGACGGTGGTGCTGCCCGGCACGTAGGTGCAGGTGTCGTCGGCGGCGCTGCTGTTTTCGGGCGTGCAGGCCTCGCGCACCCAGAAGGTGGCCGGGTAGTAGGCCATCGCGACGCGCGTCACCTTGCTGGACGCCGCGTTCTCGTCGGCAGCGACGTCGACCCAGCCCGCGCAGCTGCCGTTGCTGGAGTTGCAGACGTTCTTGCGCGAGCCCCCGGGGATGCGCATGCCGGGCAAGGCGGTGAACACCTTGTCGGCGTCGGTGGTTCGCGCCACGTCCGCGGTCAGGTCGACCACGTTCCCGCCGTGTATGGGGTGCGACTTGGCCGCCGTGATGGTGGCCGCAGCCGGCGTCACAGGTCCGCCGCTGAGCTGCGCCGGCGCCCAGGCCGCGTAGTTGACCAGCGTGTTGTAGTAGATCGGGTTGTGCGTGGGCGAGTCGGCCGGATTCGTGGGCGCCGACTTGTAGGTGCCGGTGGCGGTGTCCTTGTAGATGCCGGCCCAGCGCAGGAAGGCGAACTGGCGCGTCGGCAGGATCGCGAAGTGGTCGTTCTGCGAGTCGGTGTAGACGCGGTTGCCGGTGCCGGTTCCATTGGGGAACAGGTAGACCATCTTGCGCCACTTGGAGCTGGAGTCACCGGCGCTGTTGAACCAGGTCGTCGTGATGGTGCGCAACGCCGGGTTCGGGTGCCCGCCGTCGGTGCCCCAGCCGGACTTGTCGTCGTAGTCCCACCAGAAGGCGCCGTCGTTGTTGTAGAGCATCAGCTCCGAGTCCATGGACCCGGAGTCGTCCATGCCGAAGATGACGTTCGGCTTGGCCAGCACCGATGCCTTCAGCGGCAGTTCCGCCAGGTTGGTGGCCTGCGAGGCGGTGCCGGCCAGCAGGCCCGCAAGGGCCAGCGCGCTGACGGCGAGTTGAGCGGCGGTCTTCATGGTCACAACCCCTTGGTGATCAGCGACTGGACCCAGGTCTCGGTGTCCTTGGGACCCATCACGCGCACGGTGATGCGGAACTGGCGCGAATTCGGCGGGTCGGGCGACTCCTTGCCGAAGACCGAGGTTTCCCCCTGCGGCACCATCTTCACGAGGCACTGGCGCAGCGTGTCGGTGACGTCGGTCTGCGAGCACATGCGTTCGACCACGTAGCGCACCTTGTAGGCGCCCACCACCACCTCCGTCGCGCTGGGCATGGTGACGGCGGGCAGGCCGGCGGCATCGGTGGCCTGGATCGAGGCCCAGTACCAACCGCCACTGTTGACTTCTTCGTTGGACAGCGCCTTGATCGCCGCGTAGGCGGTGTTCACGCCCACCTCCGAGGCCTGCAGTGAGGCTTCGCGGTAGCTGTTGTTGCCGGAGGCCGAGGTGCTCACCTCGGTGATGCGGGCCAGCGCCAGGCCGCCCATCAACATCACCGTCAGCAGGATCAGCACCATCAGCATGGTCACGCCGCGTTGTGCGGCGCGGGGCAGGCGGTGGGTTCTCATGGCTTCATCCCAATCACGAGATTGCGCAGCGGCACCACCACCACCGCGGTGCGGTAGCGGTAGCACTGCCAGTCGGTCACGTCGGGCGTGATTTCGATGCTCGGATCGAACGGATCCGTGGGCTTGCTGGACGAGGCGCGGCAGGTGCCGCTGCTGTCGGCCTTCTCCGGCAGCGGGCTGCGCGTGACCATGCCCACGCGCACGGCGCGCACGCGCTTGAGCGTGGTGGGCGTCAGCGTGGCGAAGTCCCCGGTCGCGGGCGTCCACGACTCCAGCGCGGTGGAGCCGGGTGCGTCCGAGCTGATGCCGTACTCGGCGCGGAAGGCCAGCACGTTGTTCACCAGGTCCACCGTGGTGCCGTCCATCGGCCGCTGCAGTTGCAGCGTGGTGCCGGTGAGCATGTAGCGCGACCAGTGGATGTCGCCCAGCAGCGCCACGCGCCCGATGTCCGGGTAGTCGTTGACCGGGAAGTCGGGCATCGTCGAGAAGGCCACCTTGTTGTACTTGCCGACGTTGCCGAAGCTCAAGGTCTGCGACGTCTCGTCGGTCGAAGCCGTGACCTCCGTCACCGTGCGGACGAGGCAGGGCATGCCCGTCGACGGCGGTGCCATCAGCACCGCCTGGCCGGCCGACACCGGCAGCAGCGAGCGCACCTCGGCCGAGGTCGCACCGCTGGTCGCTTTCGCGAGCAGCACGTTGGCGCCCGAGGCCACCTGCAGGCCCCAGACGACATCGATCTCGCTGCCGCCGCTGGCCAGGCGCAGGGGCACGAAGTCGGTGCCGTTGGTCAGCGCCACGTCGCCGATGCTGAAGTTGAGCGTGTTGCACAGGTACTGCCGGTCGCCGAAGAAGCCCAGCCCGGCGCTGGCCACGTCGTCGCGGATCGCGGCCAGCGCCGTGGAGGCGTTGAGCATCGAGCCGGCGCTGCCTATGCCTTGCCGCTGAGAGGCGGAGAACGAGATCGCCGTGCCGGCGGCGGCCAGCCCGACGAGCAGGGCCACGACCATGCCCACCATCACCTCGATCATGGAGAGGCCGCGTTGCCGGTGCGGCGCGTTGCGGCGTGGGGTGTCAGGGGCGTACATCGGTCACCGTCCTCAGGGTTCGGGTTTCGGAGCTGTCCTTGCCGGTCCAGCTGATGGCCAGGGTCATCCGGCCGGTCGCGCTGTTCAGCTCCACCGCGGTTGACACATACCCGGGCAGGGGTGCGCTGGCCACGCGCGCCGCCCATGCGGCCGTGCGCGTCTTGGCGCCCGTGTTGCTGCAGGTGCCCGAGAAGGGCACCGTGTAGCAGGCCGCGTTGTCCACGTCCACGAGCACGGTGCCCATGTGTTCGGCAGCCAGTTGGGTGGCGATCTGGCGCGACTGGGCTTCGGTGGTCTGCGCGACCATGCGGGTCTGGAAGCGCGTCATCGCCAGCATGCCGAAGGACAGGATGGCCAGCGAGATCAGCGCATCGAAGAGCCCGAAGCCGCGCTGGGTGTGGAAACGGCGGTGGTGCATGGCGGGCCCTCAGCAGCTGTTCTTGTTGCCGCACAGGCGCACGGCGCCGCCGGCCTCGATGCGCAGGCGCGGGCACCGGTGGTCGTTGTCGCAGGTCATCGATGCGTGCGCCAGGTCGATCGAGGTGGCTTCCAGCGGCGTCGGCCATCCGGCGGTGTTGAAAGTCACCGCGGCGGCGGGAAGCACCACGTCCGAGGAGACCACGCGGGTGCGCAGCGTGACCGGCGTGGCGCCGGAGGTGTCGGCCACGGTGATCGTGCCGTCGGCGGTGGTGGTGATGGTGACCGCGCGGTTGCGCTTGATCGCTTCGCTCTGTGCGTACAGGGTCTCGCCGTAGGCCACGTTGCCGGCCTCCCGCAGGCGGGCGTTGATGCCGTAGTCGGCAAAGTAGGGGGCCGCGGTCAGCGCCAGCAGCGACGCGATGGCGAAGGCCACCATCAGTTCGATCAGCGTCAGGCCGCGCTGCAGGGTCAGCCGTCGCATTGCGTGCCTCCCTTGGAAGACCAGCAGTTCGCGTTGGTGCCCTTCGGGTGCGCGGTGGTGGCGCGGGCGCCGGTCTGGTTGACCGTGTAGGTGTAGCCCGCGACCGGGCCCGATCCCGTGGCCGTGGCGGTGAAGCCCTGGCCGCCGTTCGTGAGCTCGCAGGTCAGGGTGAAGTTCGCCACCGTCGGCACCGCCACGCCGCAGGTGGCGCCCACCGGGCTGCAGGCGCCGGCATAACAGCCGGTGTCCTGGTAACGCTGCTCCATGCGCGTGGCGTAGGAAGACAGGCCGTCAAGTGCCGGCGGCACCTTGGCGCGCTGGATGTAGGCGCTGTACGAGGGCAAGGCCACGCCGGCCAGGATGGCGATGATGGCCACCGTCACCATCACTTCGATGAGCGTGAATCCGCGGGATCGCTGGGTCAACATGCCGGTCACCAGGTTTGCGTTCGGGGTGGCGGCGCCCGGGCTTCCCAATGGAAACTCGCGGCGGCCGCCGGTTCACCTGGTGTATCGGCCTGCCCGCGGCCGGACTTGAGGCCGCCGAATGCAAGCCCTGGTTACTGCACGCCGGGAAACGTCACGCCGGGCGGCTTGGTGTGACAGCGTTCACGGCGAAATCGGCGCCTGCGCGGCGCGCGGCACTCAAGCGTCGAAGAGATCGTCCGAAGCGCGCGTGGGCGCGGCAAGGCCCAGGTGGCGCCAGGCTGCGGCGGTGGCGATGCGGCCACGCGGCGTGCGCTGCAGGTAGCCCTGCTGGATGAGGTAGGGCTCGATCACGTCCTCGATGGTGCCCGGCTCCTCGCCGATGGCCGCGGCCACGTTGTCCAGGCCCACCGGGCCGCCGTCGAAGCGGTGGATCACGGCTTCGAGCAGCTTGCGGTCCATCACGTCCAGGCCCAGCGGGTCGACGTCCAGCATCTTCAGCGCCTTGTCGGCCAGCGGCGCGTCGATGCTGCCGCTGCCCTTGACCTGGGCGTAGTCGCGCACGCGGCGCAGCAGCCGGTTGGCGATGCGCGGCGTGCCGCGGCTGCGGCGCGCGATCTCCAGCGCGCCGGCGGCGTCGGTGGGCACCTTCAGCAGCCCGGCGCTGCGCGTGATGATGCGGGTGAGTTCTTCCGCTGAATAGAACTCCAGCCGCGCCACGATGCCGAAACGGTCGCGCAGCGGGTTGGTCAGCATGCCGGCGCGCGTGGTGGCACCCACCAGCG
>CAYREA010000203.1:0-8328 GCA_964423075.1 uncultured Rubrivivax sp. | reverse complement strand
AGATGGTGCTGATCGACACCGCTGGCATGGCGCAGCGCGATGCCCGCACGCGCGAGCTGCTGGACATGCTGTCGCACCGCGCCATCAACCGCCTGCTCGTGGTCAACGCCTCGGCCCAGGGCGAGACCATCGAAGACCAGCTCACCGCCTACGCCGCTTCCAGCTGCCGCGGCATCGTGCTGTCCAAGCTCGACGAAGCCGTCAAGCTGGGCCCGGCCCTCGATTCGATGATCCGCCACAAGCTCAAGGTGCTGGCCGTGGCCAATGGGCAGCGCGTGCCGGAAGACTGGCACCGCCTGTCGGCCAGCGCGCTGGTGGCGCGTTCGCTGAAGGCCGTGTCGGGCGCCGCCTGGAAGCTGGACGGCAACGACGTCAACCTGATCTTCGCCGGCCTGCCCACCGCCAGCCAGGCCCTGGCCGCCGCCGCCTTGCACGCCTGAAGCCGATGCGCGACTTCTATCCCAATTCGCAGCGCATGCCGCTGGACCAGGCCGACGGCCTGCGCCGCCTGTTTGCGGGCCGGCGCTGCCAGGTGCTGCCGCTGGCGGCCAACCCGCATGTCGCCTTCAGCGGCGTCGTGCTCGACCGCGTGGCCGCGGTGCTGGCGCACAGCGGCAAGAGCGTGCTGGTGGTGGACGCCGCCGCCAGCTCGCCGCCGCCGCACGAGCTGGCCGGTGTCGACCTGGCCGCCGCCATCGAGACCATCGCCCCGCGCGTGAGCTACCTGCCGGCACGCGGCCTGCCGCTGGCCTACGTGGACACACGCGGCTCGTCGGCCGGCTTCATCAGCGCGCTGCAGCAGGCCGCGCCGCAGGCCGAGGTGCTGCTGCTGCACGCCGATGCCGCCGACCTGGCGCGCCTGCTCAAGCACCGCGCCGCGCGTGTGCTGCTGCTGGGCGCCGACCATCCCGAGAGCATCAAACACGCCTACGCCAGCGCCAAGCTGCTGGCGCGCCGCCTGGACCTGATGACCTATGACCTGCTGCTGGCCGCCGCGCCGCATTCGCCGCGCGCACCGGCCATCGCGCAGAGCCTGGCCGACTGCCTGGACAGCTTCCTGGGCGCCACGCTGCGGGCCAGCGCCCTGATCGACCCGGCCGGTGACCTGCAGGCGCCAGCCGACCTCACGCTGTCGCAGCTGCTGGCCGCGCAACTGGCGCTGGACGAGGCCGCCGAGCCGGCCTTGCCGCTGCACCATGCCGCAGCCCCGAATTCCTCCCGCCCCGCTTTCCGTTAGAGGCACCAACATGTATACCGCCAAGGGACAACTCGACGCCGGCGCACTGCTCAAGCAGTACAGCCCCCTGGTGCGCCGCCTCGCGCACCAGATGATCGCCAAGCTGCCGGCCAACGTCGAACTCGACGACCTGATCCAGGTCGGCATGATCGGCCTTTCCGACGCGCTGACGCGCTTCGACGCCGCGCAGGGCGTGCAGTTCGAGACCTTCGCCACCCAGCGCATCCGCGGCGCCATGCTCGACGAGCTGCGCGGCAACGACTGGATGAGCCGCGGTGACCGCCGCCACCAGCGCAGCATCGAAGCCGCCGTGCACAAGCTCGAGCAGCGCCACGGCCGCGCGCCCAGCGAAGGCGAGATCGCGCGCGAGATGGGCCTGTCGCTGGTGGAATACCAGGAGCTGCTGGGCAAGGTGCGCGGCACCCAGCTCATCTACCTGGAAGACATGAGCGGCGACGACGGCGACGACGACTACCTCGACCGCCACGTGGCCGACGCCGATGCCAACCCGGTGCACCGCCTGCAGGACCAGCGCATGCGCGAAGCCCTGGTGGAAGCCATCAAGAACCTGCCCGAGCGCGAGCAGTACGTGATGAGCATGTACTACGAGCACGACATGAACCTGAAGGAAATCGCGGCCGTTCTCGGTGTCACCGAGAGCCGCGTCTGCCAGCTTCACAGCCAGTCCATCGCCCGCCTGCGCACCCGTCTGCGCGAGTGGTGAAACCCAGCGGGCCCCAGAGCCCGGGAGAACCTTGATGTTGAAGCTCTTCCGCCGCGCCGCGCCTGAGACCTCGGGCCCCGCCGCACCCGCCAACGACCGTGCCGCCGGCCGCAGCACCGCCGAGCTGGTGCGCGCCATCACGTCGATCAGCCAGCGCACCTCGTCGCTCGGCCGCGAGGCCGCCGAGGTGCGCGGCGTGCTGGACGACACCCAGAAAGTGGCCGCCGCCCAGGCCGCCGCCATCCAGGCGCTGGCCCAGCAGCTGGCCCAGGTGGTGCGCGCCCAGTCGGGCATCGGCACCGAGGTGTCGCAGGGCCTGGCGGCCGTGGCCCAGGTGGGCGACGCGATCCAGGGCGTGGGCGCCGAAGTGAACGGCATCGTCGCCACGCTGCGCGAGGTGTCCGAAGCGGCGCAGCAGATCACCCAGATCGCGCTGCAGACGCGCCTGGTGGCCTTCAACGCCAGCGTCGAAGCCAAGCGCGCCGGTGATGCCGGGCGCGGTTTCGGCGTGGTGGCCGATGCCGTCAAGGCCCTGGCCGGGCAGGTGGAAGCCTCGTCCAAGGCCATCATGGGCACGGTGGCGCAACTCGGCACCCGCATCGACGCGCTGGCGCGCGAGGTCAGCCGCGAAGGCACGGCCGAGCAGCACGGCAGCGTGCACCGCGCGCTGGCCGTGGTGGGCGAGGGCGTGCGCCGCATCCAGCAGGCCAGCGACGGCAGCCGCGAGGTGTGCGCCGGCCTGGACGGCCAGATGGGCCAGATCGAAGGCGAGATGCGCCGCACCACCGGCGCCATGGACAACGCGCTGGCACGCACCGACAGCTTCCTGACCGTGAGCGAGCAGCTCATCGAGAGCCTGGCCGAGTGCGGCATCGAGACCGACGACACGCCCTACATCCGCGCCGCCCAGCAGGCCGCCGCGCAGATCGGCCAGCTGCTCGACGACGCACTGCGCACCGGCACGATGGGCAAGGCCGAACTCTTCGACGAGGCCTACCAGCCCGTGGCCGGCAGCAACCCGGCCCAGGTGACCACGCGCTTCGTCGGCCTGGCCGAGCGCCTGTTCCCGCAGGTGCAGGAGAAGCTGCTGTCGCTGTCGGACAAGGTGGTGTATTGCATCGCCGTCGACCGCAACGGCTACGTGCCTTGCCACAACCAGAAGTACAACCATCCGCAGCGCCCGGGCGACAGCACCTGGAACGCCGCCAACTGCCGCAACCGCCGCATCTTCAACGACCGCACCGGCCTGGCATCGGCGCGCAACGAGCGACCGTTCCTGCTGCAGACCTACCGCCGCGACATGGGCGGCGGCCGCTTCGTGGTGATGAAGGAAGCCTCGGCGCCCATCACCGTGGCCGGCAGGCACTGGGGCGGCTTGCGCCTGGCGTTCACCTTCTGAGCCTGCGCGGGGTTCCGCGCGGCGCGGCTGCTTTGTGGCACTGCGCCACGATTTGTGCGCATTTGTAAGGATGCGCGGCGGCGGCCGCGGCGTGCACATTGCAGACTGCGCGCCACGCCCGCCCACCGGATCCGCCGTGCCATCGACACGACTTGTTGTCCCGCTTGCCCTGGTCCCGTTGCTGCTGGCCACCCTGGGCGGCAGCGCGTACGCGCAGGCGGGCAGTCCATCGCCCCAGGCCGGGTGCACCGCCGCCAACCGCGACAAGCTGGGCGCACTGTTGCAGACGCTCGAGGCGGCGCGCAAACGCAGCGTGGTCAACCCGGTGCTGGTGGCGCGCCTGCAGACCTTCGAAGCGCAGCAGGGCAAGCTGCGCGACAGCCTGCGCCGCAACGCGCGCAGCGAGGCCGAATGCGAGCAGCTGGCCACGCAGATCGACGGCGAGGCCGAGCGCCTGGCCAGGCTGCTGGGCAACGAGGCGCCGGCCGCTGCGCCGGCTGAACCCACGGCGCGTGCGCTGGCACCGCCACCGGCCGTCGCGGCCCCTGCGCCACCACCCCCGCCGCCGCCGCCTCCTCCTCCTCCCCCGCCAGCACCCGTGGTCGATCTGACCTGCCTGAACGGTGTCGCGCAGGACTTCAACGGCGTCGTGCAGAGCCTGGCCCAGGCCCGGCAGGAGGGCCGCGCCAGCGAGGCCGATCTCGGGCCGCTGGCGAGCCGGCTGGATGCACTGCGCGGGCGCACCACGGCCACCATGCAGTCGGCGTCGCCCACGCGCGAACAGTGCGAGGCACTGGGCCGAGACCTGGCGCTTGAACGCGACACGCTGAAAGGCCTGGTGGCCGCGGCAGCCGCGCGCAGCGCCCCGCCGCCGGTGGCGCTGGCGGCCGTGCCCGCTGCGCCGGTGCGCGAACCCGCGCCGCGGCCCGCACCCGAGCCGCCACCCGAGGTGGTGGCCGCCAGCCTGCAGATGGCCGCCGCGCCGGCGCGCGCCGACCCACGCGCCCGCGCCTGCTCGTCCGACCTGCGCCTGAGCTTCCGCGACGTCGAGCAGGCCATGCTGAGCCTGGCCGACGGCGGCAACGTCGCCGCCCAGGGCAAGGCGATGGCGCGCCGCCTGCTGCAGACCCTGCTGCTGCAGCAGGTGGTGATCTTCAGCCGCGAGGCGATGTCGCTGGAGGAATGCCAGCAACTGGTGCAGACCGTGGCCGAGCTGCGCGCGCAGGCGCAGCAGCTGCGCGCGAGCTACACCGAGGCGCGCAACGCGGCCCCGGCTGCCATGCCAGCGCAACAGGCGGCCTACGTCGCGCCGCAGCAGCCCCGCACCGACCCGCGCCTGGACGATTGCCGCAGCCATGTGCGGCGCGCCCATGGCGATCTGCAGCAGCAGTTCCAGAACCAGCAGCGCACCGGCCGCGTCTCGCCGCCGGAGTTCGGCGAGTTCCAGAACATCAACGGCCGCGTCAATCAGATGGTGGCTCTGATCTCGCGCGACGGCGCCTCGTTCGCCGACTGCCAGCAGACCGCCCACTTCATCAACCAGGCCCAGGGCGCGGTGCAGCGCATGGGGCAGGTGGACCCGCGGCTGGAGGGCTGCAAGGCCCAGGTGCGGCAGATCCACGGCGAAGCCCAGCAGGCGCTGCAGTTCGCCGCACGCAGTGGCCGCATGACGCCGCAGAAGGCGCAGGCGCTGCAGAGCGCGCAGGGCCGGCTGTCCAACCTGGGCAGCATGGCGCAGCGTGACTTCGGCTCGCTGGGTGAATGCCAGAACCTCGGCAATGCGCTGGCGCAGGAACGCGCCAATGTGCAGGCGCTGGCGCGTTGAGCGGCCGGGCGTTCACGCTCTGATACGTTCCTGGCCCCGCGAATCGGTGGCCGGGTGGACGGTAACCGTTGGCGCCATGCAGACTGCGGGGTTGCCACCACCACCCGCCGCGCCGATGTTCCGCACCGCCCTGCGTCCTGCCGCTCTTTCCCTGCTGCTGGTGGCGCTCGCCGCCGCGGCCCAGGCCCAGAACGCCGTGGCCGATACGGCCTGCGCCACCGGGGTGGCGCGCGACTTCAACCGCCTCATGCCGCCGCTGGCCGAGCTGCAGCGCGAAGGGCATCAGGAACTGCCCGGCCTGGTAAGCCGGCTGAACGCGCTGCGCTCGCGCATCACCGCGGCCATGGACGAGGCCGCGCCCAGCGGCGAGCCCTGTGACACGCTGGTGCGCGAGCTGGCGGCCGAGCGTGAACTGCTGCAGCGGCTGGTGCCGGCGGCGGTGGTGCAGGCGTCGCCCCCGCCGCCACCCGCGGCCGTGCCTGTGAGCCCGCCGCCCTTGCGCGCCAAGGCCCCGGTGCGTGCCGCAGAGCGGCCCGCTGAACGCCGTGTGCCGGCGCTGCCGCCCACGCCGGTGAAGCGGGCAGCCTACACACCGCCGCCCCCGGCCTCGGCACCGCGGCTCGACCCGGAGCTGGAAAGCTGCAAGACGCAGTTGCGCCAGAACCATGCCGATGCGCAGCTGAAGCTGCAGATGGCCGCGCGCAGCGGCCGCATCGTGCCGCAGAAGCTGCCGGACATGCAGCGGGCCCAGTCCCGCCTGGCGGGCCTGCAGGGCGCGGTGCGGCGCGACTTCGAAACGCTGGGCGAATGCCAGCAGGTGGGGCAGGCGCTGGTGCAGGAAGTCGACGGCGTGCAGGCCCTGGCGCGTTAGCCGGGCGGCTTCGTCAACGGGAGTGGGGGCGGTGTGGCGGCCACGGCCGCCAGGGGGGCGATCAGGCCAGCAGGCTGCCGCCCGGGCGGGCCAGGCGCTCGCTGCTGCCGGCTTGCGAATACAGGCCGACGGGCCCGCCCTGAGGGCGCGGCATCAGCACATCGATGGCACGGTCGAGCGAGGCGGTGGCGCGGGCCAGGGCCTCGCGCTGCGCGGCCACCTGGCCGCTGGCGTGCGCCAGGCGCTGGCGCAATACGGGGGGCACACCACCGCTGCGTGCGGCGCGGCCGAAATGGTCGACGGCGGCAGCCAGGGCGGCGTGCAGTTCGGCAGCCACCCTTTCCACGGCCTGCGCGTCCGAACGGTGCAGGGCCATGCCCAGCGCCGTCAGGCAATCTTCCACGCCTTTGAGCGGGCGCTCGAGCTCGGCCACCTGCATCACGGCGCGACGCTCTTCCGGCGTGGTGATCATGTGAACGCGTCTCCGGCAATCAGCTGAACGGGCGGCCGAGCAGTTCTTCGGCGTTGATGATCAGCTTGTCGGCAATGGCCTCGGCGTTGACCGTGAACTTGCCCTCGCGGATGGCCGTGGCGATGCGTTCGACCTTGGCGCTGTCGAACGTCGGGTCGGCACTGACGTCGCCCAGGCTGGTCGCGGCGGGCGAAAGCGCCACCTCGGTGCTGGGCACGTCGGGCGTCTTGCTCGAAGGGCCGTTGCCCGTCTTGCGGTCGACGGCTGGCGCTGTGGCGGGCGCCTTGGTATCGATGGAACCGATCTTCATGTTGGACTCCTGCCTGGGGCACGGGAACCGTGTTGGCCCAATGACATAGACGCACTATCGGACGGCGGCGGCGCGGACTTTAGCCCCGACCATGAAGATTTTGTCCGCACCCCCTGTTTGAGGGGTTCTGGGCGGATGGCGGTTACGTCTGCTTTCACGGTCCTACCTCGACCTGGCGTTCACCGGTGGCGCGGCCCACGAGCACGCGGTCGCCGGCCACGCGCACACGCGCCGGCTGGCCTTCCACGCCCGGTGTCAGCGCCACGCCTTCGCTGGCCACGGCAAAACCGCTGCCGCTGGCCAGCACACGCACCGGCTCGCCGGCGCTGAACCAGTGGCGCGCCTGCAGGTCGCCGGCCTGCAGCGGCTGGCCGGCGGCCACGGGGCGCGCCAGGGTGCGGCCCAGCAGCGACTCGGGCGCTGCAAAGGGCGGCTGCGGCAGCGCGCCCCAGTCGGCTTGCACCCGTTGGAGCTGGCTCTCGGTGATGCGGGCGCCTGCCGGCAGCGCGGTGTTCAGCGCCAGGGCCGGGGCCAGCACCTGCACGGTGATGGGCATGAACACATTCCAGCGCACCGGGCCCGAGGTGCAACGCAGGCCCACGCGCGTGCGGCCCCAGGGCGGCACACCGGCGGGCAGGTAGACGTCCACCTGCGCGCAAGGCGCCAGCATCAGGCGCGGGTCGGCCACGCCGGGCAGAGCGACCACACGCGCATCCTGCGGGGCGATGGCGGCGGCCACGCTCTGGGCCAGGGCCAGCGCGCGCTGCATGGCCGCGGGCGGCACGGCGGCGGTCTGTGCCTGGGCGGCGCAGGCCAGCAGCAGCGCCAGCGCGGGCAGGGCAGGGCGGAGCGAGGGACTGTTCACGCTGCCCAATGTAGGCAGGGCCTGCAAGATGCGGTGGGCGGAAATGGCCGGCCTAGGCGCCTCTTTTCGGGCTCATCTTCTACGGCCCGCGTCTCCAGAATGCCCGCATGCCCGACGGACCCTGCCGGGAATGGAGCGCCGCATGATCCCTCGCCTGACCCAGCAGCTGGATTTCCAGAGCCAGGCTCTCGTGCTGCGCGCCGAACGCCAGCGCCTGATCGCCGGCAACATCGCCAACGCCGACACCCCCGGCTACAAGGCGCGCGACTTCGACTTCGCCTCCGCCCTGCGCGCCGCCACCGGTGCGGCCGGCACCGGCGAGACCATCGCCCAGAACGTGATGGGTGGCAGCGGCGGCAGTCTGCCCACCGCGCTGCGCTACGCCGTGCCGGCGCAGACCAACCTGGACGACAACAGCGTCGACATGGACCGTGAGCGCAGCGCCTTCGCCGACAACGCGGTGAAGTACGAAGCCACGCTGCGCTTCATCAACGGCAGCGTGCGCACCACGCTGGACGCCATGAAGTCCCACCACCAGGCCTGATCCAGGGAGCTGAACCATGAGCATGTTCCGCATCTTCGACGTCGCCGGCAGCGCGGTCAGCGCGCAGAGCCAGCGCCTGAA
>CAYREA010000202.1:0-8363 GCA_964423075.1 uncultured Rubrivivax sp. | reverse complement strand
AGAGCGCCGGCATCGGCTGCCTGGACTGCAAGCAGCCGGTGATCGACGCCATCGTCCAACAGCAGCAGCCGTGGCGCGAACGCGCCGAGAGCTACCTGGCCAACCCGAAGCAGGTGCACTGGATCGTCGAGATGGGCACCGAGCGCGCCCGCACGGTGGCGCGCCAGACCATGAAGGACGTGCGCTCGGCCATGGGCCTGAACTACTGAAGTGAACTGACACACCACCCATGAGCCTGCAGACCATCGAACTCCACCCCGGCGCGGATCCGCTCGCCACCGTCGTCATCCTGCACGGCCTGGGCGCCGACGGCACCGACTTCCTGTCGATGGCCGACGAGCTGGACCTATCGGCTGTAGGCCCGGTGCGCTGGGTGTTCCCGCGCGCTCCGGTGCGGCCGGTGACGATCAACGGCGGTCAGCCGATGCGCGCCTGGTACGACATCTTTGGCACCGACCTCGTGCGGCGCGAGGACGAAGCCGGCCTGCGCGAGTCGATGTTGCTGGTGCAGCAACTGCTCGAGCGCGAAGAAGCGCGGGGCATGCCGTCCGAGCGCATCGTGCTGGCCGGCTTCTCGCAAGGCTGCGCCATCACGCTGGGCGCCGGCCTGCGCCACGGCAAGCGGCTGGCGGGGCTGGTCGGCATGTCGGGCTACCTGCCGCTGGCCGCCACCACCGAAGCCGAGCGCCACGCCGCCAATGCCGCAACCCCGGTCTTCCTGGCCCACGGCCGCAGCGACGGTGTGGTGCCGCTGGCCCGCGGCAGCGCCGCGCGCGACCAGCTGCAGGCCTTCGGCCAACCGGTGGAATGGCACGACTACCCGATGCAGCATTCTGTGTGCATGGAAGAGGTGCAGGCCCTCGAACGCTGGCTTTTGGGCGTGCTCCAGCGCCGCTGAGGGCGCTGCGATATCCTGCGCCGCCCTACAGAATTCACGGCCAGGAGCAGTCCCCATGAACAGCCTCGCGCGCGCCTTTGCCGGCGCCTGCATCGCCCTCGCCTTTACGGCCGCCCATGCCGAAGCCCCGCTGGCCAAGGGCCAGGCGCCGGGCTGGTACCGCATGAAGCTGGGCAGCTTCGAAGTCACCGCGCTGTCCGACGGCACCGTCAAGCTGCCGGTGGACAAGCTGCTCACCAACATCCAGCCGCAGACCATCACCAGCCTGCTGGCGCGTTCCTACCTGAAGGCACCGGTCGAGACCTCGGTCAACGGCTACCTCGTCAACACCGGCAGCAAGCTGGTGCTGATCGACACCGGCGCCGCCGGCCTGTTCGGGCCCACGCTGGGCAAGCTGGTGGCCAACCTGAAGGCCAGCGGCTACCAGCCCGAGCAGGTGGACGAGGTCTACGTCACCCACATGCACCCCGACCACGTCGGCGGCCTGATGGCCGAGGGCAAGTCGGTGTTCCCCAACGCCACCGTGCGTGCCGACACGCGCGAGGGCGACTTCTGGCTCAGCGCTGCCAACATGGAGAAGGCCCCGGCCGACGCCAAGGGCTTCTTCCAGGGCGCGATGGCTTCGCTGAACCCCTACGTGGCCAGCGGCAAGTTCAAGCCCTTCGATGGCGAGACCGAGCTCGTGCCCGGCATCCGGGGCGTGCCCGCGCGTGGCCACACGCCGGGGCACACGATCTACGTCGTCGAGAGCGATGGCAACAAGCTCGTGGTGTGGGGCGACCTGATGCACGTGGCGGCGGTGCAGTTCGCCATGCCTTCGGCCACCATCCAGTTCGACGTCGATTCCAAGGCCGCGATGCCGCAGCGCCAGAAGAACTACGCCGAGGCGGCGAAGAAGGGCTACTACGTGGCCATCGCACACGTGTCCTTCCCCGGCATCGGCCAGCTGCGCGCCGACGGCAAGGGATACCAGTGGCTGCCGGCCAACTACAGCTCGGCGCCCTGAGCGGGACGGCCACGCGCCTGGTGCTGCCGTCCGTCGAGACGCTGCCCGGGCACGTGGACGCGCTGCAGCGCGGTTGGTCACCCGACAACATCCGCGGTGCCGCCGCGGCGCAGGAATGCCTGGAGCGCATCGCCGCCGACGCGGGCGCCTACCTGGCCCTGACCGACAACCCGCAGGGCGGTGGCCCACCCGTGACGCTGGCCGACGGCTCGTTGCAGCCGCGCCTGCCCAGCCTGGCACGCTGGATCTGGGACGACGAGGGTTTCGTCGGCGCCATCAACCTGCGCTGGGCACCGGGGCACGGCCCGCTGCCGTCGCATGTGCTGGGGCACGTGGGTTATTCCATTGCGCCGTGGAAACGCCGGCTGGGCCACGCCACACGCGCCTTGGGCCTGCTGCTGCCGCAGGCGCGCGCCGTGGGCATGTCGCGCATCGAGCTGACCACCGACCTCGACAACCTGGCCTCGCAGCGGGTGATCACGTCCAACGGTGGCGTGCTGCTGGAAGAGTTCGACAAAGGCCCGGTGTACGGCCACAAGCGCGGGCTTCGCTTCGTCATCACGCTGTGAAGGCACCGACCCTCAGCCTGCACGACGACACGCTGCCGCGTGCCGACGCTGCCGCGGTCGACCAGGGCCTGGGCGACTTCAACGAGGCCGCCGCGCCGCTGCACGAGGTGCGCGCGCTGGGCTGCTTTGCGCACGACGAGAACGGCGGGGTGGTTGGCGGCGCCGTCGGCCGCACCTGGGGCCAAGCCTGCGAGCTGCAACAGCTGTGGGTGGATGAAAAGCGGCGCGGCAGCGGCATGGGCACGCAGCTGATGCAGGCCTTCGAGCAGCGCGCCCGCGAACGGGGCTGCAAGGTCTTCTACCTGGAGACCTTCAGCTTCCAGGCGCCCGACTTCTACCGCCGCTTCGGCTACCAGGTGGTGCATGCCAACACGGCCTTCCCGCATGGCATCGGCAAGCTGCTGATGGAGCGGCGCGAGGTCTGACGCTTCGTCAGGCGAATCGGCCCTGCAGAAACCAGTTGGCGTCACCGCGCGGCGTGCCCAGGCGGCCGTGGTAGACCCACACCAGCGAGCCGTCTTCGGCCTGGGCGATGAAGTAGTCGCGCGCCACGGTGTCGCCGTCCCACCAGCCGGTTTCGATGCGTTCGGGGCCGCTCAGCAACTGCAGCGGGCGGCCGTCCAGCAGCGGCAGCGCGTCTTCGGCTTCGGCCAGCGGCAGCGGTTCGGGCAGCAGCCAGGTGGGCCGGTGCAGCGGCAGCGCTGAGTTCGCCGCGGCCAGCGCCGCCGCCACCGTGGCCGCTGGCAGGTTGGCGCCGCCGCCGGTGGCGGGCACGGCGCGGCTGGCGCGCTCGGGGCGGTGATCGGCCACCGGCAGCAGGTGCAGCACCTGGCTGTCGCCCAGGCGCGCGCGCAGGCGCTCCAGCAGGCGCGTCAGGCCTTCGGCTTCGCTGGCCCGGGTGGGGAACAGTTCGGCATTGGGCGCGGGCGCGGCCACCAGGTGGCGGCACTGCAGCTGCAGCTCCAGCGTGGGTGCGGCCAGCGCCACGCGGGCCAGGCGTTCGCGCAGCAGCAGCTGCAGATGGGCCGGGTCCAGCGCGGGTTCGGCCAGTTCGACGTGCAGTTCGGTCGGCGCCACATCGGCCTGGCGCTGGCGCTCGTGCAGCATGCGCAGCGTGAAGGC
Organism: uncultured Rubrivivax sp.; assembly: GCA_964423075.1. GTDB lineage: Bacteria > Pseudomonadota > Gammaproteobacteria > Burkholderiales > Burkholderiaceae_C > Rubrivivax. Next base: position 4,768 of record CAYREA010000202.1, on the reverse strand, counting down.
GCCCACACGCGCACGCCGCGCCTGTGCCCAGGCCACCAGGCGCGCCAGCAGCACGGCGGCGGCGTGCAGCACCTGGTCGGTGTTCTCGGCGCGGCTGAAGAGCTCCAGCCGGCTGTCGAACTGCGCCGGCAGCGTGAGCCAGCGGCGCGGGTCGGGCTGTTGGCCGAGCGCACGGTCCAGATCGTCGAGCAGGCCGGCGCCGAAGCGCCGCGCCAGGCCGCCGCGCGGCAGCGCGCGCAGGTCAGCCAGCGTGTGCAGGCCCATGCCCTGCAACGCTTCCCAATGTTCACGACCTGGGCCCAGCAGCCACACAGGCGCGGCGTCGAGCAGGGCCTGCAGCGTTTCGAGCTGCGTGGCCTGCGGGCCCAGCACCAGGTCGCCCCGGCCGCGCGGGGCCCATTGCGCGAGCAAGGCCGCGCCCAGCGCGGTGGGCGCGGCGGCCATCTGCACGTGGTGGCCCAGCGGCGCCAGGGCCGCGCGCAGGTGCTGCTGCAACGCGGGCAGGCCGCCGAAGAGGCGCAGGCTGGGCTGCACCTCCATCAGCACGGTTTGCGCGTCATGCCCACTGACCGAAGGCGTGAAGGCCAGCGCCGCGTAGGCCACCGCGCGCAGCGCGGCGGCGTCGCGCGCGGGGTCGGCTTCGGCGACCAGCAGATCGCCCGCCAGGGCCAGCGCGGTGGCGCGTTGGGCACCCGGCTTGATGCCGTGCTCGGCCGCGGCGCGATTGACGCCCTGGACGCGGTGCTCGGCGATCAGCACCACCGGGCGCTGGCGCAGGTCTTCACTCAGCGTGGCGCAGAAGGCTTCCAGCGACAGCTGCGGCAGGTGCAAGGCCAGCCAGAGCATGGGGCGCTCACGGGCAGCACGCGGCGGAGGTTCAGGGCAGCGTGTAGTCGAAGCTGTAGTAGTGCTTGCCCTCGGCGATGCGGATGCCCATCGTGCCGGCCAGGCCGAGCAGTTCGCCGGTGCCGGAATCGGGCACCACGACGATGGAAAGCTGCGGCGCGCCGCGGTTCATCAGCCCATGGTGCTGCAGCACGAAGCTGCCGCTCTTGCCGTGCAGGCGGCCCACCACGTGCTCGATGGCCACGTAGCCCGCCGAGCCCGTGGTGGCTGTGCCGGCGCTGAGCATCTGGCCCTGCGCCGTGGCGTCCAGGTCGCCGTGGTAGCGCTTGTCCAGCAGCATGCGGCCGAGCGCGGCGCCAGGTGTGGGTGAGCTGGCGGGCTGCGGGGTCATCTTCACGTCGAAGAGGCCGACGGCGTGCGGGGTGGTGGACATGGAGTCTCCTGGAGCGGGTTCATGAGGACAGGGAAGGGACGGCCTCGGCTTCGTGCGGGGGCGCCACCGGCCTCAGCGCACGCGCCAGGGCCGGCGCCGACAGCACCTGCGGCAGCGCCAATGTGAGTGCCTGCGCCAGCGGCGGGCCGCGGCGCTTGAGCAGGGCCACACGCAGCAGGTCGGGCCCGGCGCTGCTCAGCAGCAGGCGCAGCGGCGCCGGGCTGGGCTGCGTGCGCAGGGCCGCATCGCGCAGCAGGAAGGCCACGCCGCCATGGGCCTGCGCGGCCAGCTGCAGGCGGCGCAGCGCATCGGCCGGCAGACGCGCCGGCAGCCAGGCCAGCACGGCGCCGACATGGCCGCTCTTGAGCGCCTGCTCCAGCGCCCACAGCACGTCGGCTGCGGGCAGGCGTTCGCGGGCGCGGCTCTTGAGTTGCTGGCGCGAACGCACCACCACCAGCTGCCGCATGTCGATACCCAGCGCCGACAGCGCCCAGGCGCAGGGCGCGGCCGGTGGGTCGAACCACATCAAGCTGTGCTGCTGGCGCTGCTGGGCCACCAGCACCGGCGCCAGCAGGCGCAGTTCGCCCACGCCGGCATGCGGCAGCAGCAGTTCGGTCAGCGTCTGCAGCGGCCAGCCGCCGCCGGGCAGCTGGGCATCGAGCTCGGGAAAGCCGCTGGCCAGCACCGCCGCGGCCGGCCGGCCCAGCTGGTGGGCACGCCAGACGGCCGGGGGCAAGCCCAGCGGCAGCTGGTCAGCAGAAAGTGCGGGGGAGAGAAGCACCAGAATACTGTACGCACATACAGTATTCTGGGCAAGCCCTTCAGTCGAACGGAATCACCGTATCGCGTTCACCTGCCACACAGCCTTCAGTGATCGGATCCCAGCCGCGCCGCACCACCACCTGGCGTTCGTTGTGGCAGAACTCCAGCCGTTCGGCGCCCGGCAGCGTTTCCTGCACGAAACCCTCGATCGACGAGGGCATGCTCACGCGGTAGAGCTTCTGCCGCAGGTCTTCGGCCGGGTGGTCGTCTTCATGCAGCCAGGGCACGAGGTGGCTGGCTGCCCACATCAGCGGGCGCCAGCCGGCGTCGAACACGCTAGGCCGGAAACCCTGCTCCTTCAGCCAGGCCTGGGCACGTTCGCGCAGGTCGGTGCTCACGTCCAGGCCGCCGCGCGCGGTGGCCAGCATCTCCACCACCCACTGGTTGCAGTTCTGGTACTGGGCGCTGAAGGGGTAGGCGTTGGCGCTGTAGCGCCCGCCCAGCAGTTGCAGCGCGTGGCGGTTGTCGAGCGCGCGCCGTTCGACCTCGGCCGATTCGGCCGCCGGCAGCACCACCACCGAGACATAGCCCACGTTCGCCTCGTTCATGCCCAGCACGAAGGCCAGCATGCCCTGGTCGAACAGGCGCGGCAGGCGCTCTTCGCAGGCGAAGTAGAGCTGGCGCACGGCCCAGGGTGTCTCGGCGCTGCCCTTGAGCGTGAAGCCGGCGTGCGAGTAGCGCACGCCGAAACGGGCCAGGTCCAGGCCCGAGCGGGCGATCAGCGCCACGCGCTGGCCCGACTTCTCGAGTTCGGCCTTGACCACGTTGCCGAAGCGGAACAGGCGGTCTTTCTGTGCCGGGCTCAGTTCCTTGGGTGGCTCGCACACACCCAGGGTGCCAGCCTGGCAGTTTGCCGCCCCTGCCGCAAGCAGCAGGGCCGCGGCCCAGCCACGCAGCATGCGTGTCAGAGCGAGACGACCTTGGTCTGCAGCTCGCGGTATTGCTCGTCGTCCATCACCAGGAAGAAGGCCTTCTGCGACGCCGCCTGCGTGAACTGCAGGCCGTAGGGCCGTGGCTTGGCAGTGACGACATGGCCGGGGCCGAGCCGGCTCTGCTCGTAGGCTTCCTGCGGCATGAAGAGGAAGAACTCGCCGGCCTTGCCGGGTTCGGCGCCCTCCACCACCTGCTGCAGCTTCAGCCGCACCGTGCCCGGGCGGGTGGGCGCTGCGGCCACTTCGACGATCCTGTAGTCGCCCTCGGCGACCTTTTCGTCCTTGCCGGTCGAGCTGTCGCTGGACTTCTGGATCGAGGTCGAACTGCTGCCGATGGACGTGGTGATGCTGTCGGACACGGCCGAGGACGTTGAACTGGCTGCCCAGGCGGGTGCGCCGGCCACGGCAAACAGCAGGGCCACGGCGGCCAGGCGGGAAGGAAGGTACGTCATGGTTGGGGCTCCAATCCAGCTTGGGATGGGCGCATCATGCCATCCCCTTGTTTCGTAACATGAAGCAGGGTGTCACGGCGCATGACCCGGATTCAGACGGCCAGCAGGCCGGCCACACGCTCGCGCAGCGCCGCCGGCGTCACCTGCGCCGCCGGCAGCGCCGGCCCAGCCACCAGGCCCACCGGGCTGAAGAAGCCGCGCCGGAAGGGCTTGACCATGGCCGTGCCACCTTCGGCGCGCGAGAAGAAACTGCCCCACAGGTTCTGCAGCGCCAGCGGCACCACCGGCACCGGGTGGGTCTGCAGGATCTTCATGATGCCGCCCTTGAACTCGCCCAGGCTGCCGTCCTTGGTGATGCCGCCCTCAGGGAAGATGCACAGCAGATCACCCTCTTCCAGCACCCGGCGCGCCTGCTCGAAGGCGCGCTCGTAGGCCGCGGCATCCTCCTTCTGCGGCGCAATCGGGATGGCCTTGCCCAGCTTGAACAGCCAGCCCAGCACGGGTATGGCGAAGATGCGGTGGTCCATGATGAAGCGGATGGGCCGGGGGCTGGCGGCCATCAGCACCACCGCGTCGATGAAGCTGACGTGGTTGCACACCAGGATGGCCGCGCCCTGCGTCGGGATGTGCTCGTCGCCGCGCACCTTGAAGCGGTAGATGCAGCGCGTCAGCACGAAGGCGATGAAGCGCAGCAGGTACTCGGGCACCAGCAGGAAGATGTAGGCCGCCACCACCGCGTTGGCCAGGCCCACGGCCAGGAACACCTGCGGGATGCTGAAGCCGGCCTTCAGCATCAGGCCCACCAGAACCGCGCTGACGATCATGAACAGCGCGTTCAGGATGTTGTTGGCAGCGATGATGCGGGCGCGGTGCGAGGGCTGGCTGCGCATCTGGATCAGCGCGTACATCGGCACGCTGTAAATGCCGGCGAAGAGCGACAGCAGCGCCAGGTCGGCCATCACGCGCCAGTGCGCGGCGATGCCGATGAACTGGCCCGCCGTCAGGCCGGCCCCCGGCGGCAGGCCGCGCGTGGCGAAGTACAGGTCGATGGAAAACACGCTCATGCCGATGGCGCCCAGCGGCACCAGGCCGATCTCGACGTGGCGCCGGCTCAGCATCTCGCACAGCAGCGCGCCGATGCCGATGCCGATGGAGAACACCACCAGCAGCAGTGAAGCCACCTGCTCGGTGCCGTGCAGCACGTCACGCGCGAAGGCCGGGAACATCGACAGGAACACGGCGCCGAAGAACCACATCCAGCTGATGCCCAGCAGCGAGCGGAA